>JAGAUN010000074.1 GCA_017620715.1 Muribaculaceae bacterium | reverse complement strand
TCAGGACGAGGAGCCGCCCGTTCAGGGCGATGAGACCGGTGAGGTGAAGCCTTCACTCCCCCCCGAGCCATTGTCGGCTGAAATACGCCCGATTTTTACCGAAGGCAAAAGATGGGTATTGCGCAGATATTCTACATGGTCGGGTATCATTGACGGAACTTTCCGGTTTTCGCTTAAAATCGAAAAAAACGGCACACATGAAGGCCATACAGTATGGGCCAGATCTATCGGCGACGAAGATTGGCCCAACCCCATGCTGTGGGGCGGTAGCTATTATGAAGATAATGGCATGATATATAGACTCGGCAATTACAGCATCCCGGGAACCCCGAATGCACAAAATAGTTGGATAAGGGCGTTTGAAGTATGTTCAGATGGCGTAGCGGGGTACACAAATATTAATATACAGAGCACCGGCACAATTGTACTTGGCGGCAAAACCCTCCGCGCAGTAAGAATAATTGCCGTTAGAATGTTCTGCTACAAAAGTTATGTTGATTACTGGGTTGAGGGCATAGGCCCCCTCAGAGACTCAGAATACCGCAATGTGGATATGAAATGTCCGGGCGCCCCGTATTTAGTGGAATTGTTGGAGTGCTATGATGGCGATGAGAAGATTTACGATGTAAAAGAGTTTTCGCACGACCTCTATACCGAAATTGAAACATTCTTCCCTTGGGATGAAAAGATTCTAAATGATGATGTCAATCAGTGGAGATGGAGTGGTGAGTAATACTCCCGACTAAGCGTATAGCACCCGCTAATTAAGAGCCGGTTCGACAATAAATATCAAAAACCATAGAGGGTACTCCAAATTGATTATTTTGGAGTACCCTCTATGGTATATGCTATAGCACGCTATTTATTGACTTGATGCAGACGTGTGCCGTCGGCAAAAAAGGCCACTATCTGTCGGGCTGCCGCTATGCCGGCGCCGGCATTGGCCTCGGCTGTCTGAGCGCCCATCTTCTTGGGGGTGAAAAATACGCGTCCGGGATAAAGCTCTTTCAGCTCGGCGGCATTGTCGGGAGCCACGTCGGCCACATACTTTATATCGGTGCGGTCGGCCAAAGCCTTGGCCAGACCCTCTTCGTCAATCACCTCCTTGCGGGCGGTATTTACAAGCAGGGCACCCTTGGGCATAGCCTCTATAAGCTCTTTGCCTACCGATTTGACAGTTTCAGGCGTGGCGGGTATATGCAGACTCACTACATCGTTGCCGGCATAAAGCTCCTCAACACTGTGCACAGGGCGTACGCCGGCCTGCTCCATCACCTCATCGGGGCAGAAGGGGTCGAGAGCGCTCACCTCCATACCGAATCCTTTGGCAATACGGGCCACGCATCGGCCTACCTGACCGAATGCGTGTATGCCAAGACGCCGGTTGCGCAGCTCGCGGCCGGTCGAGGCATCGTACATATTGCGCAAAGCCATCACTGCCATACCGAACACTAATTCGGCTACGGCATTGGAGTTCTGACCGGGGGTATTTTCTACAACCACTCCCGCTTTGGTGGCGGCTTCGAGATCAACATTATCGTATCCGGCACCTGCGCGCACCACAATCTTCAAAGAGGGTGCGGCCTCAAACACATCGGTTTTGATTTTGTCGGAACGTATTATCATTGCATCGGCCTTCGATGCGGCTTCGAGCAATTGGGCGCGGTCGGTATAGCGCTCAAGGAGCAACAGTGTGTGACCGGCTTTCTCTATCTCGGTGCGGATGGCCTCGACAGCCTCTTTCGAAAAAGGCTTTTCGGTAGCTACAAGTACATTCATATCAGTGCTTTGCTTGGAATTCTTTCATTGCGTCGACAAGTACGCGTACACTCTCTATAGGCATTGCATTGTAGAGCGATGCACGGAAACCGCCCACCGAACGGTGTCCCTTGATACCCACAATACCCTTGGTGGCTGCAAAGTCAACAAACTCTTTCTCCAGCTCCTTGTATTCGGGAGTCATTACGAAACATACGTTCATTATCGAGCGGTCGGCCGGGTCGGTAACGGTTCCGGTAAACATTTTCGACGAGTCGATGGCCTCGTAGAGCAGCGCGGCTTTCTCGAGGTCGAGTTTCTCGATAGCGGCCAGTCCGCCCAACTGCTTGTAGTAGCGCAATGTCTGCAGAGCAGAGTAGATGGGGAGCACCGGAGGGGTGTTGAACATCGAACCTTTCTTTATATGTGTGCGGTAATCGAGCATTGTAGGTATGGCGCGGTCAACATGACCGAGAGCGTCGTCGCGCACTATCACGAGAGTCACGCCGGCCGGAGCGAGATTTTTCTGAGCGCCGGCATAGATGATATCGTATTTCGACACATCGACGGGGCGCGAGAAGATATCGCTCGACATATCAGCTACCAGGCGTACGTTGAGGTCGGGATCCTTGCGGGTCTCTGTACCGTAAATGGTATTGTTGGTAGTGAAGTGGAAATAGTCGGAATCGGCAGGCACAACGTAGTCTTTGGGGATATAGGTGTAGTTGGCCTCTTTCGACGAGGCCACAACATCAACTTCGCCAAACAGCCGTGCCTCCTTTATGGCGTTTGAAGCCCAGGTGCCGGTGTCGAGATACGATGCCTTGCGGCCAAGCAGGTTGTAGGGCACCATGCAGAACTGCATCGAAGCGCCTCCGCCAAGGAAGAGCACACTGTAGCCCTCGGGCACCTCAAGCAGCTCTTTGACCAAGGCCATAGCCTCGTCGATTACAGCCTGAAACTCCTTGCTGCGATGACTCACTTCGAGAACCGACAGCCCTGTACCGGCAAAGTCGATAATCGCTTCGGCCGTATTCTTAATCGTATACTGGGGCAGTATCGACGGGCCTGCGTAGAAATTATGTTTTTTCATATTTGAAAAAATTGAGTAATGAAGATTTTCAACAATGCACAAATTTACAATTAAGCTACACTATACGGAAATTTTTCCTCAATTATTTCAAGTTAATTTCTCCATGTATTCCTCAAGACTATAAACTATCTTTTTATATATTTTACGGTCTTTATAAGGCCGTCTGAACCTACCATTCTCACTATATACACAATATTGGGGGGCAGTTCATCCAGGCAATCAAGCGTAGCCGAACTCAACACAACCATGCCCGACATGTCATAGACATATACCGATTCTATATTATTACCATCCCATTCCAGCGAAGGCAATGATGCTGTGAAATCGTCATTAAACCAATATTCCCATTTCGCTTCTCCATATTCATTCGAAGCGGTAATATAAAAAATGCCCGCAAACATAGGAATGTCTGGTATTAAAACTTCAGCAATGGGAGCCTGTCTTATAATCTCAGTATTAACCGGAATTGCATCTATTTCTTCCCTTTCACGCAGCAAGTATTTAGCACCATAATACTCTACGACAAAATATGCATTATAAAATCTCTCATTGTCAGTGCGCTGTGTAAATATAGGTTCAGTCACACTTACTATTATAGGTTTAAGTGTGAGTTTGAGCGGAAAAGTAATAGTGCTTTCCTTACCACCTGCTGTGAACCTGCAAAACACAGAACCTCGAATAAATTTATTATCTATTATAGAATATTCTTTGGGATTTTCAATGGCTGGTATACCAATGCAATCTGTATTTTCAAAAGACAATGTCTTAACACTTCCGTCAGCCATTGGTATCTCAACCGACCATAAAATACCCGACAGTTGATTCACGTCTGCATTATTCAAGCAAAAATTATGTGGCATCCACGCCGAGCATACCGAATCGGTAAACTCATCAGAAGGCGATATACCAATAGAGACATCCTTTTCCACGTCTTGAGAGTAGCCCAACACGCAGGCAAAACAGACTGTAAATATGGCAACAAAGTGTCTCATCGTCTTATATATTTTATAGTTTTGATCTCATCATCAAATTGGATTATCTTAATAATATATACCGCTGACAGCACTTCAGTTCACTATTATTTCGTCGAGGAAGAGCCAGGCTCCGGGGCGCGGATTGCGCTCGGCACGCAGACGCAGGTAGCGGCCGGTGGCGTTGAAGGCGGCTGTATAGGGCTTCATGGTAATCGACTGATAGTCGTCGGCCACATCACACCATGCCTGCCCCACGGGGGTGAAGTTGACCCCGTCGGAGCTGACCTCAAAGATGACGCTCTGCGGCAGGTGTACCCATGCGCCGGGCGAGTGCATAAACGAGGCGGTGGCTGTGTGTATGGGTTGCTCCCGGCCTAAATCGACGGTAAGGTCAACGTCGGTGAGCCAACCCTGCCAGCGCTTGTCGCCATAGCTCCAACCGCCGAGCAGTCCGTCGGTGAGGGTTGAGGGGCCTTGCGCGGGATATTTCTCGTGATAGGGTGTTGTGTAGGTCACAGGGGCACCGAGGGCGAGGTGTCTGACGGGCGTCAGGCTCTCACGACGCTCTCCATATTCATTGTCGAGGTCAAACACGGCATAGCCGAGCGAGTCGAGGAGATGATTGAACATCAGCGCCCTACGGTGGAAATCGTCGTAATCTTTCTGCGCCGCACTCCAGCCTATCTCGGCTATGGCGTACGTGCGCGGATAGTACATATATTCGGCATGCGAATCGGTGGTGATCTGTTCGGCCCAGAGATTGGCCTGTACACCGAGCAAGTGATTGAGCGCTTCGGCCGAAAGAGCGGTGTCGGCCGGCTCGAATGAGTAGACAAGCCGCAAGGGGGTATACCCGCCTATCGACACGGGCTCGCGGAAGGGTGCGTCCTGACAGTAGTCGATATAGCAGTATCCCACAGGGGTCATTATCACATCGTGACCCTCGGTCATGGCTCGGTTGCCTCCCTCGGTACCGCGCCACGACATTATGGTGGCGTCGGGAGCGATACCGCCGTCTATAATCTCGTCCCAGCCGATTATGCGGCGTCCTTTTGAATTGACATACTGCTCAATCCGTTTTATAAGGTAGCTCTGCAGCTCGTCGACGTCGGCCAGACCCTGCTGCTCCATGCGGCGCTTACAGTCGGGGCAGTTGTGCCATGCGCCTTTCGAAGCCTCGTCGCCGCCTATATGTATCAGTTCGGATGGGAATATATCTATAACCTCGTCGAGCACAGCCTCAAGCATGGCAAAGGTAGCCTCCTTGCCGGGGCACAGGTCGCCACCCTGGCCTGAGCACGACACCTCGGGATATGCGGCTACCACCTCCTCGCTGTGGCCGGGCATCTCTATCTCGGGTATGATGCGTATGTGGCGGTCGGCGGCATACTTCACGAGGCCGCGAAGCTCATCTTTGGTGTAATATCCGCCGTAGGCACCGGGCTGGCCCTCCTCGGCGTAAGGTGTTCCGGCGGCAACCCAGTCGCTCCACTTCACCTGCGGGCGCCACGCCGCCTGCGAATTGAGCTTGGGATAGCTCTCCACGGGCATGCGCCAGCCGGCGGCATCGGTGAGGTGCAGGTGCATATTGTTCATCTTCAGCCGTGCCATGGCATCGATCTGCTTCTTCAGAAAGGGTATGGTGCGGAAATGGCGGCTCACGTCGACCATCAGACCGCGGTAAGGGAAACGCGGCGAGTCGGTAAGGGTGAGGCAATTCCACTGCGGCATACCGGCATCGAGCATCTGCCGGAGCGACTGCAGCCCGTAGAATGCACCCGGAGCGCCTTCGGCCTTGATTTCGATGGCCCGTTTCGTAACCTTAAGAGTGTAGCCCTCGGCTGTGGCCGATGTGCCGTAGCTCACCGTCACATCAGCTTTGCCACGGGCAACGGGTTTGAATCCGTAGCTCTCAGCCAAGGCCGACAAGGCATCGGCCTCGGGGCCCGATATACGTATGGTGAGCGGCATGGCAGGCACGTTGTAACTCCCTTTTTCGACAACTACCGACGAGGGTTTGGGCAACAACCCCTCACACGGATTGGAGGGTGCAGCCGACGCTACCGCTGCCGATATAAATAACGCTGCAATAAGATTTGTGATTTTAAGCATGGTATATGATTTTAAGCATGGTATATAAGTATTTGTAAGGCAAATATAAAAACAAAAATTTACGATTGCTATAAAAATTGCTAAAACTCGCCGATAGCAAATAAACTTTAGCTCACCGAGTTTGTCATAGTAATAACGAAAAAACCAACGCATAATTACAATATTCATTCTTTAAATAAACAATATCCTTATGAAAAAAAGTATTTTATCAATCGCACTCGCCGCTTTGGCAGTACTCACCGTATCAACCTCGGCCATGGCCGCCAAGCCCGAGAGATGTCAGTCTGACAGCACCGAGTGCCGCGCCCCCGGCGGTAAGAAAAAATGTCACAAACAAAGAAAAGACCGCCGTTGTGACTCTCGCCGCGACTCAGCACAGTATAACCCCTTTGCCAACCTCAACCTCACTGCCACCCAGCAGGAAGCCATAGCAGCCATACCCACTCCGCGCGAAGTAATGAAAGCCGCTCGTGAGCAGCAGGCCGACACCACCGTATCGCCCCGAGTGATGATGCACAACGTGCGCCAGAACTACCTCACTCAGGTCAAAAACATACTCACCCCCGAGCAGTACACACAGTTTCTCGAAAACAACTACATTGACAACCCCATGATGGGCAAAAAAATGAAAAGCCACAAAGGCAACCATCCCAAACAGAAGAAAGCCGACGCTCAGCGTCGTGGTCACCACGCCCGCCGTTAAGCCCATACATGTAAGGCACAACAATCAGATACAGCAACAACCTCAAGAATAATAATTTTTCATTTTCTCCCTCTCCTCAAAGGTTGCCCGCCACACCGGCCGGCAACCTTTTCTTTCGTAAAGCGCCAGGAGAATGGATAGCCGCCACTCAGAACTAATTGCAAATAGTTCCTACAATTAGTCCTCCCGCCTCGGTGTAATTATCGGGCCGACACGAAAAAAGCGCCGGAATCCGTATGGATTTCAGCGCTTTGGCTTTTGCAGTTGAGAGCGATAACGCTCTTTCTCTTTGTCGGGGTGACTAGACTCGAACTAGCGACCTCACGCCCCCCAGACGCGTACTCTAACCAACTGAGCTACACCCCGATTTCTGAAAAGCGTTGCAAAGGTAAGGAGTTTTTCGTTACGATGCAACAAACCCGGCAATATTTTTGCATTTTTTCACAATTAACAACCTCAAACGTCCCAACTCCCAAAATTTGCCCGATTGCGAAATTTTTCGTACCTTTGTTAAGATTTTCGGCCACGCCGATTTCACCATTATTACACGTAACCAAGAGTAACAAACCATAAGCATTCGATGGCAGAATTAGAAGACGAATCTAAGCAGTATAGTGCGAGCAACATACAGGTGCTCGAAGGATTGGAAGCCGTGCGCAAGCGCCCGGCCATGTATATAGGCGATATCTCATTCAAAGGTCTGCACCATCTGGTATATGAGGTTGTCGACAACTCTATCGACGAGGCTCTCGCCGGATTTGCAAGCCATATCGACGTGACCATCAATGCCGACAACTCGATAACGGTGGTTGACAACGGCCGCGGTATTCCCGTTGACATGCACGAGAAGGAGCACAAAAGCGCCCTCGAAGTGGTGCTCACAGTGCTTCACGCCGGCGGCAAGTTCGACAAAGGCTCGTATAAGGTATCGGGCGGTCTGCACGGCGTGGGCGTAAGCTGCGTCAACGCGCTCTCAACCTATCTGCGTGCCGAGATACACCGCGACGGCAAAGCTTACGTACAGGAATACTCCTGCGGCAAACCCACCACAGAGCTTCAGATCGTTGGCCAGAGCGACCACACCGGCACATCGATTACCTTCCTGCCCGACGACTCGATATTTACCGTAACCATTTACGACTACAACACGCTGGCCAACCGCCTGCGCGACCTGGCCTTCCTCAACGCCGGAATCACACTCACGCTCACCGACCTGCGTGAGGTTAACGAAAACGGCGAAGCCCGCAGCGAGACCTTCTACTCCAAAGACGGTCTCCGCGAATTTGTGGAGTATATCGACTCCAACAAGGAGCCCCTCATAGAGGATGTAATACATCTCAACACCGAGCGCCAGGGAATACCCGTAGAGGTAGCCCTGACCTACAACACCACCTACAACGAAAACGTATACTCGTTTGTCAACAACATCAACACCATAGAGGGCGGCACGCACCTCACCGGCTTCCGTCGCGGCCTCACTGCCACACTTAAGAAGTATGCCGAAGACAACAAAATGCTCGAGAAGGTAAAAATAGATGTGGCAAGCGACGACTTCCGCGAGGGCCTCACCGCCGTTGTATCGGTAAAAGTGATGGAGCCCCAGTTCGAGGGTCAGACAAAGACCAAACTCGGCAACAGCGAAGTGATAGGCGCCGTGCAGACCGCCGTAAGCGAAGCGCTGCGCAACTACCTCGAGGAACACCCCCGTCAGGCCAAAACCATAGTAGAGAAAGTGATACTCGCCGCCCAGGCACGTCACGCAGCCTACAATGCCCGCAAAAACGTATTGCGCAAATCGCCCCTCACCGGCGGCGGACTTCCCGGCAAGCTCGCCGACTGCTCAAGCCGCACGGCCGAAGACTGCGAGCTCTTCCTCGTCGAGGGTGACTCGGCAGGCGGTACCGCCAAACAGGGCCGCGACCGCACCCACCAGGCCATACTCCCCTTACGCGGAAAGATACTCAACGTGGAGAAAGCCATGGATCACCGCATATTCGAGAATCAGGAAATCACCAGCCTATTCCGCGCCATGCGCGTAACCATCGGCACCGACGACGACCCCAAGGAGGTGAACATCTCGAAGCTCGCATACCATAAGATTATTATCATGACCGATGCCGATGTCGACGGTTCGCACATCGCCACCCTGCTCATGACCTTCTTCTTCCGCCGCATGCGCCCCATCATCGAAAACGGCTACCTCTACCTCGCCACCCCCCCGTTGTTTAAATGCACACGCGGCAAAGTGGAGGAATATTGCTGGACCGACCAGCAGGTGCAGCAGTTCATACTCAAGTATGGCGACAAGACCAAAGTACAGCGTTACAAAGGTCTGGGCGAGATGAGCGCCGAAGAGCTCCGCGACACCACCATGTCGCCCGAACACCGTCTCCTCAAGCAAGTTAACATCTCCGACGCTGCCGAGGCCGACCGCATCTTCTCGATGCTCATGGGCGAAGATGTGGCACCACGCCGCGACTTCATCGAGGCAAACGCCAACTACGCCAATATCGACGCCTGATTATTTCGGGCTATATTGGCACACGAATCGAATAAATTACCACTAAAAAATGCCGGTGCCATCTTGCAGTACCAGCATTTTTACATAACTTAGAGGCCTGCACCGCTGTTATAACCCTATAGCAACTATAAATTATGGCAAAGAAACCCACAACCTCAAAACCAAAATCACGCTCTACACGCAATCTCGTAGCCGAGGTGCGCGACTATATATCCCGTCAGAAAAACGCCACATTCAATTATAAGCAGGTAGCCTACGCAATAGGAGCCGACTCGCCCGCCGCGCACCGCGCCATAGCCATGCAGCTGGCCGAGATGGCTTACGACGGCGACCTCATAGAGGTATCGCCCGGCAAATACAAGGCGCCGCAGCGCAGCAACGTTGTCACCGGCACATTCGTGCGCCGCAGCAACGGCAAAAACAGCGTGGTCACCGATACCGACTCCGAATCAATCTTCGTAGCCGAGCGCAACTCCATGCACGCCCTCAACGGCGACCGCGTTAAGGTATTCGTGTCGGCCGCACGCCGCGGTGTCGAACCCGAAGCCGAAGTGATAGAGATAATCGAAGAGAAAGACCAGACCTTCATAGGCACCATACACGTGGAGCGTCAGTACTCATATCTGCAGACCGACTCCAAGTTCCTTGCCACCGACATCATAATACCCCGCGCAAAACTCAAGGGCGCCACCACGGGCCAGAAAGCCATAGTGCGCATCACATCATGGCCCGACGATGCCAAAAATCCCATCGGCGAGGTAGTCGACGTACTCGGTCTCACCGGCGAGAACACCACCGAAATGCACGCCATCCTGGCCGAGTTCGGCCTCCCCTACCGCTATCCCGAAAATGTTGACAAGGCCGCGCTGAAAATCGGTGCCGGAATCACACCTGAGGAGATTGCCCTGCGCGAGGATATGCGCGAGGTCACCACATTCACCATCGACCCGAAGGACGCCAAAGATTTCGACGACGCGCTCTCGCTCCGTACTCTCCCCAACGGCAACTACGAAGTAGGAGTGCACATAGCCGACGTTACCCACTACGTGCGCCCCGACTCGCTCCTCGACAAGGAGGCCCAGAAACGTGCCACCTCGGTTTACCTTGTTGACCGCGTTGTGCCTATGCTCCCCGAGCACCTGTCAAACGGCATATGCTCCCTGCGCCCCGACGAGGAGAAACTCACCTTCTCATGCATCTTCGAGCTCGACGCCCAGGCCCGAGTGAAATCGTACCGCATAGGCCGCACAGTCACCAAGTCAAACCGCCGCTTCACCTACGAGGAGGCGCAGCAAGTTATAGAGACCGGCGTGGGCGATTACGCACAGGAGATTCTCACCCTCGACTCTCTCGCCAAACAGCTTCGCAAAGAGCGCTACGAAAACGGCTCGGTTGAATTCGACCGCCGCGAAGTGCGGTTCGAAATCGACGAGGCAGGCCATCCGGTAAGCGTCTATTTCAAGGAGAGCAAAGATGCCAACAAACTCATCGAAGAATTTATGCTGCTGGCCAACAAGACAGTAGCAGCCGCCATAGGCCGCACATCAGGCCGCAAGACACCCAAAGCCTTCGTATACCGTATACACGACATGCCCGATGCAGGCAAGCTGGCCGACCTGAGCAAGATAGCCCGTACATTCGGCTTTAAGGTCAAAGACACAGGCTCTGCGCGCGAAGTCAACCGCTCCATCAACCGCATGCTCGCCGACGTCAAGGGCAAAGGCGAAGAGAATTTCCTCTCCACTCTGGCAATACGCTCCATGGCCAAAGCAATTTATTCTACCGACAATGTCGGTCACTACGGCCTCGGCTTCGAATATTACACACACTTCACATCGCCCATACGCCGATACCCCGACATGATGGTGCATCGCCTCCTCGAGCGCTACCTGGCCGGAGGCCGCAGCGTCAACAAAGAGAAGCTCGAAGACCAGTGCAAACACTCGTCGGAAATGGAGCAGCTCGCCGCCAATGCCGAACGCGCATCCATAAAATACAAGCAAGTGGAGTTTATGGCCGACCATCTCGGAGAGGTTTACGACGGCGTAATATCCGGAGTCACCGAATGGGGCCTATACGTAGAATTGTCGGAGAATATGTGCGAGGGTCTCGTGCCAATGCGCGATCTCGCCGACGACTATTACGATTTCGATGAAAAGAATTACTGCCTCGTAGGCCGGCGTCGCGGCGTTCGCTACCGTCTTGGCGATGAGGTTAAAGTGAAGATAGCCCGCGCCTCGCTCGAGAAGAAGCAACTCGACTTTGTACTTGTTGACGACATGGGTCGCCCCGACGAAGATATGATGGGCCGTAACGTAGGAGCCCGGCAGGCTCTCGCCGGCAATCAGGGGCGCAAGAAGGGGGGCAACGACCGCCGTAAAACCCGCACTCGCTCGCGCCGCTGACCATCCCGCCTCAACCCCAGCCATGAACCAATCAGTTACCATCACAATAGATAAAATGCGTTGTTACGCCTTTCATGGCGTGATGCCTCAGGAGCGCACTGTGGGTGCCGAATATGAGGTGACCCTGAGTATACGTTACCCGGCCGTGCAGGCCACACTCACCGACCGTCTCGACCAAACGGTCGACTATTCGATACTCTGCGACATAATCCGGCATACCATGGCCACCCCATCGAAGCTCATAGAGAGGGTATGCGGCCGCATCATCGAGGCAGTGTGTTCGCGCTTCTCCCAAATCGAAGGCGGAAGCGTTACCGTAAGCAAACTCAATCCGCCCATCGCCGGTGTTTCGATGGCCTGCGCCTCCGTCACCGTGCAATGGTAATACTCCTTAAATCATACTGATACCGATATATGAACACCGATTTATTACTTCACGGCGCGGCGCTCACGGCAATGGCCACGGCAACAGCGGCAGCCACAACCGCCGGGCCCGAGCATAAGCCGGCCCAACGGCCCAACATTGTATATATAATGACCGACGACCATACGGCACAGATGATGAGTGCCTACGACCGCCGGCATATATCCACCCCCAATCTCGACCGCATTGCCGCCGACGGTGTGCGTTTCACCAACAGTTTTGTGGCCAACTCGCTTTCGGGCCCCTCTCGAGCCTGCATGCTCACCGGCAAACACAGCCACACCAACGGATTCCTCTCAAACGAATTCTCCACATTCGACGCCTCACAGCCCACATTCCCCAAATACCTGCAGCAGGCAGGCTACCAGACTGCCCTGATAGGCAAATGGCATCTGCATGTGCTCCCCACCGGATTTGACCACTGGGAAATAGTACCGGGTCAGGGCGACTATTACCAGCCCGACTTCATAAACATGCAGGGCGACACCGTGACCCACCACGGATACCTCACCAACATCATCTCCGACAAAGCTATCGACTGGCTCGAGACACAGCGCGACCCCTCACGCCCCTTCTGCCTGCTCATACATCATAAGGCAATACACCGCAACTGGATGGCCGACACCTGCGACCTCGACCTGTATGAAGACCGCGTTTTCGACCTCCCCGAAAATTTCTTCGACAACTATGCCGGGCGCCGGGCCGCGGCCGAACAGGAAATGTCGATTGCCAGCCCGCACGACATGGATGTGGTATACGACCTGAAGATGTGGCGCCCCGACTCTCACTCACGCCTCACTCCCAACTATCTGTATATGACCGGCCGAATGGACTCCGCGCAGCGCGCACGCTGGGATGAATTCTATCAGCCTATTATCGACCGCTTCTATGCCGACAGTCTCTCGGGCGACTCGCTTGCCGTGTGGAAATATCAGCGCTATATGCGCGACTATGCCAAGACCGTAGCCTCGCTTGACCGCAACGTGGGCCGCGTGCTCGACTATCTGCGCGACCATGGCCTCGACGACAACACCCTCGTGGTCTACACCTCCGACCAGGGATTCTATATGGGCGAGCACGGATGGTTCGACAAGCGATTCATCTACGAAGAGTCGCTCCGCACCCCTTTGGTCATGCGCCTGCCAAAAGGATTTGCAGCGCACGGCGACATCGACTCAATGGTGCAGAACATCGATTACGCCCCCACATTCCTCGACCTTGCCGGCGTAGAGATTCCGGCCGACATGCAGGGCGTATCGTTGCTGCCGCTTCTGCGCGGAGAGCAGCCGGCCGAGTGGCGTCCGTACGTTTACTACCATTTCCACGAATACCCCGCTGAGCACCAGGTGAAACGCCACTACGGCATACGCACCCACCGCTACAAGATTGTGCATTTCTACAACGATATCGATACCTTGGAGCTATACGATCTTGAGGCCGACCCTACCGAAATGCACAATATATATGGCGAGCCGGGCACCGCCAATATTACCCGCCGGATGCTTCATCTGCTGCGTCAGGCCCAGGAGCAGTACGACGATCCTATTCGCTTTCAATACCCATCACCGTTAACTGATACCACTTTATGAAACACAGCTTCACATTATCACTGCTTGGCATTGCATGTATTGCGGCATCTGCCTCTGTAACTAAGGTAGTCGACATACCGGCCGATGCCGACATGGCACAACGTGTGGCCATAGCGGCCAACCTCGTACCCAATGAGCAACAGCTGCTCTGGCAACAACGACCGCTCACCGCGTTCTTACATTTCGGCATAAACACCTTCACCGACCGCGAATGGGGCGACGGCTCTGAAAACCCCGACCTTTTCAATCCCACCGACCTCGATACCGACCAGTGGGTGAAAACATTGCACGATGCAGGCTTCGATATGGTGATTCTCACCGCCAAGCATCACGACGGCTTCTGCCTCTGGCCCACCAAGACCACCAATCACTCGGTAGCATCATCGTCATGGCGCAACGGCAAAGGCGATGTGGTGGCCGACCTGCGCCGCTCATGCGACAAATACGGCATGAAGATGGGCATTTACCTCTCTCCCTGGGATCGCAACGCTTCGTGCTACGGCGACTCCCCCCGATACAACGATATGTTTGTGGCGCAGCTCACCGAACTGCTTACCAACTACGGCACTATAGATGAGGTATGGTTCGACGGTGCCTGCGCCGAAGGGCCCAACGGCAAACGTCAGGAGTACGACTGGCTGCGGTTCCGCGAGGTGATGCGTACCCTTCAGCCTCAGGCAGTGCTCGCCATTACAGGCGACGACGTTCGCTGGGTAGGCAACGAGGGGGGCGTGGGCCGCGAGACGGAATGGAGCGTCACTCCCCTCACCCCATCTATCTTTCCCGAAGCCGACTCGGTGAAACAGGCGCTCGGCATCAACGAAATGTCGCACGACCTTGGCAGCCGCGATCTGCTCGCTAAAGCATCGAGACTCTACTGGTGGCCATCGGAAGTGGATGTGAGCATACGCCCGGGATGGTTTTACCACCCGACGGAGCAACCCAAATCTCTTCAACAGCTTGCCGACATCTATCTCCAGTCGGTAGGCCGCAACTCGGTGCTTCTACTCAACGTGCCGCCCGACCGACGCGGCCTCATAGCTCAGGCCGATTCAATCCGGCTTATGGAGCTTAAAAACTGGATTGATGCCGGTTTCACCCACGACCTCACCGCCACCCGGCGCCCCGTAATAAATGCCGTGAGCCTTTCGGAAGATATCACCAAGGGGCAGCGTGTAGAGCTCTTTGAAGTGCTCGGCTATACCGACGGCGTAGCGCGCACCCTGGCGCAGGGCACTACCATAGGCCACCGCCGCATACTCACATTCGAGCCCACGGCAGTCGACTCGGTGAGTGTAAAGGTAATAAACACCCGTGCCACACCCCACATCACCATCAACGGCATCTACTCCCTCCCGCAAATCACCGATGAAGTTACATCTTTAATCGACACGATTTCCCCGATAGCCATCGCACACACCGACATGATTGAGACCGGTGGCTCCGCGGCCATATATTACCGGCTCGACCAAAAGCGGCCCGTGGGCGGATTCATCTATACACCCGGGCCCGAGTCCGGGAAAATATACAAATATACTGTGGTGGTTCACGCCGCCGACGGATGGCACGCGCTCCCTCAGGGTGAGTTCGGCAACATTCAGGCAATGCCCGATCCGAGAGTAGTGATATTGCCCGAATCCGAACTTACCGACGAAGTGGTGATACTCATCAATCAGACACTCGACGGCCCTGTCACACTCCAGAACACGTCAATACAATTTTTTGAAAAATAATTCGCTATGAGAAAAATTCTTGCAACAGTACTCGTAGCCCTCGCGGCTATCACATGCGCTTCATCGGCCAACGCACAGCTTCGCTTCGGCGTAAAAGCCGGTATTAATGTCAACTCAATGCACTTCAGCAGCGACCTCTTCGACGCCCACAACCGCGCCGGCTTCACAGGCGGCGTGATGATGGAATTCACAGCACCCGTCAGCGGTCTCGGTCTCGATCTTTCGCTCATGTACACCCGTCGCAACGCCAAGTGGATGGAAAATGAAGAGCTCATCAACGACAACCGCGATTATATTTCGCTCCCCCTGCATTTCAAATGGCGCATCAACATACCGTTGGTCAACAAGATAGTTCGCCCCTACCTTCTCACCGGCCCCGATTTCGCCGTACTCACCAGCGGCCGCGCGGTAAAGGAAGGTATACGCAACCGCAAATTCGACACCTCGTGGGATTTCGGCTTCGGCGTAGAACTGTTTCAGCACCTCCAGGTTGGAGCTTCATACGGAATAGGCATGACCAAAGCGCTTAAAGCCGTAGGTGTTACCGGCGCAGGCGATGTGGCCGGACGCAACCGCTACTGGACGGTTACCGCCGCATACCTTTTCTAATAAGTGAAGGCGAGAGCGATACGTAAATACCGCCGGCGCATATTGTGTACAGCGGCTACCATTACGGTTGCGGCACTGAGTTCAGCAGCCGATGTAGATATACTCCCCACTCCGTCGTACGTGAACGAATCGGCAATCAAATGCCCCGTACCCAAAAGTGTGGCGATAGTGTTGGCCGTGCCTGATGAAAAAAATGTACCCGATAGCGGCACGATTGCCATCATTGAGCCCCGAGCGAGAGTAACTGCCGTGACTCACTGCGGAGAGGGCTTAAGTAGCGAATCGTACCGACTGGAGTTTGACTCCTGCATTGCACACATAGAGGCCGCCGACTACCGTGGTTGCATATATGCCCTTCAGTCATTGAGCCAGCTGCTCGATGCCGACAGTGTGCCGTTGAAGATGAGCATTATCGACAAGCCGCGATGCTCTTGGCGTGCTTTTATGCTCGACTCGGGCCGGCAGTACCAATCGGTATCAACAATCAAAAAGTATCTTCGACTGATGTCGATGATGAAAATGAATCGGTTTCACTGGCATCTTACCGAGGGGCTGGGATGGCGCGTAGAGATTGACGCTTTTCCCCAACTGTGCCTCACCGGAGGATATGTGGCATCAGGCCCGGAGCAACAAGGATATTACAGCAAAACCGATATAAGCGAGATTGTAAATTACGCCGCCCGGCTCGGCATAGAGATTGTTCCCGAGATAGATATTCCGGGTCACAGCGAAGCTGCACTATATGCTTACCCGCATTTAGGTTGCCGCGGCGAAAAACCTCAGATACCCGAGCAGGGATTCACTTCCGATATATTTTGTGCGGGCAGCGACAGCACTGTAGCCGCCCTGAAGATTATACTCGATGAAGTATGCTCCATGTTTCCCGGAGAATACATACACCTCGGTGGCGACGAAGCGCCTAAAGCGAACTGGGACAAGTGCAGCCGCTGCCGCCGACGCATCGAAGAGAATAATCTTACCGACACACACGACCTTCAACTGTGGCTTTCGGCCGAGATGGCTTTGCATCTCGCTTCGAAGGGACGCAAAGCCATATTCTGGGACGACGTGCTTGTACACCCCGGTACCGTGCCACTGCCCGGCAATACCGTCGTACAGTGGTGGAATTTCCGCAGCCGCGGTTTCGCCCCCGCAGTTACAGCCTGTAAACACAACATTCCACTCATACTCAGCCCAAATTACTACTGCTATCTCAACTTTCCTGAAGAGCCGTGGAGGGGATATGACTGTGACCGCACTTTTGATTTCAGAAAGGCGTATCAGCATAACCCGGCCGACAGCGTGATGAATCTGGTTGATCAAAATGTGCTCGGTATCACCGCCGCTCTCTGGACTGATTACGGTTTGACTGAGAATATGCTCGATTACAGGCTTATGCCGCGTATATTCGCCATTGCCGAGCTGATGTGGCATAATGGAGAGAAACTCCCGCTTGAATACCTCTTGAAACGTTCGCTTTCGGCACAGGCACACTTCTCCCGTAAAGAAAATTTGACACGGTGAGTGTAATTTTCTGCCAAATCGTGCGTCATATAATATATGAGCATCGATTTCAACACGGTCATATCTTCCCATTCGGGTCTTATTAATAAAGTATGCTACATGTATGCCGAAGACTCGCAGCACCTGCAGGACTTGCGTCAGGAGGTGCTGACCAACATCTGGGAAGGGCTCGCCGGATACAAAGGCGACGCCAAACTCTCCACCTGGATATACCGCGTTGCCATCAATACTTGTGTTTCATACATACGCCGCTACAGCAACAAGACCGACAACTGCCGGCTCGATGCCGTATCGGGTGTGGAACTTTCGTCGGCCCACTCACAGGGAGAAATGACCACCCGCGAGATGCTCACCGAGATGTACGCAATGATCGGACACCTCGGCCGTCTCGACAAGGCGGTGATTTTGCTGTGGCTCGACGGTTACTCTTACGACGACATCGCCGCCCTTGTAGGAATTTCGAAAAACAATGTAGCCGTACGCCTCCACAGGGCCAAATCCCGACTTATTAACTCTGAAATCTAAACCACGCAACACAGATTATATAGATATGAAAGACATAGGAGACATAAAATCGAAGTGGCAGGCCCTCAACAACGCCGACCCCACTGCAACATTCGATTCGGCCGGAGCAGACACAACCCGCCGCAAGCGCTCACAACTTACCCGTTTGCGCCGCACATTCAGGATTATCTGTGTGGTAGCCGCCTTGTGCACCTTCGTTATCCCGGCAAATCTGCTCGCCATGGGCCTCCCGCGGTGGTTCGCCTTACTCACCTGCATCTTCTTCATCGGCTGCATGCTGTGCCAGTTGCGTCTCCTGCTCAAAGCCGAGAGACTTGACCTCACCTCCGACACGGTTGCCGAGGTGATGCGTAGCGCACGCCAGATTATGAGCCTGCGCATAATTATGAAATGGGCGCTGATACCCGTGGCGCTCTTCATCGTCATAATGATTGTATACTACGTGAGCACCGATATATACGCCGTGATTGGCGCTATATGCGGCGCCGCTTTCGGATTCGCCATAGGCTGCCGCATCGACTACAACATCAACCGCCAGCTCCGCAGTATAGCCGGAGAACTGCGCGAGATATAGCACAAAATAGCAAAAAGCAATCGCAAAGAGGGGTCGTAACGAGGTTGCGGCCCCTTGCTATTTTACAAATGTAAACAGCTGCGGCCTTATTGCGCATTTTTGTAAGAGTGTACCGATTTTGTGCAAAAACAAGAGTCATTTGTTAAGTTTGGTTAATATTAGTATTTATTTCCGCCCGAAAACCGCATTAAATTAACATTTTGCTACAAAACCTAAAATGTGTTTAATTTCAGAGCAAAACGCTTTTAAATGTTAATAAGTTGATTTACTGCATTGTGCATATTTGGCAGACTATCGGAAATGCCCTAACTTTGCAAAGGTGATTGAAACACGTCATCATGGCGTTGTTTAAAATTGTTAACCGCATTACCTCTTGCAATGAAATTCTCTCACATAGTCTCTGTATTGACCATCGCGTGCATCTTAGGCTGCAGTTCAGCTGCCATGGCCCAGAAGTTGCCCGCCGCACATAAAAAGATAGCCGACCGCGAGATTCGCTCCAACCTCTCTACCGAAGGTACATTCACCACAGCGGCCCTGATTTCGGCTCGCAATCACAATCCGTTCGACGAACTCCGTCAGGCAATGCTCAAATCGCCCGCACCTATCATGGGGCACCCCATGGCCTCCAAAATGGTCAACTATGCCGAGCGTTTTCTCGGCACCCGCTATGTATGGGGAGCCACCGGCCCCAACGCTTTCGACTGCAGCGGATTCGTAGGATATGTATACCGCAACTTCGGCATCAACCTTCACCGCACATCAAGCGAACAGTTTACACAGGGCGAGCGCGTATCGGTAAGCAATCTTCGCCCGGGCGACCTGCTCTTCTTCTCATCAAACCGCAGCGGTCGCGGCCGCGTAGGCCATGTTGCCATGGTAGTATCGGTCGACAACGCCAACGGCACATGCACATTTATCCACGCATCAACCAAGCGCGGAGTTGTATACCAGCGCTTCCCCGACAACGGATACTATCAGCGCAATTTCGTTGGCGCACGCCGCATACTCGGCACAGCGCTCGACCATACCGCATCGCTCCCCGCCGCTCCCGTGCAATAACCTGCACGCTCAACCTTTGCCGTTCGGCATTTTTTTCGTAGATTCGCAGCTATGAAACTGATAGCCGACGCCGGTAGCACAAAAATACAATGGGCCGTGGTCAACGACTGCGGCCATATTCATGTCTCCTTCACTACTCCCGGCCTCAATCCGGCTCTCATAGCCCCCGAGGCTCTTGTGCCGGAATTTACGGCCCGACTCGCAGAGCCGCTATCCGGCCTCCGCATCAACGAGTGCCACTACTACGGAGCCGGCTGCCTCGACCACGTGATACCACATACCGAGAAAGCATTGGCCAAAGTCACCCGATGCCCGGCAGCCCGCGCCTACAGCGATTTGCTCGGAGCGGCCCGCGCCCTCTTCCCCTCGGGCCGCGGTATAGCCTGCATTCTCGGCACAGGTTCCAACAGCTGTATTATTGACAATGGCCGCATAACTGACCACATCCCCCCGCTCGGCTACATATTGGGCGACGAAGGCTCGGGGGCTGCCTTAGGGCGCCGTCTCATAGGCGATTTACTCAAACGCCGTCTGCCCGAGCCCCTTCTTCACCAATGGTATGCAACCAACGGCCTTGACTACAAGGAAGTAATAGAGCGGGTATATCGGCGCCCCGAAGCCAACAAGTTTTTAGCGGCACAGACCCCCTTCATAGCCGACCACATCACCACTCCCGGTATCGACCGGATGGTCACCGATGAGATGTGCCGATTCCTCGACCGCAACGTCATGGCATACGCCGATGCACACAATCTCCCGGTAGGATTCTGCGGCTCCATAGCCCAAGTATTCGGCAGTCAACTTCAATCGGCCGCCTCCCGCCTCCGACTCACCATTGCCAACATTATAACCGCTCCCCTCGAGCGGCTTGTACACTATCATCACATACATTCCAATGAATAAAGCTGCTACCGACCAAGCAACGCGCGAACTGATAATGATAAACGTTACGGGCATCGACCGCCCGGGTGTCACCGCCGCACTCTCGGAGGTGCTCGCCACACACGAGGCACAGATACTCGATATCGGCCAGGCCGACATACATCATAATCTGTCGCTCGGCATACTCTTTGAGACCGACAGCCTCCGCTCGGGAAATATAATGAAAGATCTTCTTTTCAAAGGCTACGAGCTCAACGTCGAGGTGAAATTCTCGCCCGTAGAAGAGAGCGACTACAACGAGTGGGTAGGCATGCAGGGCAAAGACCGCTGGATTATAACCCTGCTCGGACGTCACCTCTCGGCCCGGCATATAGCCCAGGTGAGCGCCGAGATTGCACGGCAGAAAATGAACATCGACGCCATAAAACGTCTCACCGGCCGCATGCCCCTCGACGAAGAGGCCCGGCGCGAAAAGCTCGGCAAATCGTGCGTGGAGTTTTCGGTACGAGGTTGTCCCGTCGACACCCGCGCCATGCACAGCGCCCTGATGAAGATTGCCTCCGACGGCGATGTGGATATATCCCTGCAGGAAGACAACATATTCCGCCGCTGCCGCCGCCTCATATGTTTCGACATGGACTCCACCCTCATAGGCACCGAGGTAATCGACGAACTGGCCGAACGCGCAGGCGTGGGAGACCGGGTGCGAGCCATAACCGAGCAGGCCATGCGCGGCGAGATAGACTTTACCGAAAGTTTCACCCGTCGTGTATCCCTTCTCAAAGGCCTCGACTCGTCGGTAATGAAAGAGATAGCCGAATCGCTCCCTATCACCGAAGGCCTCGACCGACTGATGACGGTGCTCAAACGCACCGGGTACAAAACGGCCATACTCTCTGGCGGATTCACTTACTTCGGCAACTACCTCAAGCAGCGTTTCGGCTTCGACTACGTGTATGCCAACGAGCTCGAACTCGACGACAACGGAGTGCTCACCGGCCGATATCTCGGCGATATAGTCGACGGCAAGCGCAAAGCCGAATTGCTTCGCCTCATAGCCCAGGTTGAAAATCTCAACATCAAGCAGACCATTGCCGTGGGCGACGGAGCCAACGACCTTCCCATGCTCGCCACCGCAGGCCTCGGCATCGCCTTCCACGCCAAGCCAAAGGTCAAAGCCACAGCAGGCCAGTCAATCTCCACAATCGGGCTCGACGGCATTCTCTACTTCCTCGGCTTCAAAGACTCTTTTATCTCCTGATTACAGCACTTCCTTGAGATAACGGCCCGTATACGAGGCCTCGCACTCAGCAACCTGCTCGGGCGTGCCTGCGGCCACTATGCGGCCGCCCTCATCACCACCCTCGGGGCCGATGTCTATCACATGGTCGGCGCACTTTATCACATCCATATTGTGCTCTATCACTATCACCGTGTGGCCGGCATCGATAAGACGGTCAAACGATTTCATGAGCGTGTTGATGTCATGGAGGTGAAGGCCGGTGGTGGGCTCATCGAAAATAAACACCGTGGGCGATGCCTTTTCAACCGACAGATAGTAGGCCAGTTTCACTCGCTGATTTTCGCCGCCCGAGAGAGTCGACGAACTCTGCCCGAGCTTTATATACCCTAAGCCCACCTGACTCAGCGGAGTAAGCCGCTTCACAATACGTCTTTCGGTAACGCCATCCGAGGCCGAGAAAAACTCAATAGCCTCATCGACAGTCATATCGAGTATATCCGAGATATTTTTGTCGCGGTAGCGTATGTCGAGTATATCGGGTTTGAATCGACGCCCGTGGCACTGGTCGCACTCTATGGTAATATCAGCCATAAACTGCATCTCTATGGTCACGGTGCCTTCGCCCTTGCACTGCTCGCAGCGGCCCCCCTCGGTATTGAACGAGAAAAATCCCGGGCCGAAGCCCATTTGCTTGGCCCCCTGCTGGTCAGCCATTAGATGCCGTATCTCATCGAAAGCCTTAAGGTATGTTGCCGGATTGCTCCTCGATGATTTGCCTATCGGGTTCTGGTCTACAAACTCAACGGCGCTTACCGACTTAAGGTCGCCCGACATGGAACGGAATGCACCCGGAGCGTCTGTAGCCTCGCCCAGATGTCGTGCCAAAGCGCGGTAGAGCACATCGCGCACAAGTGTCGACTTGCCCGAACCGCTCACTCCGGTCACCACCGTCATGACATGAAGCGGAAACTTCACATCTATATTTTTGAGATTATGCTCGCTCACATGATGCAGCTCGATATAGTCGCGCCACGGCCGGCGCACCTTGGGCACTGCTATAGAGCGGCGCCCGCTCAGATAGTCGAGCGTATACCCGTTGTGAGGAGTGTCGGGTGCCGGATGCGGAGTGCCTGAATACACTATTCGGCCGCCATTGCTGCCGGCATCGGGGCCCACATCAATCAGATGGTCGGCCGCCTGTATTATATCCCTGTCGTGCTCCACCACCACCACGGTATTGCCCTGCTGCTGCAGTTTGCGCAGCACCTGTATCAGGCGGTGCGTGTCGCGCGAATGCAGCCCGATACTCGGCTCATCGAGTATGTAGAGCGACCCCATCAGGGAGCTGCCGAGCGAAGTGGCCAGATTGATACGCTGGCTTTCGCCACCCGATAGGGTGGCCGAGAGACGGTCGAGTGTAAGATATCCCAGACCCACATCGAGCATAAACTCCAGACGCTGCACTATCTCCTTGAGCAATCGCGCCGAAATGGCAGCCTTGGCCGGGTCAGCCGAAAAGTCTATGGCCTTGATACGCTCATACAGGCGGCTCACTGGCATCGACACCATGTCGGCTATGGTCATGCCGTCTATTTTCACATACATGGCATCGGGGCGCAGACGTGTACCGTGACACTCGGGGCAGATGGTTTTACCGCGATAGCGGGCCAGCATCACGCGATACTGTATCTTGTAGAGATTCTCCTCCACCATCTTGAAAAACCCGTTGATGCCGGTAAATGAGCCGGTTCCCTCCCATAGCACCCGTTTCTGCTCGTCGGTGAGTTCACCGTAGGGGGTATGAATGGGAAAGTTGATTTTCGAGGCAACCGAAATGAAATCGTGTTTCCACTGGCTCATCTTCTCGCCGCGCCAGCACACAACGGCATCGTCGTAGACCGACAGCGACGGGTCGGGCACCACGAGCCGCTCGTCGATACCGGTAGTCTTGCCAAAACCCTCACACACGGTGCATGCACCGTAGGGATTGTTGAAGTTGAACATCTGCTCGGTAGGCTCACGGAATGTGATACCGTCGGCCTCGAAGAGTATTGAGAAATCACTGCGCTCTATCGCGCCCCCCTCGCCCCAGGCAAGGAGAGCCGCTTTGCCATGACCCTCGTAAAAAGCGGTCTCGGCATCCTCGGCCAATCGACTCTGCTCGTCGGGCGAGGCATCTACGCTCATACGGTCAATGAGCAACAGATAGGCGTCGGGCGACTCATCGGCAAGTGCAGTGCTCTGTATCAGTTCGGCTATGTTGACAAACTCGCCCCCCTTTATCAAGCGGGTGTAGCCGCCCTTGAGATAAATGTCGAGCTGAGCAAGAAATGA
The DNA here is from genome assembly GCA_017620715.1 of Muribaculaceae bacterium. Lineage (GTDB taxonomy): Bacteria > Bacteroidota > Bacteroidia > Bacteroidales > Muribaculaceae > Paramuribaculum. The sequence continues at coordinate 15,821 of JAGAUN010000074.1, read as the reverse complement.
GCGCCCCTCCGGAAGCACTATCGGCGCTACCACGGCTATGCGCGTGCCCTCGGCATAGGTCATGGCCTTGTGGAGAAGGTCGGCGGGAGTGTGGCGCATCACCTCGCGTCCGCTCACGGGCGAGTATGTTGTGCCGACGCGGGCCATCAGCAGCCGCAGATAGTCGTATATCTCGGTCGATGTCCCCACGGTACTTCGCGGATTGCGGGTGTTTACCTTCTGCTCTATGGCTATTGCAGGGGGCAGACCGGCTATCTTGTCGGCCTGAGGCTTGGCCATACGTCCCATAAACTGGCGCGCGTATGCGCTCAGGCTCTCCACATAGCGCCGCTGACCTTCGGCATAGAGCGTATCAAACGCGAGCGACGACTTGCCCGAGCCCGACAGGCCGGTAACCACCGTAAACAATCCCCGCGGTATATCAACGTCAATATTTTTGAGATTATTGACACGCACCCCGCGCATCACTATATATTTGTCAACAGATGTCATATACCGCAAAGTTACACATTTTTTCACACAACAACAGCCCTCGGGCTATTGTTCGGCTTACCGCGAATACTCCGAATCGATGGTGCCACCGGCGCTCCACAAGTAGATACCGCCATTGGTATCTATGTCGATTTGCGGAATCGGGTTGAAGTCGTAATCATATATGCGGTTGCCTACTATAAGCGGAAAACCCGCTTTATAATCCAATACATCATCGATAGGCGCCACAAGTATCTCATCGCCATCGCTGTCAAGCAGATGCAGCTCTCCACCCTCCATACCGGTTTTTGCACCTACAATCGAGCCGTTTGCGAGCAGGATAATACGCTTGTACTCACCCGCGGGCACTAACTCTTCGCCCGAGTATTTCATCACGCCTTTACCCGTATCGTTTCCATACACAAAGCAATCGGCATTGTAATCGTAAATTTCCGAAATAGTCGGATCCAAAGAGTTAAACTTTCCCTCAAGGTCTAAGTAACCCAAGCATCCTAAGTTGTCAACCATAAATTTACGTCCATACGCAAAGAAGCCGAGCAGCGAACTCGAATTGTCAATGTCAAACAGTTTTGTGCCTTCGTGTGAAATGGCCTGCTGCCCGTCGGGGGTGGCCACTACTGCCACACCGTTCGAAAAGATACCGGCATCTGTGTACTCAAAGGGTATGACTACATTGCCCAGCGTATCAACGTAGCCCCATTTACGGTCGGAACGACAAACTGCAAGCAGCCCCTCGTTAAACATCTCGCTGCATTCGCTTATTTCCATGCCGTCAACGGGGCCAAGCTCACATACACGGCTTCCGTCTTTGCGCAGCAGCGTGATACGCTGACCCGGGTGTACCACGGGTATTACACCGCAATTAAAAATACCGACATCGGCAAGCGAATCGCACCCGGGTATCAATGTAGGCATCACTCCGTCGAACTCATACAGAGCAGTACGTCTTACCACAACTTCACTCGTACTGCCGTCAGAAATCCTCTCGGATATTGGCTTCCAATAAGGCATGGCGAAAACACCTCCGGTCACGTGAAAAGGCTGGTCGGTAAGATTGGCGGGAATCACATCGCCGTTGCGCGACATAAATCCCCACTGAACATTATCACCCTCACCGGGTATCTTCACTACAGTATATTCGGTTATTTCGTCAAGCGGATCACCCTTGTATCGGTCTTTCGAACCGCTGCAGCCAGCCAATACAGCCGCGGCAAGAAGCAGCATAGCAGGCACACGGAGACAGAATTTCATAAGCATAATTTAAAATTGATTGATTTATTGTTGATTATACCGCAAAAATATTAAATTTGCACTTATTAAACAACCTCAACACTATTTACATTATGATTAAAGCCTTCCGTACACTGGCCATTATGGCCATCGCCATTCTGGCAATGACTGCATGCTCAGGCAAAAAACAACTTGACACCGAGCGCATTAAAGCATTGGTAGAAAACACTAATGAATACACCGAAAGCGATTGCGACTTCATCATCGACCAACTTGAAGTAATTGCCGACATGACACAGGGCATGGACGATAAAGAAGCGCAAGACTTCTTACTCAACCTCCCCCAGGAACAGCAGGAGGCCATACTCTATATTGGTCTGGCAGGAGCTGCAGCCGAACAAAGCGGCTCATTTACCGACGCCCAGAAGAAGCGCCTCGAGCATATTAAGGAGAAACTGGATCAGAAGTAACATCCCCTCCTCCCAACCAAAACAATCGGCCGCATGTCGTGGACATGCGGCCGATTGTTTTTTTTCATTACCTTTGCACCTGATTATATCACACCGAATTCAATGGAAACCACAAAACATACATTTGAAAGCCGCGCGCACTTGGCCGCAGAGAAAAAACTCAGCGGCGCCACCAACTGCGCCCAGGCTGTAGCCGTGACTTACGCCGACATTACAGGACTTTCGCCCGAAAGCATGGCGGCCGCAACTGCCGCTTTCGGCACCGGCATGGGCACTATGCGCGGCACATGCGGTGCTCTGGTAGGAGCCGGCGTGGTGTGCGGCATGCTTGTTCCCGACAGGGTAAAGGCACGCGCGGTGATGAAAGGGATGTTCCAACAGTTTGAGCAGCGCTGCGGAGCCGCCACTTGCGCCGAACTCAAAGGCGTAGGCACGGGCACACCGCTCACACCTTGCCACGAGTGCGTGCGCCACGCAGCCGAGATACTCGAATCAGTCATTGAGAATCTCTGACAACCGCTGCTCCAGCTCCGTAGAGGAGAGTCGCGTGGAGAGCGTTCCGCCGTAAGCTATGGAGATATTGCCCGTCTCCTCCGACACCACCACTGCCACAGCATCGGTAGCCTGCGATATGCCTAAGGCGGAGCGGTGACGCAATCCCAGATGGCGCGGCACATTGGTGTCGTGGCTCACGGGGAGTATACAGCCGGCCGACTTTATGCGGTCGTGCGCTATAATAAGAGCGCCGTCGTGCAGGGGGGAATTCTTGAAAAATATATTTTCAATGAGGCGTGTATTGATACGGGCATCTATTATGTCGCCCGACATCTCGTAGCTCTCCAGCGGCACAGCGCGCTCTATCACTATAAGCGCTCCGGTACGCGTCTTGGCCATGTTGATGCACGAATACACCACCGGGAGCACCACCTTGTGCATCGCCTCGGCCTTCTTGTCGTCTGACCGTTGCATCCTGAATATCTTGCGCAGAAAGCGCCACCGCTTGCGGTCGCCGAGCTGCACCAGAAAGCGCTTTATCTGGTCGGGGAACAATATCACTATAATGAGCAGCCCCAGACTGATAAACTTATCAAGAATTGTGCCTATGAGCTTCATCTCGAGTATCTGCGAGGCCACAACCCACACCACTACAAACGCCAAAACGCCGTAGAAGAGGTTGAGCGCCCCCGACTCCTTCATTATTCTGTAGGTGTAGAAGAGCAGAAGAGCAGCAAGGGCAATATCGAATATATCGAGAAGCGAGATGGTCATGACTGATAAAGTAATTGTGTTAGGGCTATGGTTTGTGATGCTGCTTTCACATCGTGCACGCGCAGTATCGATGCGCCGAGTCTCAGAGCCAGTGTCTGAAGTGCGGTGGTGGGCACCAACGCCTCATCGGGAGTAATGCCGAGGGGCTTGGTTATCATTGATTTGCGCGATACGCCTACGAGCAGCGGCAACGGCAGCATCTCCTTTATCAGAGGCATATTGCGCATAAGCTCATAGTTCTGTTCGGTGGTCTTGGCGAAACCGAAGCCGGGATCAATGATTATGTCGCATATACCGGCATCGGCGCATCGCGACACCACGCCGGCCAACTCGGTAATCACAGCCTGTGTGACAGATGCCGGAGAATAGTCGGTGAGTTGCTGCATTGTGGCGGGAGTGCCGCGCATGTGCATGGCTATGTAGGGCACTCGCATCTCCGCTACGGCAGGTATCATGTAGGGGTCGAGATTGCCGGCCGATATGTCGTTGACTATATCGGCGCCTGCCTGCACTGCCGCACGGGCCACACTGCTGCGGAAGGTATCGACCGACAGCGGCATATCCGCAAGCACCTCACGTATGGCTGTTACGGCTCCCACCACACGTCGTGACTCCTCTTCGGGCGAGACCTCGTCGGCGCCGGGGCGGCTCGAATAACCGCCCACATCTATCATATCGGCCCCGTCGGCAGCCATCTGCAGGGCGAGCCGTTGTATGTCGGCGCGTTCGTTGTGGCGCGAGCCGCTATAGAAAGAGTCGGGCGTGGCATTGATAATTCCCATCACCACAGGTTTATCAAACTCTGTTAGGCGACCGCCGATATTCAGACTGAAAGGGGTAAACAGATGGCTGCAGGGTACGTTCATATACGCTAATTTACGCCAATTGAAGCATTAGTGCAAATATACGTATAAGTCGAGACGTAAGCCAAATATTCGTTACAATTTGTAGTCAAGGGGCGATTGGGCGCGTTTCGCCGGCTGCCTCCCCGGCTTAGCCGCTGATTTTTTGCCTCGACGCGATTTCGGCTTTTTCGGCTTTACGATAGTTGCCGAATCGGCCGTGGCCGCGGTATCAGCTCCGACGGCAACCGACGGCGCCGCTGCGGGAGTATCCGGCGAGCAAGCCCGCAGCGCGGCAATGATGGCTATCAGCAAGCCTATCACCGCAATGAGCAGCAGCGAGCCGAGCCGTTGCATCGAGGTAAATTTCATAACTCCATCAAATAAAGGCCGAAACGAGCACTATCAATATCAAAGCCGGCGCCACATACCTCACCGTCCATATCACGGCGGGTATAAGACGTGAATGCAGCTCACCGCGGTTCGACAACTGGTCGTACATAAGTTTGCGCGGAGCAAACCACCCGATATACACGCATAGCAATATCGATCCGAGCGGCAGCAGTATGTTGGTGGCAAAGTTGTCGAGGAAATCAAAGATGTTCATGCCGAAAAGTGTGATATGGCTCCACGACCCCATCGAGAGCGAGCAGATGGCGGCGGCGGGTATCAACGGAAGGGTGACCCACAGACACGCCCTGACACGCGATGTATGGAAGCGGTCGATGATAAACGACACCGTCACTTCGGCTATCGAGATTGTGGAGGTGAGCGCCGCTATGGCAAGCAGAAAGAAGAAGAGCACCGACCATAGCTGCGTGAGCCCCATGTGCGAAAACACTTCGGGCAAAGTGACGAACACCAGCGACGCCCCGCGTATCGACTCGCCGTCGAGCCCGAACGAGGTGATGGCCGGAAATATCACCAGGCCCATCATTACGGCCACAAGCAGATCGAGCAGCGACACCGTCACCGCCGTACGCACAAGCGGCACTTTCGATGAGAAATAGGCGGAATAGGTTATGAGTATGCCCATGCCTAAACTTAGCGAGAAAAAGGCCTGCCCGAGAGCGCTTATCACAGTGCGGCCCGTAACCTTGGAGAAATCGGGCTGCAAGAAATAGCGCAGTCCGCCGGCCGCGTCGGGCAACGTCAGCGCCACGCCCACAAACACGGCCAACACAACGAAAAACACCGGCATCATCACATTGCTCACCCGCTCGATACCCTTCTGCACGCCTGCCAGCAGTATGCCTAAGTTTATCACAATCATAATCATGGTAAACATCAGCGGCTCGGTATCGGAGGCGATATACTGCTCCATCTTGGCGGTGAAATGGCTGTTGCCGCCGGCATCGGCCGCCGACAGCGGCTCGAATAGAGAGCCGGTGACAGATTCAAAAAGATATTCGAGAGTCCACCCGGCCACTACCATGTAGAAACAGAGTATGAGGTAGCTCGCCAGAATGGCTATGCCGCCCACAAGCCACCACGGACGCGAGGCGCCCACATTCTTAAGCGCGCCCACGGCATCGCTGCGGCCTGCGCGACCCAAGGTAAACTCGCTTAGCATCACAGGTATACCCAACAGCAGCACACATCCTATATATATAAGCAGAAAGGCAGCACCGCCGCCCCCCTGCACTTCGGCCGGAAAACGCCACACATTGCCCAGACCCACAGCCGAACCGACCGTAGCGGCAATCAAGCCAATTCGCGAAGTAAATTGCGCTTTTTTCGACATTTTGTTTTAAAACTACCCTATTTAAATTTACAATAGAGCACAAATTTAGTTATTTTGCCTGCAATTTGGAATATTTTTAACCTTAGAAAAATATTCCTATCTTTGATGTATGATTATCCGCCATGCCAACCGTATACCTGTGTTCGCTCTCACGGCGCTTGCCGTGACGCTTCTGTTGTTGCTCACGCTGCTGCCCTCGGGGTCAGTGCCTCCGGCACCCCGCTTCCGCTTTGCCGACAAACTGGCTCATGCCGTGATGTTTGGCCTCGTGGCTGCCGTAGCCTTGTGGGACTGGAGCCGAAATTCGGGCTGCCTTGACCGTCGCAACTACATAATCGTGGCAATAGCGGCGACACTTGCGGGCGGCGTCATAGAACTGCTGCAATGGAAAATGGATATCGGGCGCAGCGGCGACTGGGCCGACTGGCTCGCCGATGCCATTGGCGCCTTCGGCATACCCGCCGCCCTTTGGCCCTTAATCAGCAGAGCGGTATCGCGCTACCTTTGCGACGTACGCATATTGCCTGCCGCCACCATCGACTCTCTGCAATTTGTAAAACCGCTCTATTTCAATAGCTTCCCGCCCGAAGAGCGACGCGATTGGATTCAGTTGGCCACACTGCTGCGCGACGCCCATTCGCCGGCAAAACTCGGCATCATATCGTCGCGCAACCGCCCGGTAGGATTCATCACCCTCTGGGAGCTCGGCGAGTGCGTATATGTAGAGCATTTCGCCATAGCGCCACAGGCTCGCTCCGGCGGTATAGGAGCCAAAGCGCTGCAGAGGGTTATCGGAGCCGTATCCCGACCTATCGTGCTCGAAGTGGAGCTGCCCGACGCAGGGCCCGACGCCCGGCGCCGCATAGCATTCTACGAGCGCAACAGCCTCACCCCCTTCCCGGAATGGAACTACATCCAGCCCCCCTACTCTCCCGGGCTGCCCGAAGTACCGCTGATGCTCATGTCAACCGACCCGCAACTCGACCTCGACGCCGCCACCCGCGCCATCCACACAAAAGTCTACGGTGTATAACAGCAGACGGCCGCTTTCGCGGCCGCCCGGTTAATTTCGTTTAAGTCTTCACATCACATACCGCTGTAACGCTCTACAAGAGCATCGGCTACTATACTTACTACCGTAAGATTATCATCGAAAAACTGTTTCACCTGCGCGGCGGTCTTATAAAGCGCCTCTACCTCTACCCTTATTGTTTTATAGCTGGTGGTAGGATATACCTTTACGAGGATATAGTCCTGCTGGATGCTCCAACAGAGTTTGTCGATGGTTGAGTGCGACAAGTCAGTATCGTTGCTGAACCCCTTCACAATCGATACCGCCACAGCATCTTTGTAATCCTGCAGATGCATATAGTAGCTCGAACCGTCGTAGGTAAACGAGATATCGCCGTCTTCGTCGATATAAGGTGAGTAACCAAGCGAGTTGATATATGATTTGATTTGCGACCGCATGTTGAGCGCTTTCTGCGAAAGCTCGGCATTGGCGGCAAAACTTGCTATAAGGGCAAATATGAAGAGTATTGATAACTTTTTCATAAGTATCTGTATATTTACGGTTTATTATTCTTGCATGTATTCAATCAGACCATCGGATACGCCGTCGAGCAACTGCATGTTTACACTAAACATATCTTTAAACATGGCAATACCCGAGCAGAAAGCATCCAACTCAACAAATATCGTCTTGCCTGATGTGGTAAGATAGCTTCGCGCGCATATCTTGTTCTGTGATACTTTAAGGCAGAGCGCATTGGCGCGGGCACGCGACATGTCGTCGGGCACATTCACGCCAACCATATAGCGGGTTATCAGATTGCCGTTAAATTCCATTACGTGAATATAGTAGGTATAACCGCCGTATTTGAATTTCACATCCCCGTCATCGTCGATTGACGGTGTGTAACCCTGATTTGAAAGATAAGACTTGATTTGTGAACGGAATGTAAGCGCTTTTGATGACAGATCGGCGGCGCCGGCGGCAAAAGCCATTGTAAGAACCATTACCGCAAGTAGAAGTAACTTTTTAATTCTCATAGCGTGACAATGTTGGTGTGTTTATAATCACCAACAAATGTAATGATTTATTAAAGCAAAAGCAACCCTGACGAAAAAAATATGTCTACTTTAGAGCCGAACAGGCTCTAAGGGCTGGAGTATATCCTCCACGAGCACATCGAGCCTGTAGATAGGCAGCGGGTAATGGTGCAGAAAGGTATTGCGGGTATGCATGGCTATGATACCCCGCAGCGCACCTATGGCGGTGCCGAGCATCAGTCGAAGCACAGTTTCGTCAACTATGGTTGATTTGCCGGTAAGCCTCACGTCATCACCTTCGATATAAAACACCGCCTCTACGGAGCAATCGAGCAACTGCCGGCGTATCTGACCACGCACCGTCGTGTAGCTTGCATTCACCGTCATGGCTACGGTATGTGCCGAGGGATTCGACGAGAGGGAAGACCTAAGGCGCACATCTACGGGAGCGCCGTTATACATGGCACACTCCCAGCGCGAAATCATTGCGTGGGTCTGGTTTACCTCCACGAGGCGAAGCGATAAGTCGGAACTAAGGGCATTCATATCAATACAACACCTCCCGGTTGCACATTGTTGAGCCACATCCGGGAGGTATCGTTATATATATGTATCTTGCTGTTGCTGGCGTATCAGCGGCGGCGGTCACGTACGCTGCGGCGCGGAGCTCCGCTGTCGTTGGGCTTGCTCTGCTTCTTGGGCTTCTCGCGCTTCACCTTGGTGGGCTTCGCGGGCTTGGTGCGTTTCTTCGGAGCCGATGCGCGGGAGTTGGGCGTCGGAGCCACGTTCACAGTGTCGGCAGCGGCATCGGCCGAATCGGCGGCAAGGGCCATAGCCTCCTGCTGCGCCTGAAGGTCATCGACGGTAGGCACCCATAGCTTGTCCTCGAAATGGTCGAGCTCATACTGTATGCTGTCGCGGGCGCGTGCCAGTGCGTCGGGATCGGGGTAGAGCTGACGCATGGAGCGGTTGCGCAGATTGCGGGTCTTGTATATGTCGCCGTTGTAGAGCGTCATACGAAAATAATCGTCGTACGTGCAGGTGGGCAGATTGTTGGCGTCGGATATAAAGATATTCTGAGTAGCCAGATAGGGGCGAAGATCTTCGTAGCGCACCCAGAACATCGGGTAGCGCATCGCCTCCATGCCATAATCGTCGGAGCGGTGAAGCACTGGGCATATTGCCTCTATACGCGTCTGCATGCGGTTCGAACGGCTGTCGAATTCCCACCGCTCTATTATATAATATGTAAGCACTTCGGTAGTGGGCACATCGGCTTCCTCAATCACAAATTTCGGATTACGCTCGGTAGAGCCTTTGCCCGGTGTTGAGGGTATATCGTAGCGCGAAAGTATGTCGGCCACCTTGATTCGGGCGGCTTCGTCGAAATTCTCGCGGTTGTCGAAATACTCGTAGGCGGGTATCTTGCCCTCGGCAAGCAGACGCATGATTATGCGGAAGAGGTTTTCGTCGCCATCCACAATCTGTTCGGGGAAATAGAGCGGCGCGTTGGGCTCCTTGGTAAGGTCGAGAGAGCGATACACAACTTTCATCCACGACATATCGGCATCCGATACCGGCTCTTCGGCCAGACGGGTCTGCATGCGGTGAGTCACTCCGGGTGTGGCATCGGTCGAGGAGTTGCGGTCGCTGCGGCGCACTACGGCCGAGCTGCCCGGCTGCGATGTCTGAGCAGCCGCCGTAAGCGCACTCATGCTGAGCAACGCTGCAAATGCTATGTGATGGAGATGTTTCATATCTTGATGTGGTAGAGAGTGTTAGTGTGGTTTGATGGTGTCAGTTTACTATTACTTCCATTGGATAGAGTGTGCGCTGCTTGCCGTCGGGGCCGCGTACTTCTATACGCGATATGTAGAAGCGCTGACCTTTCGACATGGAGCGTATTCGGCTCTTCTGCTGGGCTGAAAATGATGCGCCGGCCGAGGGAAGGGTGGCTGCGTCGCCGTTGGAGTCGAGTATCACTATGTTGAAACTTATCACTTGGAATTCTACATCGAGTATACCGTCGTCGATAGCGGCCTTAAGTGCCGGCACATCGAGCAAGGTGCGTTTGGCTATCGGACGGTTACCGCGATAGCGGTCGGTGCCCACGGGGAGAAATGCGGTGGGATCGGGCAACTGGCGCACCTTGAAGGTGGCAGTGCTCACAGTCTGACTGCGGCCCTCCATCACTGCATTGACTGTGATGGTGGCATTGGTGCCGGCTGCCGTGGGGCGGGCAATCCAGTGATCGCCGCTTTTCACAAGCGTGCCTCCGGTCATCGATGCGCTCACGGCCGACGCGGCCACGCCGGGCACCGATATGCTTATGGGGTTGTCGATACCTGTATAGAGCACATTCATCATAGTGGCCGACACGGTAGCGGTAGGCTCAATCACCAGATACTCCGATGAGAAGGGATGGCGCGATGTAGTGCCGTCACCGTGAGTCACGTCGATGTAACCCGAATAGTTGAATGTGCCCGATTGCGAAGCCACCAGCTCATAGTGGCCCGAGGGCTGCGGCTTGCCGTTGATGTAAATCGAGGGGCGCGAGGTGGAGTCGATAGCCGCCAAAACTATGTCGGCCGAATAGCGGCCGCCGCGTATTATCATACGGCTCTGGGGAATCACGAAAGCGTCGAAGTGGTTTACACGCACGTCGCCGGCGTCGATGTTGGCGAGCAGAGTTATCAGGGCTTCGCCCTCGGCATAGCGTACATCGTTCTGCAGCTTGGTGAGCAGCGTAAGAGCGGCCACCGCGGGCTGATTGTCGAATTTAGCCTCCTCCCATGTCTGCGGCACGAGCACACCGGGGCGCATAAACGGCGCCGTGGAGAGGGCCATGCCTATCGAGGCATTTTTGAGAGAGTCGGTCACTATGCCCTGCACATATTCGCGGAAGGTTTCAATCTCCGAGCGCAGACGCGGCCCCTGGTTGGCACCCGGGCTGAGCATTATACGCGCGGCAGCTTCGATATCCTCGCGGTTTTCAAGTTCCGATATGGGGTGATTCACTCCGTCGGCTTCAATAATGATAGCCTGTTTGAGCGAATCAATAAGATTGTAGATTCGGGCCGACTCCGAACGGAGTTCGATACTCTTCTCGTACCAGGCTCCGGCCTTGTCGGGATTATCTTCGGCAAAAGCCTTGAGCTGCGCGAATATGGCATCGTTGCGATTCGATACGGTGCTGTTGGTGCGCGATAGCCCGTCTTCCACCTGGGTAAACCCGTCGAGCACGTCGCTCGATACATTGAGCGCGAGCATAGCCGTCAAGACGATATACATCAGGTTTATCATCTTCTGGCGGGGCGACAGGCGGGTATTTGATTGTGCCATTGTGAGCGTTAGCTATTACTATGGATTGATGGGTGGGATGTCTGTGATAGTGGTTTGCTGTGGTCAGGCCTGAGGCTCCTCAGTCGGGGCGGCAGCTTCGGCGGGAGCGGGTGACACGGGTCCTACACCGGGCACGGCCATGTTGATGGTCATGGCGTGGAGCATCTTGGCGTACACCTGATTGAGCTGATGCATATACTGCGCCATGCGCTCGCTCTCGAGGCAGTAGCGCGACGAGGCTTCGGATGTGGTCTCGTACATATTGCATATATCCTTTATGCCGCGGTTCACACGGTCAATGGCATCGAGCTGCGACGACACACTCTTCAGCTGTATCTCGTAGATGGTGTTGAGGCCCGAAATATTACGGTTGAGCGCCTGCATCTGCTCTACATAGCCGGTCGAACTCTGGGTGATGTTTTCAGAATTTTCGGTAATGGCACGGTAGCTCTGAAGCAGAGTCTCCGACACGCTGTTGAGCGCGGCGGTTGTAGTGAGCAGCTGATCCATCTGAGTGGTCACCTGGTTTACCTTCTGCACATACAGATCGGTGGCGCCGGCGGCATCGGTACCCTCCACTGCCACAGAGGGGGCCGGAGTCGGCACGGCCGGTGCCGCTGCCCGGGGCTGAGCAGGCTGGGTAGTCTGCACCTGAGCGGCTGCCGCGGCTGCTATTGCAGCGGGACGGTCGTCGGGATTCTTGGTCGAAAGCACCGGAAATACCTCTTCCCAATTGTATTCGCGCGGGGGGCGGTCGAATGCAGTGAGAATAAACATCAGTACCTCAGTGCCCATACCTATCGAAAGCAGGGTATTTCCACCGGGCAGGTGAAGTATTTTGAAAAGCGCGCCCCATATTACTATGGCTGCGCCTATAGAGTAGGCGAAGTTGAAAAATCGTTGTCCTTTCTCTCCGGAGAGAAAGCGCTCTACACTATTTTTATATTTCTTGATTTTTCCCATTGTTACTGTAGTAGTGTGGTAGGGTGATGAGTGTGAGGTGATTACTTTTTATACTTGTTGCCTCGGGCGAAGCCTATCTGGCTACGCACGCACCGGAATCCGATATACGAGCGCTGTTCATTCTGGTATTCCCACATACGTATGTCGGAACGGATATTGTGGGCTACATCTTTCCAGGAGCCGCCGCGCACTATCTTGCGCTTCATCTTGTAAGGATCCTCACGCGCTGCGTCGTAGCGATACTCGGGATTCATGTCGCTGGTGAGATGGCTCACGCTCTCGGTAAAGGCGGTCGATGTCCATTCCGACACATTGCCGGCCATATCGTAGAGGCCGAAATCGTTCGGAGCATACGTGCCCACGCGCGATGTGATAAGATGTCCGTCCTGCACATAGTTGCCTTCGTGAGGCTTGAAGTTGGCGTAGTAGCAACCCCTCTCCTCTGTCAGAGGCAGATCGCCTTCCCAGGGATATTTGTTGTCAGACTCGCCGGCACGCGCCGCAAACTCCCATTCGGCCTCGGTGGGCAGACGGTACGGCTCTATATACATACCCTCGCGGCCCAGTGAGCGACGCAGATAGTCGGTGCGCCAGTTGGCAAAGGCATTGGCCTGCTCCCAGCTCACGCCCACTACAGGATAGTCGTTGTAGCCGCCGTGGCTGAAATACATGCGCACGTAAGGCTCATTGTAGGCGTTCTCGAAATCGTTAATCCAGGCCGTTGTGTCGGGATACACATTTACTATATACGTATTGAGGAAATCGTAGTCGCCGGTAAGACCTCGGGTTATGGTCTGACGTACTATCTCGCCTTCATCGTTGATCCATGCGGTGTCTTTCGATATGATAGGCACATCGGTGGGCACAGGCAGGTCGGTGTTGTACTGGCGGCGCTCGGGATTCAGACGATGTTTGCGCTTGGCAGCCTCGGTATGGTTGTATACCTCATAGCGGTAGTTGAGCTGCTCGGGGTCGAGCTCGCGCACACCTGTTATGGGATTGATGCGGTAGAGGCTCTCTATGGCGCGCTCCTCATCCTCGTTGGGGTTGCGCCAGGGTATGGGCTTGCTCCAGTTGAGGTAAGGCTTTATGGGATTGCCGTCGCGGTCCTCCTCTATCTTATACTCTTCGTTGCCGCCGTATGCGGGGTCGGCCAGACGCTCACGGATAATGGAGTCACGCACCCAAAACACAAACTGCTTGTATTTCGAGTTGGTCACCTCGGTCTCATCCATCCAGAATGCGTCAACCGAGATACCGCGTGCATCGGCACGCAGATTCCAGAGGCTGTCGGCCTCCTGCGGGCCGGCCTTGATGGAGCCGCGGCTCACCAGCACCATGCCGTAGGGGGTTGGCTCGCTCCAGGAGCTTGCGCTCACGCCGGTCACTTCACCACCGGTTGCGTGACGTGAACCCGAGGCGCATGAATAGAGGGCCAGTGCGCCTGCTATGGCAGCGTAAATGATATACTTGCTTGTTTTCATATCTACATTATGCGTATGCTCTTGTGTTTGAATTGGTTCTTTTTAGAGAAATCGAGCTTGAAGCTGTACCCGAGCACGAGTTCGTGGCTGCCGCTGCTTGCCTTTGAAATCGAGCTGATAGGATAGTCATAGCTGTAGCCCGCGTAGAAGTTTTTGTATTCGGCGCCGATTATAGCCGAAACGGCATCGTCGTGACGATAACCTACACCAAACGAAAAGAGCTTCCTGTATCTCATCAATGCGGTAACCTCCACGCGGGTGAAAGTGAAATCGCTTTTCACCAACATAGAAGGCATCACTTCAAATAACGTATTTCTTATCGGAATATTGCTGCCCGCCATAAAATAGAGGGTGCGACGGAGATGATATTCATATTTATTAATAGTTGTGCCGGTAGAAGTGCCGCCCGATACGCTGCCCGAGCCCGATGAGGAACCTCCCGAGCCTGTCACGCCGGTATCGTCGCCGAAGGTGATGGTGGGAGCGTTGACATGCGTACAGCCCACGCCGGCCCAGAAGTAACGGTGCTCGTAGTTGATGCCTACACCCAGATCGAGGGCCGAGCCCGACACGTCGGTTTTAGGTATGGCCTCATCATCCGGGTCGTGATAGTCGTTATCGTCGGGTATGAATACCTCCGAACCGCGAAACTGCTCGTTGGCGTAACCAACCTGCACGGCTGCCGTAAGCGTACCTTTGAAAAGGGGCTGCTTGTAGGCAAGCTGAGCTGATACCGTGAGATTGCGGAACAATCCGGCCGATTCCTGCTGCGCTACAAGGCCCACGCCCCAGCGCTTCTTGAAGAGCTTGAAAGGCATGTCGCCCGTGAGCAGAAAGCCCTTGGGGGCATGTTCAATGCCCACCCACTGCAGGCGTCCGCCAAGACGCACCCGTATGTTGTCGGTCGAGGCTATGGCCGCGGGGTTGTAGAGCGACGGCACCTGGTAGTATTGGGTAAACTGCTGGTCGGTCTGTGCCTTGAGAGCCAACGGGCATAGAGCCGCGGCTATAAGCACGGCCACCCGCAATGCCGGCGCCAGGTATCGTGATATAGTGTTGGAGGTCATTCGAAGTAGAAAGTTAATACAAACATTTTCGATGTCGCGCGCCTGAGCGACTGTGTAAACTGCATCTTGTCAGGATCGTCGGTCAGGTCGGGGCGCTTGTGCTCTATTACGTCAGTGAGTCCGAAACAGAATTTTATCTCCGGATTGAGCTTGAAAAACGGCAGATAGAAATCACAACCGAAACCTATCGAGAGATAGGCGTCGGTGGTCTTGAGGCGAAGCAGATCGCCGCTCTTTTTCTTTGTCACGTCGAAAGCGGGCATTACGCCGGCCACCATATAGGGGCGCACGTTGCGATAGCGCTGCGCGGAGTACTTTATATCTATCGGCAGCACTACGAAGGCCGATTTGATATTTTGCGTCTCGGTCTGGTTGAGCACGGGGTCGTGAAAACGTATCTCGCGGTTGCCGAAATACATGCCCGGCGATACACGCAGGCTGAAATAGTCGTTGAGCCGCAGGTCAAAGAGGCCGTTCACGCAGAAACCGGGCGAAAATGCGGGCTGCTCCGCAAACCATGTCTGCCCCGTCGGGGTCACGAATCCGTTGTGTGAGAACGACAGATCGAGCGTGTGCAATCCCACCGAAAAGCCGAGATGCGTGCGGCGCAAATCGGCGTACGGACGGTTCATCAGTTTGTCGTTGAGCTTCTGGGCCGACACCGGAGCGACAGCAATCATTGCCGCCAACGCCATGATAACGAATACGGATATTTCTCTACACAATTTCATCGATAATTAGTTAACGTAATGGAGTTGGTATTATTGCCTATTTTGTTTTTCTTTGCACCCTAATATGCGACTCTTTTATTTCAATCCCTACAACGACCTGGCGCTCGCCGCCCCCGACGCTCATTTCACGCCTCC
>JAGAUN010000073.1 GCA_017620715.1 Muribaculaceae bacterium | reverse complement strand
GTTGCAGAAGAGTTTGTTGTATTCTGTTTCCTTCTCTTTGAGCACTGCTGCGGGGTCTTCGGCGGCTTTGGCTTCTTTTGCATAGAGTACCTCTACGGCACCTGCGCCACCCATTACTGCAATCTCTGCGGTAGGCCATGCGTAGTTCATGTCGCCGCGGAGCTGCTTGCAGCTCATCACAATGTGGCTGCCGCCGTAGCTCTTGCGCAGAGTGACGGTAACTTTGGGCACTGTGGCTTCGCCGAATGCATAGAGAAGTTTAGCGCCGTGAAGTATCACGCCGTTGTATTCCTGGCCTGTGCCGGGGAGGAATCCGGGTACGTCGACGAGGGTTACCAAAGGAATGTTGAAAGCGTCGCAGAAGCGAACGAAGCGTGCGCCCTTGCGCGATGCGTTGCTGTCGAGTACGCCGGCGAGGTATTTGGGCTGGTTGGCTACGATACCTACGGCCTGACCGTTGAAGCGGGCAAAACCTACTATGAGGTTCTTGGCATAGTTGCGTTGTACTTCAAGGAACTCGCCGTTGTCGATGATGGCTCCGATTACGTCGTACATGTCGTAGGGACGTGTTGCGGAATCGGGGATGATATCGTTGAGCGAGTCTTCGAGGCGGTCGATAGGGTCGTCGCAGGCTACCAACGGGGGTTCCTCAAGGTTGTTCTGGGGAATGTAGCTGAAGAGCTTGCGGATGATTTTGAGGCAGTCTTCGCCGTCTTCTGCGGCAAAGTGGGCCACGCCCGATTTCGAGGAATGCACTTCGGCGCCGCCGAGAGCATCCTGAGTAACATCTTCGCCTGTCACAGTCTTCACAACTTTCGGGCCGGTGAGGAACATGTATGAGATTCCTTTGGTCATGATGGTGAAGTCGGTAAGAGCGGGAGAGTATACGGCGCCGCCTGCGCATGGACCGAGGATGGCTGAAATCTGGGGTATGACACCTGATGCAAGGATATTGCGCTGGAATATCTCGGCGTAGCCGGCCAGTGCGTTGATGCCTTCCTGGATACGTGCGCCGCCCGAGTCGTTGAGGCCTATAACGGGAGCGCCCATCTTCATGGCCATATCCATAATCTTGCATATCTTCTGGGCCATAGTCTCTGACAGCGAACCGCCGAATACTGTGAAATCCTGGGCAAATACATATACGAGGCGTCCTTCAATGGTGCCGTAGCCGGTTACCACGCCGTCGCCAAGAAATGATTTTTTCTCCTGACCGAAGTTGTGGCAACGATGGCGAACAAACATGTCGATTTCCTCGAACGAGCCTTCGTCGAGGAGCTGTGCTATGCGCTCGCGTGCGGTGTATTTGCCGCGTTCGTGTTGCTTCTGGATGGCTTTTTCGCCGCCTCCCAGGCGGGCCTCATTGCGCAATGCGATGAGTTCCTGTACTTTTTCGAGTTGGTTGCTCATATTGTGTGTAAGCTTTTTATGCTGTTGTGAATGAATAGACTTATTTGTTGGGGTCTTCGCAAAGTTCTACGAGTGTGCCTGCTGTTGACTTGGGGTGAAGGAAGGCTATGTTGAGACCTTCGGCGCCGCGGCGGGGAGCTTTGTCTATGAGGCGGCCGCCTTTCGATTCAACTTCGGCCAAGGCATTCGCTACGCCGTCGGCTATGGCGAATGCTATATGCTGGATACCTCCGCGACCGCCGTTGTTGGCTATGAATTTGGCGATAGCGCTGTCGTCGGCTGTGGGCTCGAGGAGCTCTATTTTGGTCTGACCAACTTTGAAGAATGCTGTGCGCACTTTCTGGTCGGCTACTTCTTCGATGGCGAAACATTTCAGGCCAAGGAGATTTTCGTAAACGGGAATTGCTTCTTCGAGTGAAGGCACGGCTATACCTACGTGCTCAATGTGTGAGATATCCATTTTGATTTGTTTTTTGGATGTATGATAATAATTGATTGTATACTTATGCAGGGGCTATGACGCTCCTTATCGAGTGCAAAGGTAATAAAAAATTGTTGACTGCCAATATATATAATTAATGTGTGGCGAGTATAAAAGGAAGCCGTATCGGGCATGCGCCCGATACGGCTTATGAGTGGTTTCAGAGAGTCTGCCGCGACTTATTGACCCATGGTGAAGATGAGTTCGCCGCCGGCAAGTATCTCCTCGTGGGTGATGTAGTTGCGGTCGAGTTTTTTGCCGTTGAGGCTTACCGAGCGCACGTATTTGTTCTGCGGTGAGAGGCCTTCGGCTTTGACAGTGAATGTTCCGCCGGGCACAGTAACAGATGCTTTCTCAAATGCCGGAACACCAAACCAGTACACGCCGCTTGCGGGCTCAACCTGATAGAAGCCGAGCGACGACAGGATATACCATGCTGACATCTGACCGGCGTCCTCGTTGCCGGGCATGCCGTCGGGGTTGGTGGTGTAGAATTCGTCGAGCACCTGGTGAATGCGGTCGGCCGCTTTGTCGGGCTGGCCGAGCATTGTGTAGAAGTAAATGATGTGGTGCGACGGTTCGTTGCCGTGAGCATACTGGCCTATGAGACCGGAAATGTCGGGCGATACATCGTCGCCGGTGAGCTGCGAGTCAGTGGTGAAGAGCTTGTCGAGCTGTGCGAGGGTAGCTTCGGTACCTCCGTAAAGGTCGGTCAGGCCTTTAAGGTCGTGAGGTACGAGCCAGGTATACTGCCATGCGTTGCCTTCGCAATAGTCGTCGGCGCGGTGGTTGGTGGAATTGGGATCGAACGGGGTGCGGAACGAACCGTCGGTCATGCGCCCGCGTACAAATCCGGTTTCCTTGTCGAAGTAATTGCGCCATGAGTGGCTGCGCTCTGTGAAGATGCGGGCGTTGGCGGTATCGCCCATAGCTGCGGCTGCCTGAGCTATTGCTGCGTCGGCTATGGCGTATTCCATGTCGAATGCTATCGATTCAACCATCTTGTCGGAGGGGATGTAGCCGTACTGAGTGCGATAGATACCTCCGCGTGCAGTGTCGGCGGCTGTTTTGAGGAGCGCGTTGTAAGCGCGGTCGCGGTCAACGCCCGGGGTAGCTTTTACAACGGCATCGGCTACGGCTATGATACCGGGATTGCCCACCATGCAGTCGGTCTCGTTAGCCCAGAGGTGCCATACGGGAAGGCGTCCCTGCTGGTCGCAGATGTCGAGCATGGTGTTGATTATATCGGTATTGCGCTGAGGATGAAGTATGGCCATGAGAGGCATCTGGGCACGGTAGGTGTCCCAGAGCGACAATATGGTATATTTCTGTCCGGTGGTATCGGTATATACCTTGTCGTCGGCACCGCGATACTGTCCGTCGACGTCGGAGAAGGTGGCGGGCACTATCATGGAGTGATACAAAGCGGTGTAGAATTTGCGGCGGGCATCTTCATTGTCGGTCTTGATTCTTACTTTGCCGAGCTCGCTGTTCCATGCATCTTTGGCGGCCTGACGGGTGGCGTCGAAGTCAAATCCAGGCATCTCGGCTGCGAGATTGGCCTTTGCTCCGTCAATCGATACCGGCGAGAGGGCTACTTTTACGAGAATCTGCTCGGCCGAGTCAGTTGTGAAGTTTACACGGCCATACATATCATCCTGTCCATGACGCTCAAACGAGGTGAATGGTTTAGAGAACTCGGCCACAAAGTATACGCGCTGATTCTTGGCCCAGCCTTTGGAATAGCGATAACCGGTGAGGCGATTGTTGCCTTCGGGCTCTATGAATGTCTCTGTGGCTTCGTCCCAGCATCCGCCGTTCTGGAGGTCGAATACAATGGCTGATTCCTCGGAGGCAGGGAAGGTGTAGCGATGCAGACCTACGCGGGGGGTGGCGGTCATTTCGGCGAGTATGCCATAGCGCTGCAGAGGTATGGAGTAATAGCCCGGTTGTGTGATTTCCTGCGAGCGGAGGCCGTAGCTCCAGAGTCCCGACTGCGGGTCTTTTTCCTCGCCGCGGGCGTAAGTCACCTCACCGATTACGGGCATTACGGTGATGTCGAAGAGGTCACCTATGCCGGTGCCTTCGAGATGAGTGTGACTGAATCCGATTATGGTTGAATCAGAGTCGTGATAACCCGAGCACCAATCCCATGTCTGAGGAATGGATGTGGGGCCGAGTTGCACCATACCGAAAGGTACGGAAGCGCCGACCATTACGTGTCCGTGACCACCGGAGCCGATGCGGGTGTCTACGTAAGCGGTATAGTCTTCGGCTGCCGGTTCGTCGGCAGAATTGTTTGATGAGCAGGCCGCGCCTAATATGGCGAGCGCGCTTATCGGAAGAAACATCAGTTTGTTCATTTTGGCTTATGCTGTTGAGAGGTTTGATTATTTGTGCGAGTTGGAAAGAGTGAAGTCGAGGTCGAGTCCTTTCATGAGCTGATCGTGAGAGATACGATAGCTTTTGAGTGGCTTGCCGCCGAGGGTCATCGACCTGATGTATTTCTGGTCGGCCGAAGTGCGTGGAGCCGAGATGCGGATAGTGCCTTTAGGTGTGTCGATTTCAATCGATTCGAATGCCGGGGTAGTAAGGGTATAATATGGCTCGCCGGGGCAATCGGGGTAGAATCCCATCATTGAGAAGAGTGCCCAGGTCGACATTGTGCCGGTATCGTCATTACCCGGTATGCCGTTGGGTTTGGTGGTGAAATAGGTGTTGAGCAATCGCGATACCTGCTCCTGGGTGCGCCATTCTTCACCTTTGATACGGCTGAAGAGATAGGGGTAGGCTATGTCGGGTTCGTTGGCCGGGTCATAGAGCCCGTCGTCGAATACCATTTGCAGTTTGTCGACGAATTTTTTCTTTCCGCCCATGAGTTTTACGAGGCCGTCAACATCGTGGGGCACAAAGAAAGTATAATTCCAGGCTGACCCTTCGTGGAATCCGGGCACAGGTTCGAAGTTTTCGCCCTGACGGGGGTTGAAGGGGGAGAGGAAGGTGCCGTCGGCATTAATGGGGCGCAATGTACCGCTCTCTTTCGAGTAGTAGTTGGCGTATCCCTTGGCGCGTTGTGCGAGTGTATGCGCAAGGTCGGTGTCGCCGCGCTCTGCGGCAAGCCATGCCAGTGCATTGTCGGCCACGTAGTATTCGAGAGCGTGGCTTACTGAATTGTCGCCCGAGTTATCGGCCTGATGTGTTCCTAATGGTACGTATCCAAGAGAGATGTATGGGTCGATGTCGGGGCGCATCGGATTGTGTGCGCCGGGAGTAGTGGCTGAACGAATCATGGCGGCGTAGGCGGCGTCGATATCGTAGTCGCGCAGGCCCTTACGCCATGAATCCACAATGACAGGTATGGCCGGGTCGCCTTCCATGGTGAATGTCTCGCGGCCGAAAAGTTCCCATTTGGGCAGCCATCCCCACTCTTTCGACATATCAATCATGGAGCGTATCATGTCGGTCTGCCGCTCGGGATATGCCAGCGTAAGAAGTTGGTGTACATTGCGGTATGTGTCCCAAAGAGAAAATACGGTATAGCGGTTGTGGCCTTCCTCTACGGTACCTTCGCCAAATGATTCCATAAGCGGATATTGGCCGTTGACGTCGTTGAGGATGCTCGGGTGAATGAGCGCGTGGTAAAGAGCTGTGTAGAATACCTCTTTCTGAGCGTCGGTACCACCGTCGACACGTATACGCGAGAGGTCGTCGCGCCAGGTGTTGTGCGCAGCGGTGCGGATTTCGTCAAACGAGAGTGAGAGTTGTTCTTTTTCAAGGTTTTCGCGGGCATTGGCTATTGATACAAACGATACGCCCATGCGCACCTCTATCTGTTCGCCGGGAGCGAGCGAGTCGTAAGTCCACCAGTAGCCTATGTCGTCGCCCGAGAGCTCGCGTCCATACTGGGTGTAGAGTTTATAGGTGCCGTGATCGGGTGTCCATTCGGCTTCTACGCCGGTGAGTTCGGGTTGCATTTTCCAGTATCCGCAGGCGTCGGCTCGTTTGCTCACGCGCATTACAAAGTAGATGGGGAATACTTTTTGAGGATTGTAGCAGAAGGTGCCGAGCAATTTGCTTCCCTCTATTTCAGTGTCGCTGACGCGGCGCACGGTTGCACCGCTTTCGTTGGTCAGACCCTGGCCAAGGTTGATAAGTATGTTGCCCTTGCCGCCGGGGAAGGTGTAGCGTTCGGCCGATGTGCGTGTAGTTGCGGTGACTTCGGTGAGAATGTCGTATTTGTCAAGCCGGTTGGTGTAGTATCCGGGTTCTGCTTTTTGGCCGGAGAAGGTGGTGCCGTAGAGTTTATAGTCGGGTTCAAGGTCGCCGGTAGTGGCGATGGTGAGCAGTGAACTTACATCAGGGCAGCCCACGCCTGAAAGGCTTACATGGGCGTAACCGGTGAAAAAGCGGTTGTAATATTCGTAGGGGGTCGACCACCAGCGGGCATCTTTGTCGTACACGTTGAGAGTTGTGTCGGCGCCCATCACGTTGAAGGGCACTACCGACATCATGC
>JAGAUN010000072.1 GCA_017620715.1 Muribaculaceae bacterium | reverse complement strand
GGGGAAGGTGCTGCGCACCGTATCCCCCGCTCCATAGACCGGCCGCCGTATCCCCGCCCATAAATTAATTAACAATTACGGGGTTGCCGGCAGACGTTGGCAACCCCGTAATGATGTGTGGATGTATGGTCAATCGATTTGTTTTGGCTTGCTATTTATCGTTTAGTGTAGATATCACCGTCGTAACGAAGAGTTTTGCCATTGTCAGAAAGTGAGTAGCTGGCGGTATAGGTTGAGCCATCTTCGTATGTGAGGGTGATAGATGATTCTGTGGCGACCCATCTGAATTCTTCGGGTTCTGAATCAAATTCGTATTCTTCGTAACCGGTACCGTCGGCTTTGAACACATATATTATTTCGCTATTATCTTTATCGTCGTACCCTACCCATGTGCCTACGAGGGGATTTGAGGAGCCCTTATCGTCGTCGTCGGAGCAGGCGGGTGCTATCACTACCATTGCGAGAAGAATTGCGAAGAGTGCTGTAAGTTTTTTGAGCTGTTTCATTTCAATAAATTATTTTTAAACAGTTGGCTGACTCGCAGTCTCCCCTGAATGAGTCGGAATAAAATGATGGTTGGATACAAAAAGAAAGCGTAGGAGTCTGTATCTGTTGCCGTCCGGCGAACAGAGGCTTCTCGCATTGCCCTATCAAAACCGGATGGCAGCTGCAGAAGCCCACGCTTGGTATGTAAAAAATGCTCTGGCCTGAGTCTTGCGAAAGACTCTCCGGGCCATAGCCATGTTTTTACACGCTACGGGCATCTATCGCTGCTAAATCTTGATTCTGATATTGAAATTTTGCGAGAATTTCTGTTCGTCAAGAATCAGCGCGGATAAACGCTTTTTAATAAAATGTCTGCCTTCCCGCCCGCTTTACCCTTGACCGAGGCTTCTGCAAGGCGGTCTGCGTCGCAAAGTTAGCGTTTTCAGTGAAATAAATTGCAATATTACGGCTTTTTTTGAAAATTACCCCACTCCCCTGCATCCGCTGATGCCTGAGAGTGGGGCGTGGAAAGGTTGTGTGTGTGTTAGTGCGGTGGCGTTAATTGTCGGTGGTTGACTGCTCGGTTTCTTCGGGTACAAAGCTATTCATCATGAATTTGGGAACCATGGCTTTCATTTTGCCTTGCACGAATACGCCGAACATGGGACTGGTGATGGATATGCGCTTCACGGTACATATCTCCAGGTCGTTGAGATAAAACTCTACTTTGCCGTCGTGGCGCGCCATATAGAGCGCTAATATGTCGCCTTTCATTTTCACCAGGCCGGTCTTGACGGGTGTAGACACTCCATCTTTTACAACGAAGTATTCAAACTGTTTCTTTGATACGGCTATACCCTTGTAGTTGCGGCCGTCTTCGTAGTCGAATATCAGGCCCACCATCTTTTTCTCATTGAGTTTAACGCCGGTAAAAATGGCGCCGAACACAAATGCGCTGTTTTCTTCGAGGTTGATAGGGAGTTCGGCTATGGAGAATGCCACGCCGTTGTCTGTTTTTGATTCGAGCAGAAGTCCGTTGGAGGTGAGTTGCACTTTGGCTAATTTGGAGTCTATTTCGCTCCATTCGTAGAGCGGGTCAGAAATTTCGAAGAATATATCGTCAGATTGACCGGAAGTGGCGCCGGGCTGATCTGTTTGTTCTGTTGCTACGGCTGCGCTGAATCCCTGTGCCGAGGCGGGCATTGCTGTCAGCGCCATGAGCAGGGCTGCAAGTATGATTGTTTTTTTCATTGGTGATGTGCGTGATTGGGTGTGTGTGATGTGTGGATTATTCGCCGCCGCCTACCGAGGTCTGTAGTTCCTGAATCATGGGCTCGAATGTGCGCAGTACGCGGTCGTATTTTTTATAGCAGTTCTCGCCGCGGCAGTCGTTGTCTTTGATTTGCACTGTGAGGCGTACGCGGTACGATATGGTCTCGTCGTCGATGAAGCTCATGCGCACTTCGAGGCGTGTGCGTACGGTCTGTTCTTTGAAAGTGGTTAAGCGCCAGCTCGATTTTATCCAGCCGGCCGATTTGTCGCGCACCTCTATGTTGTCGAAATAGTTGGTGCACACGCTCATGAGGCGTTTCCATATCTTGTCCTCGGTGAGACCTTTGCGGCAGGTCACGTCAAACCAGCGGTTGGCAAGGTCAACGCCATCCTCGCTGCCTACGGATGCTCGTAATGCCTCATCTTCGGGCAGAGTATAGACTATGGTTTTCTTGGGATTGTCTTTGCGCAGGCGGTAGGTTTTGGTGATGTAACCGGGGGCTGCAATCTTTACTACGTAGAAGTCGGTATTGCGGTCGAATTTCACCTGATAGGTGCCTGTGCCTACGTTCTGGCCGTCGATGTAGATGTCGGCCGTCTCGGGAATCGCATGGATGGTGATTTTCTTGGCGGCTTCCGAGACCTGGAAGCCTACTGCTAATGCGATGAGCAGCAATAAGATTTTTTTCATTGGTTTATTAAAGGGTGCATCTATGGCTCAGAGATACCTTTAGAGGGTGAATTGAAGTGTAGACGCACGAAAAAAGGTGAAGCCATTTTTTTCACATACTCACTGCTGTGGCCTAGGAATACCATGATATAAGAATATGTGAATATAGAGCCTCACCTTCTGACAATGCAAGCAAGTCAAAAGGCAAGCGTCTGTTCACCATCATTCTCTATATCAATTGTTGAGATTCCTAGTTTCAGCAATAGAATGATGAGAAAAACACTTTTCCTCGTATGTCTCTGACCGGCGTTGTGGCCGGTCACGGGCAAAGGTACAAAACAATTCACAATTCACAATGCACGAGGCACAATTATGGGGAGAGAGTAAGCGCCCGGAAGGGGTGCTTACCCTTGGGCTACATGCTAAGCAACTGCTTTTGTGGGGAGGGACGAGGGTTGGTGGCAGGGTTGGTGCTATCGTCGGACGGGTCGGACTTGTCGGACAAGTCTGACTTTGAGGAGATTCGGGGGGGGAAGGCGCTGTGCGCCATATCACCCGCCACATAAAACAAATGCACAATTGTGAATTGTGCATTGTGAATCGTGAATTTACTTAACGCTCCACTCTACGCCGTTTTTGGTGTCTTTGACGTCGAAGCCGGCTTGGGCGAGGCGGTCGCGTATGAGGTCGCTGGTGGCCCAGTCTTTGTTTGACTTGGCGTTGGCGCGTATCTCGAGCAGCAGGTCTACGGCTTGGGCGTAAGGGGCGAGATTGGCTTCCGATCCCTCTGTGGCGGCGTTGACGCGTATGCCGAGTATTTCTACCAGGAAGGTGTCGAAGAGGCGCTGCAGGGCCTCTATATCGCTTTGTGTGGCGTGTGCGGTGCCGTCGTTGATTTTGTTGGCTATGGCGCAGGCTTCAAAGAGGTGTGCCAGGAGCACGGGGGTGTTGAGGTCGTCGTCGAGGGCTTCGTAGCATTTGGCTTCGAGGCCGGCGATGTCGACGTCGGTGTGGTCGGAGGCTTTGAGGGTGCGTGAGCGGCGGTAGCCGTCGGTGATGCGCTGCAGGGCTTTTTCGGCGCCTTGCAGGGCTTCGTTGCTGAAGTCGACGGTGCCGCGATAGTGTGCCTGGAGTATGAAGAAGCGTATGGTCATGGGCGAGTAGGCCTGGGTGAGCAGGGGGTGCGAGCCGGTGAAAAATTCGTCGAGGGTGATGAAGTTGCCCAGCGATTTGCCCATTTTCTGACCGTTGATGGTTATCATGTTGTTGTGCATCCAGTAGTGCACGCTGTCGTGGCCGTTGTGTGCTACCGACTGTGCTATCTCGCATTCGTGGTGGGGGAAGCGCAGGTCCATGCCGCCGCCGTGTATGTCGAAGCGCTCGCCGAGGTATTTCTCGCCCATTGTGGAGCACTCGAGGTGCCAGCCGGGGAATCCGTCGCTCCAGGGCGAGGGCCAGCGCATGATATGTTCGGGGGCGGCTTTCTTCCACAGGGCGAAGTCGGCGGGGTTGCGTTTCTCCTGCTGGCCGTCGAGGGCGCGTGTGGTTGAGAGGAGCTCGTCGATGTTGCGGCCCGAGAGCTTGCCGTAATGGTGGTCGGCGTTGTAGCGGGGCACGTCGAAGTATACGGAGCCTTCGCTCACGTATGCGTAGCCGCTCTCGAGTATCTTCTTGATGTATTCGATCTGCTCTATGATGTGGCCCGATGCATGGGGCTCGATAGAGGGCGGAAGCACGTTTTGGCGCTCCATGGCCTGATGGTAGCGGTTGAGGTAGTGCTGCACCACTTCCATGGGCTCGAGCTGCTCGAGGCGTGCTTTCTTTGCTATCTTGTCTTCGCCCGAGTCGGCGTCGTGCTCCAGATGGCCCACGTCGGTGATGTTGCGCACGTAGCGCACCTTGTATCCCAGATGGGTGAGGTAGCGGAAGAGCACGTCGAACGTTATGGCCGGGCGCGCGTGGCCCAGATGGCCGTCGCCGTATACCGTGGGGCCGCATACATACATGCCTACGCGCCCGGGATTGATGGGTTTGAACAGCTCTTTGCAGCGCGAGAGTGAATTGTAGATGGTGAGATTGTGGGTGCGCATTGGCTTGTAACGGTTTTTTAGTCGGGGTGAGACGGTTTGTGAGATGATATCAGTTGAGGCGGCTGCCGCCGGCAAAGGGGTTGGGCAGGTCGTTGGGGCCGGGCTGCCCCACGGGGGCTATGCGGCGTATCTCGCCGAAGGTGGCCTCATATTTCTTGAGATTGTCCGAGAGGGCTGCCAGGAGGTTGCGGGCATTGTCGGGGGTCATGATAATGCGGCTCTCCACCTTGGCCTGGGGCATGTTGGGGGCGAGGGTTATGAAGTCGATAAACACCTCGTTGGGCGAGTGTGAGATTACGGCGAAGTTGCTGTAGCGGCCCGATGCCACTTCGGCGGGTACCTCTATCTTGAATTCTTTGGGTTTGTTTTCCATATCGAGAATGGGTGGGGGATATTATTTTCTGAAGGTGAATGTGGTGGGAGCGCCTGCGTAGGCGGTGTTGTTGATGTGCACTACTACCGACTGTGTTGCGCCGGAGTTCCATACCGATGAGATGTCGTAGCACGAGAGTGTGCTGAGGCTGTAGCCCGAGGACTCGGTGGAGGGCGTCACCGATATGTAGATGTGGGGCTGCGAGGTGCCGTAGGTGTTGCGGTCGCAGAGCACCGAGTAGGTGTGGGTGCCTTCGGCGGGGAGCTTGGCGTAGAGGTTGATATACGGGCCCTGGCGCGATATAGATACTACGTCGACGGGCTGGTTGTTGGCCTCGGCGTCCTGGGTATCGGCCATGGCGAGGGTTGCGGTGGGCACTAAGCGTGTGTTGAGCACGGTGATGGTAGAGCCGGAGCCGACGAAGTATCGTACGGCTACGCGTTTACCCACGTCGGCAGTGGTTAGCGAGGGTACGGCGGCCGATGCGTAGGGCACGGGCACGTCGGAGTTCTCGGCATAGTAGGTGAAGAGCGAAGTGGGCTCGCCTGCTTCGTTTACGGAGTTGCCGTTGTATGTCATTAAGTTGCTCGGGGCGTTTTCGGTGGGATCGCCCCCGTCGCTCGAGCTGCACCCGGTGAGGGTGAAGAGGGCTCCGGCGGCCGCTATCAGGGCAGATATTCGTGTAAGTGTCATGTGAGGGTTATTTGTTGAAGGTGAAGGTTGTGTAGTTGGGATTGTTGGAGTTGTTGACTTTCACTACCATAGAGCGGGTGGCGGGGTTGCTCCACACATCCGATACGTCGAACGAGGTGCCGTAGGTGGTGACGTATCCGCCCGTCTCCCCTTCGGGCAAGGCGGTGGTGATGTAGAGGGTGGGTTGGTCGGTGCCGGCGGTGGTTGCGTCGAGCTCGATGGCGAAGGTGCGTTTCTGCGACTGGGGCAGTTCGCACCAGAGGTTGATATAGTTGCCGGCGCGCTCCAGTACCTCTACGTAGATGGGCGAGAGCGACGAGAGTTCGGGGGCCCCGGCTATCGAGGTGACGGGGGCGGTGGCCGCTTTCGATGCGCCTATTATGCCCACGGCGCCCGAGGCGGGATATTTGAGTCCGTCGAGATAGCGGTAGGTGAGCACAAGGCGGGTGCCCAGCGGTATGTTTTCGGTAAGTTTGGCCACGCCGTGCAGCTTCACGAAGGTATCGGTGCCGTCGGCAGCCGATATGGTGTGGGTGAAGATGAGGTCGCCCGAGGTGTCGCGGCCGTCGTAAGTCACGATAGTGGTGTTGATGGTTGACGATATGCCGCTGTCGTCGCTGTCGTTGCACGCTGTGAGTGTGAGTGCGGTTGCCGCTATGGCTGCAGGCACTATGATACGAGATAAGATTTTCATTGCGGGTGTAGTTGTTTATATGTTGATTGATGGTTTGGAGATGCTTGAAATGCGGCCGTCGGTGAGCTGAATCATGCGGTCGGCACGGGTGGCCAGATTGTTGTCGTGGGTCACTATCACGAATGTGTGGCCGAAGTCGCGGCGCAGGTCGAAGAAGAGGCGGTGCAGCTCGTCGCGGTTGTGCGAGTCGAGTGAGCCTGATGGCTCGTCGGCCAATACCACGGCCGGATTGTTGACCAGTGCGCG
The DNA here is from genome assembly GCA_017620715.1 of Muribaculaceae bacterium. Classification (GTDB taxonomy): domain Bacteria; phylum Bacteroidota; class Bacteroidia; order Bacteroidales; family Muribaculaceae; genus Paramuribaculum. Next base: position 10,491 of record JAGAUN010000072.1, on the reverse strand, counting down.
TGCCACGGCGGCGCGCTGGCGCTCCCCTCCCGACAGCTGAGCGGGGCGGTGCGATATGCGCTCGCTCAGACCGAGGTATTCTACCACGGGCATGGCCTTGGCTATAGCCTTGGAGCGCGAGAGGCCCCCTATCATAGCCGGGAGCGCCACATTTTCAATGAGGGTGAACTCGGGCAGCAGCTGGTGAAACTGAAACACGAAGCCTATGCGGGAGTTGCGGAACTGTGCGAGGCGTTTCTGCGTGAGTGCGAAGAGGTCGGTGCCGTCTATGGTCACGGTACCACGGTCGGGGCGGTCGAGTGAGCCGAGTATCTGCAGCAGGGTAGTCTTGCCGGCGCCGCTCGGGCCGACTATCGACACTATCTCGCCGCGCTCTATGCTCAGGTCTATGCCGCGTAGCACGGGCAGGCGGTCGAATGCTTTCTCTATGTTGTGTGCCTCAATCACTCTTGTTTGTTGCCTTTTGGGGTAATGAGTGCAAAAATAATCATTTTTTTGCTGGTGGCTCTATAAAAAGTATTAAATAGGGGTGGGAGGCGCTATGAGGAGAGGGTTACAGCGCCCTTTGGGGCACTTACCTTGAGCATAGGGCTGCGGGAACCGTCTGAGAACACAAAGCAACACCTTCGGCGTTGGCTTTGGCTGACTTGCTTTCCCCACATAGCCGCGCGATGCGCGTCAATGTGGGGCTATATACAAAGCAACCGCTTTCAGCGGTTTCGCCTATTCATACGGGATATCCTGCTTCAGGTGACATTCGGGGGAAGGCGCTGGCGCGCCGTATCCCCCGCTCCATAGTCTGGCGGGGTACAAAAATATGGGGAGAGGGTTACAGCGCCTGCGGGCGCTTACCCTCGTGTGACGGCCTCGGGGGCTTTCGTGTGCATTCGGGTTTTCGGGGGAAGGTGCTGCGCACCGTATCCCCCGCCCCATAGTCTGGCGGGGCGACAAAATAAAAGGAGCGCCACGGCGGGCGCTCCTTTTAGGGATATGGGGGTGATGATTACTCGTAGTAGAGTTTGAGCCATTCAACGTCGACCTCCTGATAGTAGCTGTTGGTCGGCATTGTTCCTTTCATTTTGATATAGCGGGTTTGTGAGGGTACCGACAGGGTTGCGTAGAGGTAAGATCTTTGTGTTACGTTCAATACGTCCCATTTGGTCCAGGTCTGACCGTCGGCCGATGTCTCCAGTTCAAATGTTACGGGGCAGCGGTATGCGCCGTAGCAGTTGAGGCAGAGACCGTTGAGGTTGATGGTCTCGCCGAGGTCTATCTCCATAGATTGGGTCGGATTCCAATATGCCCAGGCATATTCATCGGGTTTGAGTACATCGGCCCAGGTGTAGCTGCCTGTAGTTGTTTGGCCGTCAACGGTGCAGGTGAGGGCCGAGGTGTAGTTGTAGACATATCCGTTTACGTTAGATACCTGCTCGAGTTCGTAGCCTGCGCCGGAGAGCACGATGTAGAAGGTGCTCTTGGTGTTTTCGGTCGGTTCAACGGCTGCTCCGCTTACTGAGGTCACGTTAACGGGTATCACGTATGTGGTGCCGTTGGCCAGAGCGCTGATATCGCCGGTGTTGACAGTGAGTGAAGCTCCTGTCTGCTCGGGGGTGATGGTGATGGTGCTTGCGGCAAGCGAAGCGTCGGTCATGGCCACGTAGTTGGTACCGTTGGCGGTGTTGTAGTCGGCCACCTTGCTGTTGTCGATAGCTACGTTTACTGTCACGTCTTCGTAGGGAGCATAAGAGAGTGTGAGGAAGTCAACCACGTTGATGCTCTTGAGGCTGTTCTGCCAGCCGTCGACTACGGTGATGGCCTTTTTGTTTATCGTGCTTACAGCGAGGTTGTAGAGGTTGGGCACGTAGTCGGAGGTGAAGGTGAGGAATATGCGCGAGCTCTTCGATGTGGTGAGGCCGGCGTTGTTCGATTTGATTACGATGGGGAGTATCAGGTCAGTGGCATCGACTGCAAATGCTTTGGGGTCGGTCATTGTGATCTGAATGGGCTCGGTGCTGAGATACTCGCCTTTCTTGATGGTGAGTTTTGAGTTGAGCACATCGAGGCCGTTGATAAATACGTAGTCTTTGCCGGTGGCTTCGTTGTATTCGTCAACCAACGAGGGGTCAACCACTACTTCTACGGTAAGGTCTTGGGGCGCGGGTTTGGTGAGGCGCACCGGAACGAGGGTGTAGGGGTCGGTGAAGCCCGACATTATATCGCCGTTGGCTTTGTATTCTACGCTGGCGTATGTGTCGGTGGGCTGACGGAGATATACGTAGTTGATGTCATACGGATCGGTTGCGTCGTCGTCGGAGCATGCCGAGAGGGGAGCCAACGATGCTATCACCGCACCTGCCATAAGATATTTCCAGAATTTTTTCATTGCTGTGATTGAATGTTTTGCCTTGTCACTCCCCCGCCCTTTTTTTATTATGGCGGGGGATGTGATGGCAAGTTTGCTAAATTGTTAGTTTAGTATTGAAAGTGAAAGTGAGATTATTCCCAGGTGTATTCGTTCCAGGATACTGCGTCCGAGTTGGGTACAGTGAGGTCGTAGCCGTTGCCGGTCACGTCTTGCAGTGTAGAGCCCTGGCCTTCGTCCATGGGGATGTAGAAGAGAAGGTTGGGATCGGTGTATTTAACCGATTTCTTCATGAACTTCTGAATCTGGGCTTCGGTACGGGTCGTCTTCCACATACGCAACTGAGCCATTTCGATTTTGTCTCGCTGCATGTCTGATCCGAACATGGTGCAACCGGTAAATGTGTGTACGTTGCCGGCACCGCCGTTGCAAGTATTCACTTCTTTGCCGTTCATGTAGAGAGTACATTTGCCGGTAGAGGCATCGTAGGAGTGAGCGAAGTGCATCCATTCGCCCCATTTGAGAGGATTCTTGGAGGGGTCGCCCGAGTCGTAGTTGGCGTCAACGCCCATGGCTTTGATCTGGAGGAAGTTGTAATTGCCGTAGCCGTATGTGATGTCGCCGAAGCGTACGTAAAGCTCATAGTTGGCATTGAATGCAAATATGGCCTGGTTGTTGATCGAGAAGCCGCCGGTGCCTGAGGAGTTGGTTACGCGGCACCACCATTCTACGGTGAAGTTGGGGAGTTCAACACCGCCCTCGGGGAAGGGTATGCTCATCTCGTTGGAGTGGTAGAAGCCGGGAGCCATCTGGGTGAGGGGCTTGCCGAAGGTGTAGATGAGGCTCTTTGCACCGCCGGAGATGAGCTCGCCCTGTGCGTCTTTGATGCAGAAGGGAGCAGCATAGTCAACGCCTTTCTCACCTTCGAAAGTGGTGAATTCAACGGGAACGGTTACAGCCGACATACCTGCCTGTATCACAACCTCTGCGGGATATGACACATATTCGGCGGGAATTACAGCAAATTCGGTACCGTTGCGACGGTTGTAGTTGTCGAGAGTGGCGGGATCGAGTGTAAGGGTAACCTTGGTGTCGGTCACTGCCGGCTTCGACATGCTTACGGTAAATGTCGAGGTATATACCTGGTCGGTGTTGTTCATTACAATCTCTTCTATGGGGCTTGAGCCTGTACCTTCGGAGATGTAAACCAGGTTGTCGATTACGTCGTTCTTAGCGTCGTCGCAGGCAGTGAAGGCCAAAGCGCCGAGGCCGAGGGCGATGAAATTTAATGCAATTTTTTTCATGTAATAAATAAAAGTTTTTATGAGTGAGAGATAGTTTTATGGTGTTTCTTATTCGTGTATGGGCGGATTCTGAGTGGTGATACCCTGGCGAACGTAGGGATAGTCGGGGTTGCCGGGATAGTCGTACTCAATGTGATATGCGCCCTGACCGGCGTGGGGCAGACCGCCTGAGTATTCCCAGGTTGACTGCTGCGGGAAGAGATATTTGTCGGATGCGCGCTCGAATGTGGCTGTTACAATCGATTTGGCAATTACTTCCTCGAAGATTTCGGGCTTCCAGTTCTTCACGTAGTTGAAGAAGTTGTCGAGGCCTGAGTGACCGAGTTCGTAGGTCTGCCAGCAGATGTAGTCAACGCTTTGCACTACATCGTTGTCGAGGTAGCCGTAGTAGTGGAGCCAGCTTGCGCCGCCGGGTATGTCAATCACGAGCATGCGGCCGCTCTCGTCGAAGCGTTTGCGTAGCTGACGGAGGAACTCGTTCAGCACCTGACGGCTTTCTTGACCGCCCATGATGAGTGTGCCGGTTGACTCGATGTCCATATCGAAACCGTCGATGTTGTATTTGTCGCAGGTGTCGGCAATGGCGTCGGCATATTTCTTGGCGGCTTCAATCATAGAGGGTATGTCGCCCTGTGTGAAACCCCAGAATTCTTCAGCTGCCGATAAGGGCGGTACAAGGTCGTATCCGGGAGTGATGTTCTCGCCGATGTTGGTGGCAAGCCAGCAGAGCACTGCGCGGCTGCCGCGGGCCTGGAAAGCCTTGAGGTCGGCCTGCTGAGCGGGGGTGAGGTTGCCAAAGCAGAGCCAGAGGCTTACAAAGTCGGTGGAGTCGGGCAGACCTATCAGAGAGTTACTTTTCGATGCGGCGGTCCAGCTGCCGAACCATCCGAACATCACTTTGTGGGGCGATGCGAAATAGTCTTTGAGGTTGGATTCGTATGAAGGTGTGGGAGGGGTGAAGAAGTCCTCAGCCTTCGGATCGGTCCAGTCGTCGCAGGAGCTTACGAGCGCGGGTACGGCAATGAGAGCTGCTGCGGCAAATATGATTGATTTTAATCCTTTCATTTTTGTAATAAAATTGGTGTGATTAAGATGTAACCGGGTTTAAATTAGTCTTTTTTAGCCCACCAGAGGTCGGTAGCGCTGTTGTCGGGGCCTCCGAGCATCTGTACGGCAGCGCGTACGTTTTCGGCGTTGGTGTTGAACTCTGAGTTGGGGAAGGGGAGACGGCGCATGCCGCGAGCGTCGGTACAGCCGTCGGTCGAGCGGTTTTCAACAACGGGGAACCATTTGGGGTAGCCTGTGCGACGGAAGTCGGCCCAGCTTTCCCAGCCGTTGGGGAAGTTGCCAATCCATTTCTGCACCATGATACGCTCGAGGTTGGTTTCAAACGAAGCCGATTCGTCGTATTTGGGGCAGATGGTCGATACGGCGGCTATGTTGTTGGAAGCGTCGTTGGGGTCTACGTAGTCGGCGGGAGTAGCCTCAGAGGTGAGGTAGCTGCCGATAGATGCACCACGTTCCTGCATGGATACTTCGATGCCGCGCTCGTAGAGTTCTTTGGCGGTGCCTCCCATATTCCAGCCGCGCAGAGCGCCTTCGGCGCGTGCAAACCATGCTTCGCTGGCCGAGAGGCAGAGCAGCTTGGATTGTTCCTCAGCAAGGGGGCATGAATAGTCGTCGTGCTGAGGTGAGAGCTCTTTCTTCCAGAGACCGTGACGGAGACCGTTGACTGAACCGTCGGCCAATGCCATACCGTAGAGGGGGAGACGCGGGTCGGAGTAACCGTTGAGGTAGCTTGACATGTCGGCCGACATACGACCTTCGTTCCATGTGAAGTTGGTCTTGCGCAGCGAGTTGGTGCCGGGGAGGAACGATGACCATGCACCGTCAGCAGGGTCGGTTATCACACCTACGTTGTCGTTGACAGCCTCTTCAGCTTTCTGCTGGGCGAGGGTGGGGTTGACGTTGACAAGACGCATGGCTATGCGGAGCTTGATGGTGTTGGCGAATTTCACCCATTTGGTCACGTCGCCGCCGTAGATAAAGTCGGCTGTGCCGAATACTTTGGCGCCGTCGCCGCCGATACCTTTCTTAAGGCCTTCGATAGATTTGTCGAGCTCGTCGAACATGGCGTTGAAGAGGTCGGGCATATCGTCGTAAGCTACCTTATATTCGGTACCCGTGCCAATCATTGAGAAGGGGGTGGGGCCGTAGGCGTCGCTCACGCGCAAAGTACCTGCAATGCGGATAAGGTTGGCCCAGTGGAATACGAGGTTGTCTTCGCCAGAGATGCGGCGGATCTGGAAGAACTGTGTGTACATCTTCGGCATCATGGTGTCGAAGGTGTTGCCTATCCAGCCGATAGGGGGATTGTAGGTGCCGAAGTAGGCGTTTGAACCCCATTGGTTTTTGGCGGCGGTCATGTGTCCGAACTCACATCCTACCATCTGGTCTATCATCTGGAATTCGTTTTCCTGACCGAGTACCAGCGCGGGCATCATTGTGTTGAGCAGGGTAGCGGTAGCTGAGAAGTCGCCTTCCATCTGCTCGGGTGTGGGAGCCTTGGGGTCGGTGTTGAAGTCCTCAAATTTGTCGGTGCAGCCAACCGAGCCGAAGAGGAGGCCGGCGCCCAACATTAAGGTGGCTATTGATTTAATATGTTTGTTGTTCATGATTGTATCCTGTTATGTAAATCAGAATGTGAGTTTAACATTGAAACCGTATGTGCGCAGGCTGGGCTGCTGGAAGTAGTCGACGGCCTGGTAGAAGTTGTTGGTTGTGGCTGAAGTATTTTCGGGGTCGAAGGGAGCCTTGCAATAGATCATCCAGAGGTTCTTTCCGGTGAGGCTAACGGTTACGTCGCAGATGTTGGCGAGCCATGAGCGGGGCACACTGTAAGAGAGTGTGAGGTCGGCCAGGCGCACGTTGGTGGCACTATATATATAATATGTGCCGGGAGCTGCGGCGATGGTGTTGTAATAGTTTTCGGGGTCAGCCATACCGTTGCCGTAGATGGGCACACCGCCGTTGTCGCGTGCGGCAGCTGATACTTCAGATACGCCATACTGGTCGAGGATAGCCTGGGTGTCGGATACAACCTGACCGCCGAAGCGACCTGTAACGGCCCATGAGAGGTTGAGGTTCTTCCAGCCGAGGTTGCCGGTCCAGCCCATGTGGAATTTGGGAAGGATTGAGCCAACCTTGAAGTACTCTACTGTTTCGAGTTCAACGTTGCCGGTCTTGGGGTCTTTCCAGATGTAGCCGTTGGGGCTCTGACGGAGACGACGGTTGCTGTAGAGGTCGCCCATTGAGCCGCCTTCGTAGAGACGTATGGCGGGACCGCCGTTGGAGCCGAGGCAGCCGGTAGCCGAGAAGTATTCCATCTCGATGGGTTCGCCGGTTTCGGGGTCGGGCACGCCGTTGGCGAGGCGTATTACCTTGTTGCGGTTCCATGAGTAGGTGAGGCCGGTTTCGAAGCGCCAGTCGCCCCATGAGTTCTGGTAGTTGAGGGTAGCTTCGATACCGTTGTTCTGGATGTTACCGGTCTGAACGAGGTTCTTTGAGTAACCGGATGAACCGGAAGCGTCGATAGTGAAGGTCTGGTTGAAGGTGTTGGCTTTGTAATATGTGAATTCGAAGCCGATGGTGTTGTTGAGGAACTTGGAGCTCAAACCGATTTCATACGATTTGGTATTCTCGGGTTTGAGGTTGGGGTTGTAGTGAGTCGAAGGCCACTCGTACTGTTTGGTCTGCTCGTTGTATACATACTGCATACGGGTGAGGTAGCGTGCGGGCGACGAAGCCACTTCGGCCCACGAACCGCGAATCTTCAAGTAAGAGATAGCCTGGGGGAGGTAGTCGCGAAGGGTTTCGCTTACAAGCCAGCTGCCGCCGACAGAGGGGTAGAAGTAGCTAACCTTGTCGGTGAAGGCGAGCATCGAAGCCCAGTCGTTACGGCCTGTAAGGGTGAGGTAATACTGCGAATCCCAGCCGATTTCGGCGCTGGCGAAGATTGACTGAGTCTGGTCGTGCCATTCTTCATCACGTACTTTGTTTTCGGTCTGCTTGATGTTGCCGTAAGCAAAGAAGTTGGGGATGTTGGCGAGGCCGCCTCCGTAGGCGTCGACCTCGTTGAGCATATCGTTGATAGAGGCACCGAGCTGTGCGTTGACGCTCAGACGGTTGTTGATGAAGTTTTTGTTGAACGATGCCATGATGTCGGCGTAGGTCGAACGGTCCATTGTACGTGATTTTGCGTACGAACCTTTTTCGTAGCCACCGAGTGTACGGCAGTTGGTAGCGTAGTATTTCTCTTCAAATGTGGTGTACATGTTGTCGACACGTACGCGGCCAATTACATAGAGGTAGGGGGTGATGTCGAATTTCAGAGAGCCGTTGAACATATAGCGCTGCTTGCGTGACTCGCGGAGCATACGTTTCTGTGTCCAGTAGGGGTTCTGCATGTCGAAGGGTGCGGGGTATTTCTGCTCCCAGTACTGGGTGTAGATGTTACGTGCCGGATCCCAGCGCTCGAAGTTACGGATGTCGTCGAAGTCTTCTCCGCGGGGGAAGAGCCACAGTGCGGGAATCGGGTTCCAGTACTGGCCCTGGCCTACCATGTTCTTGTTGTTCTGGATGATGTAGTTTGCACCGAGATCGAGGGTGAGACGATCGTTGAAGAAGTTGGTAGTGTTGCGGATAGAGAAGTTGTAACGGTTATAGTCAGACTCGGGCATCACGCCGGGGGCGTTGGTCACGGCAGCCGATGCGAATGTCTGGTTGCGCTGTGTGCCGTAGTTGAATGTGAGAGCGTTGATCTCGGTAACGCCTGTGCGGAAGAAATCGAGGGGATCGTAGGAGGTGGGTTTCTCCATCAGGTCGCCCCATGATTCGAATTGACCGGGACGGTTGCCGTAGCGGTTCTGGAATTTGGGGGTCATCCATACGTTGGAGAAGTGGGTGGTGTTGCTGTAGGTGAGACGTGCACGACCTTCGCTACCGCGCTTGGTGTTGATGAGGATTACACCGCTTGCGGCTGCCGAGCCGTAGAGGGCTGCTGCAGAGGGGCCTGAGAGTACCGACATTGATTCGATGTCCTCAGGGTTGATGTCGGCAACGGTTGACGAACCGGGCTGTTTGGCCATTGTACCGCCATCTTCCGAACCGGAGTTGATGTCGAACATAGGCACACCGTCGATAACGTAAAGAGCGTTGTCGTTGCCCGAGAGTGATTTCACACCACGCATCACGACGCGGGCCGAGGCACCTGCACCGGCGGCGTTGGAGTTGATGTTGACGCCGGCTACCTTACCGTTGAGCGAGTTGATGAAGTTGGCGTCCTTGTTGGCGGTGAAGGCTTCGCCTCCGATGGTCTGGACGTTGTAGGAAAGGGCTTTCTGCTCGCGCTTGATACCGAGAGCGGTAACCACTACCTCGTCGAGGGTCTGGGCGTCTTCCTCCAGTACCACCAGGAGGTCTTTCTGCCCGTTGATTGTAACGGTGTAGGGCTTGAAGCCGATGTAGTTGACGTTGAGCACATCGCCGTTTTTAACGGAAAGTGTGAACTCACCATCGATGTTGGTTGAGGCGCCATTGGTGGTACCCTGGATTGTTACGGATACACCGGGAAGTGGATCACCTGTGGGGTCGGTTACTGTTCCCTTGAGGGAGTAGCTTTGGCCGAAGGCCGTAAGCACGGGGAAGAGTAACAAGAATAACAAGGAAGTTATCTTTGACTTCATAATGCTTAGATGATTGATTAGAAAATTATTTAAGGTTAGTAATTGGTTACTTGGTTTTGGTAATCAGATATATATTAAGGTGTGGTGTGATGTGAGAGGGTGTATGGGGGTCACAAAGGCCGCGCCTACCGCATGGTGTGGGAGGTGGCGTGGCTGATGTGCAATGGTTGATGCGGGTTGAGGGGTCGTATTGGGTTTGAGATTTAGGGGTTAACTGAATTGGCTTTAGAGCATTGCGCTTGTGCGGCAGGGAGCCGCCGGGTGAAATTAATTGTTGGTTTGTGTTCGAATTTTAGTGGTCTTCATGGGTGCGAGAGTGCATAATTTGGCCTATCGCTTTTACAAAGATAATACAAAGGTTTGGGATAAAATGCAGGGTGGAACGCCTATTTAATCTTTTTTAACAATCGTTTCGGGGCTTTTTCTAACCTGCTATTGCTATTAACGAATATTTTGCAAATAAAAACTTAAATCAATGCACAATTCACAATTCACAATTCACAATGCCGTGGGAGGGGGTGGCATCGTCCGACAAGTCCGACGGGTCGGACGGGTCTGACTTTGGCGGCATATGTGTATTGGTCAGTAGGTGAAGGAGCTGCCGCCGAGGAATTCGCGCAGGAGGGAGGTGGAGGGGATGTACTGCTCGGAGATGGGGGTGAAGTACTGGAGGAAGCGGTGCAGGCGGGCTGCTTCGGCATACTCGGGTATGTCGTGGGGCACGGATGCCAGCAGGGGCTCGGCGCGGTGCCGCATGACGCCGAGCTCGAAGAGCAGGGAGCTGTTGAACATGGCGTCGGCGTTTTCCTGGTAGGGGAATATCCATTTCTCCTCGCCGCGGCGCACGCTCGCCCAGCGGCGGATGGTCTCGGCGGGCTGCACGCCGCGATAGCGGGCGTCGCGCACGAGTCGTCGGAGCAGGCGGTTGTCGGTGGTGGGTATCCAGTTGTGATTGTCGATGGAGATGGTGGTGAGGGCCGACACGTAGATGCGGTATTTCATTTCGGGGGCCACGGCGGCGGTGAGCTCGGGGTTGAGGCCGTGTATGCCCTCGATGAGCAGTATCGAGTCGGGGCGCAGG
>JAGAUN010000071.1 GCA_017620715.1 Muribaculaceae bacterium | reverse complement strand
TATCACAGGTTCATAGCACACCTCCAGACGGTCATACAGACCTGTTCTGGAGGTTGTCAGATTGTCAAAGACGCGATAGAACGGATCTCCAAGGTATACCGGACAGACCTCTCCCGCCATGTACTCGCACTCCAACGAGGTAAATATCGACCTCACCCTCGAGCCCGTACGCGGTCTGAAGATACAGCTCACTGCCAACCGTACCGACAACCGCACCCAGCAGATACAGTTTATGTATCCCGACATGCCCACAGCATTCGGCGGAAGTTATACCAAGACCCACTGCGCCATAGCCACGGCACTGCGTACATCGAACCCCGACAATGGCTATCAGAGCGCCACATTCGACAAGTTCCTGTCAAACATACCGGTTGTGGCTGAGCGCGTAGAGGCACAGTACCGTGGCCTCAACTATCCTTCCACCGGATTTATGGAGGGTCGTCCCGAAGCCGGAACACCTTTCAATCCGGCATTGGGCACTGTGAGCCGTACATCGTCAGACGTGCTCATCCCGGCATTCCTGGCCGCATACTCCGGAGGCAACGCATCGAAACAGTATCTCGAACCCTTCCCCTCACTGGCCCATATACTCCCCAACTGGCGCATCACCTACGACGGACTCATCTACATACCGGCCATACGCTCGATATTCAAGACCCTTACCCTCAACCACGCATACCAGTGCACATATACGGTAGGCTCATACTCGTCGTATCTCAACTGGATTTCGGCCGACGGACAGAACATAGGCTTCACAATCGACGAGCTCACGGGCAACCCGATACCCTCCTCGCCCTACAACATATCGTCGGTAAGCATCACCGAACGCTTCGCGCCCCTTATCGGTGTAACCGCCAGTCTGTACAACAATATGACATTCAACGCCGAATACCGCGACCAACGCACCGTGACCCTCAACACATCCGCCGCCCAGATTGTGGAAGCCAATCAGCGAGGATTCAAGGCCGGATTCGGCTACAAGATAGTAGGCTTCAATACCGTGCTTAAACTTAAAGGGAAGCAGACCGGCGTGAGCAATGACCTGACCATGAACGCCGACTTCTCGTATTCCTTCACCCAGGCGCTCATACGCCGCATCGAAAATTCATTCACACAGGCTACATCGGGTACACGGACCATATCGTTCAACATCACAGCGAAATACATACTTAGTCGCCGTATGACCCTCGGCCTTTACTTCGAACACCAGATAAATACCCCTCTGGTTTCGTCAACAGCCTATCCCACCAACAACACGGCATTCGACCTATCGTTTAACTTCTCATTAGCCCGCTGACCATTATGTCGACAATCAGTTATCTACAGATTGAAAACCTCACCAAAAGCTTCGGCTATCGCATGATATTCGACTCTGTGTCGCTCGGCATCAGTCAGGGCGACAAAATAGGGCTGATAGCCAAAAACGGTACCGGTAAGACCACCCTGCTGCGTATCATTGCGGGTCTCGACAGCCCCGACAGCGGAACTGTGACACTACGCAACGATTTGAGAGTGAGCATTGTTGAGCAACATCCATGTTTTCAGACAGGTCATACGGTGCTTGAGGCATGCCTGCATATACCTGATGTGCCCCATGCCCGCGCCACTCTTCAATACGAAAAAGCGCTGCTATCCAACAATCAGCAACGCATATTGGAGGCATCGGCCGAGATGGACTCGCTCGGAGCATGGGATTTCCTTGACAGGCTGCGCCAGATGCTTCACAGGCTCGATATAACCAATCTCGATTCACCTGTAGAGACCCTCTCCGGCGGTCAGCTTAAACGCATTGCCATAGCCAACGCCCTGCTCTCCGACCCACAGCTGCTGATTCTCGACGAGCCCACCAACCACCTCGACGTGGAGTCGATAGAATGGCTGCAACAGTTTCTCAGCCGCCAGAATCTCACCCTGCTTCTGGTCACTCACGACAGATATTTTCTCGACGAGGTGTGCAACCGCATTATCGAGCTTGATGACCAGCGCATATACTCCTACCCGGGCAACTACACCGACTTTGTGCGCCGGCGCAAGGAACGCATAGAAGCGCTCGCCGCTGCCAACGACCGCCGCCGCAACACTCTGCGCCGCGAGCAGGAATGGATGAGCCGTCAGCCGCAGGCTCGTGCCGGCAAAGCACGCTACCGCATCGATGCTTTCCATGAGCTGAAACGTGCCGTCGACAGTTACCGCCCCGACAATGCCACTATCGAGCTATCATCGGCCAAAGCATCGTATATCGGGTCAAAGATTTTTGAGGCCAAGCACATCAGCAAGCGCTGGGGCGACAAGGTGATATTATCCGACTTCTCATACACATTTGCCCGCTACGAAAAGCTCGGCATAATAGGCCCCAACGGAGTGGGAAAGTCAACCCTCATAAAGATGCTTCAGGGATTGGTGAAACCCGACTCCGGCGAATGGGATGTGGGCACCACCGTACGCTTCGGCTACTATTCGCAGACAGGCATCGATTTCGACCCTCAAAAGAAAGTAATCGACGCTGTAACCGATCTGGCCGAGGAGATACAGCTTGCGCAGGGCGTAAATCTCAGCCCCATGCAGTGGCTCAACAGATTTCTCTTCACCCCGGCCGACCAGCAGAAGTATATACATACTCTCAGCGGCGGTGAGCGCAGCCGTCTGTATCTGGCAACAATACTTATGCAGCAGCCCAACTTCCTGATACTCGACGAGCCGACCAACGACCTCGACATACTCACCTTGGGGATTCTCGAGGAGTACCTGCGCGACTTTAAGGGATGTCTGATAGTGGTGTCGCACGACCGCTTTTTCCTCGACAATATTGTTGACCACCTCTGGATTATGGAGGGGAACGGCGATATACGCGACTTCCCCGGCACCTACTCGGAGTATCGCAAATGGCGCACAGAACGCGACGCTCACCTTAAATCACTGGCCGAGTCAAAAGAGAAGAATGCACCCGCACGCACGCGTCAGGTTGCCGAGCGCCCACGAAAGATGAGTTTTAAGGAACGTCAGGAATTCGAGGCCCTTACCTCGGAAATCGATACTCTCACGGCCGAACGTAATACTCTCGACGAGCGTTTTAGTTCGGGAGAGACGCTTACCGACGCCGCGGAACTGGCCAAGCGCTACAACGAGCTCAACACCCTGCTCGATGAGAAGGAGCTACGCTGGCTCGAGCTCTCGGAACTCGACTCATAACCTCCAAAATCACCGTGCATAACCGCTGAACAATCACGTATCGAAATGTCGCATCACTCATCACACGGCCACCCCGGACTGAAGCAGCGCATTAAGCGCCGCCTCTATTTCTGGCGCATGGGCATGGAACGATGGTCGATGCGCACATCTACAATACTCGATGCCATAGGCAATATGCTTATGGCTGCAACCTGTATAGCGGCATTGGTATGTATAATGTCTATGGTGATACATGCCGGCTACGACCATACACCGGCATCATACGCCTCAATCCGCGCCACTGTGCGCACCGCACAGATTGTATTTATAATCAATATACTATACAACATAATACTGCGTATGCGCGTCACCCTGCGCGACTCGCGTATCATAAAGTGGATAGTAGATATAGCTGTGCTTACCACCCTCATGCCGCTGCTCTACCCGCATCCCGAGAATCCGTGGTTGCCATGGCTCGAAAAGATACTGTACTCCAACTACTATCTTTATCCGGTGCTCACGGCCTATAGTGTCGTGACACTGTCGCATGCTCTGTTTCGCATGGTAGGGCGACGCACCAACCCGTCGCTGCTCATGTCGGGCAGTTTTCTGGTATTCATACTGTTGGGCTCATTTTTGCTTCATCTGCCAAAATGCTCCTACACCGACCTGAGCTATATCGACGCCCTCTTTGTGAGCACCAGCGCAGTGAGTATCACAGGACTTACCCCGGTCGACATATCAGCCACTTTCACCCCCTTAGGGCTCACCATTCTGGCCGTGCTGATGCAGATAGGAGCCATCGGCGTCTTGACATTCACGAGCTTCTTCGCCCTGTTTTTCAGCGGAAGCGCATCAATCTACTCGCAGCTGATGCTCAAAGACATGGTGTACTCCAAGACAATTAATGCCCTCGTTCCCACATTACTATATATACTCGGGTTTACCATTGTTGTGGAGTTACTCGGAGCGGTAATGATTTTCTTCTCCATCCACTCCACTCTCGGGCTGACCACTTCGCAAGAGATAGGGTTCGCTACATTTCACGCCATATCGGGATTCTGCAATGCCGGATTCTCAACTATCCACGACGGATTCTCCAGCCCGCTGCTGCTCGGACGCAACATACCTATATATTGGGTAATGTCGCTACTCATAATATCGGGAGCGGTAGGATTCCCTATACTCGTGAACATGCGCGATGCCGTGAAGGAGAAGCTGCGCCGCGCCGTAGCCCTTGTGCGGCGCCCCTCGGCTGACACCGGCGATGCAAGACCGGTGCACCTGTTCAACATGAATACCAAGATAGTAATAGTAACCTTCGGCTTGCTCTTCCTGGTATCGGCGGTAATGTTTTTCATACTCGAGTACCACAACACGCTTCAGGGTATGAGCCTTTGGGAAAAAATCACACAATCGGTCTTTAATGCGGCCACTCCCCGATCGGCCGGTTTCGTTTCGGTCGACCCGGCTCGATTCCTCCCCACAACCCTGATAATGGTGATGTTGCTGATGTGGATTGGCGGCGCATCGCAGTCAACCGCCGGCGGTATCAAAGTCAACACCCTCGCCGCCATCTGGCTCAATCTTCGCGCCATAGTCACGGGATCTGACAAAGTCACGGCATTCTCACGCAGCATAGCAATAGGCTCAATACGCAGAGCCAACGCCGTGGTGGCGTTATCGATACTCTCTTACTTCATACTGTCGTTTACCGTCCTGGCACTCGAGCCCGCGTTGCCGGTGCGCGATGTGATGTTCGAATGTCTGTCGGCACTGTTTACCGTAGGCTCGTCGCTCGGTATCACCGCATCGCTTGGCACCGCCTCGAAAGTGATGCTGTGTGTTGCCATGTTTGTGGGCAGAGTAGGATTGATTTCACTTGTGACCGGCCTGGTACGGCACGAGCATCTGCAAAGTGTGCAATTCCCATCCGACAATATCATCATCAACTAATCCAACCCTTATATATATGCGCTATCTTATAATCGGCTTAGGTATTTACGGCTCGAACTTGGCCATTGACCTTACAAAAATGGGCAATGAGGTGATTGGCGCCGACAAAGACCCCTCTCTCGTAGAGTCAATCAAAGACTTCATATCCACAGCCTATATAATCGATTCGACCGACGAAGTATCATTAGGTGTGCTCCCGCTCAAAAACGTCGACTTGGTAATAGTGGCTATCGGCGAGAACTTCGGTGCGAGCATACGCACCGTTGCATTGCTCAAGAAACTCGGAGTGCCGCATATCTACGCCCGTGCCATCGACAAGCTCCACGAATCGATACTCGAGAGTTTCAACCTCGACCGTATAATCACCCCCGAACAACGGGCCGCTGCAGATCTGGTCAACGAGATGGCACTTGGAACCGACACGCAGTCGTTGCGCATCGACTCCACTCACCATGTACTCAAATTCCGTGTGCCGGAATTTTTAGTAGGTCTGCGGTACGATACGCTCCCGCTTGCCAAAGACTATGACATGCAGCTCGTAGCCGTGTGCCGCAAAGAGCAGAAACGCAACATAATGGGCATAGAGCATGCACAATACGAACTCGTGGATATTATCGACGACGATACCGATGCCGGGCGCGTGCTCTCGGGCGACTATATTACCTGCCTCGGCACCGATGCAGCATTCCGCAACCTTCTTCGCAAAAACTCATGAGCCGACTCATTACTATTGAAGCATATACCCTGCGTCTGCCATACTGTGGATTCAGTGAGTTCGTGACACGTCTCGGCAAAGGAATAGCCGCACGCAGCGAGAATCTGCTCAAAGAGCATGACCTGCGCTTCCGCTTCGTAGTGCCAAAAGGTATGGCCGGTATATTCGGGCCGACAGTCGATTATATCGAGGTGACAGATGCCGACGTGGCCGAGATAGAGCGCCGCCCCGACTGGCAGAGCGACATATTTCACGTCCCCACCCAATACAGCACATTCCGCCATATGCGCCGATGCCGCGCAAAATTGGTTACGGTACATGATGTGAATTTTATTCACAACAAACACGGGCTGTCGCTCCTCGTCAACTGGCTGCGGGTACGCAAACGCATTCGTTCGGCCCATTACCTCGCATTCATATCGCGCTACGCCATGGCCGACACACTGGCCCACTACAAGCTCTCGGCCCCGCGCCGGGTGATATACAACGGTGTGGCCGATACTATGGCTGCGACAGAATCTACACCGGTTGAAGGGCTTGAACCGCAACGCTACCTGCTCCATCTGAGCAATATGCAGCCCAACAAAAATGTTGACCTGCTTGTGCGTATGACCGACCATCTGCCCGCCAACATCGGCCCTTTGGTGCTCGCCGGCACATGGGCACATGCTTCCGAGAAACTGCGCAAACTCGTAGCCGAGCGGCCCGACCGGGTAAAGGTGCTCGACAGCGTATCGGAGGCAAGCAAAATATGGCTTTACCGCAACTGCCGTGCATTTCTCTTCCCCTCTCAATGCGAGGGATTCGGATTGCCGCCGCTTGAGGCCATGTCGGCCGGACGTCCGGCGTTTCTCTCGGGGCTCACCTCTCTGCCCGAAGTGGGAGGCGATGCGGCATATTACTTCAACCGTCTGGAGCCTGAGAGCATGGCACGCGACCTGCACACCGGACTCGCCCATTTCGACGTTGACCCCTACGCCGAGGCGCGTTGCCGCACACGTGCTCTGCAATTCAACTGGGAGCAGTGCGTCGACGACTACATAGCCTACTATCTCGATATTCTTGCCGAGTAAGGCGTTGCCCGATACCGCTTCGGAATATTTGTGAGATTGGAGGGATATGCGTAAATTTGCATCCTCCAATCGAGCCAATCATATATGAGCGAAACCGACTCTTCATATCTAAACGACCTCAATCCGCAACAACGCGCTGCCGTAGAGTATATCTCCGGCCCTCAGTTGGTGATAGCCGGCGCCGGCTCGGGCAAAACGAGAGTGCTCACCTATAAGATAGTGCATCTGCTCGCCAACGGCTACGAGCCATGGCGCCTCGTAGCCCTCACCTTTACCAACAAAGCGGCCCGCGAGATGCGCGAGCGTATTGAGCAGCTTACCGGCAACCGCACTGCATCGCAATTATGGATGGGTACCTTCCACTCTATATTTGCAAAGTTGCTGCGCCGCCATGCCGACCGCCTCGGCTATAAACCGAACTTCACAATATACGATGCAGCCGACAGCAAGTCGCTCCTGAAAAGTATAATCAAGGATATGGATCTCGACGACAAGCTGTATAAGGTATCAACGGTCATGTCGGCAATCTCCACAGCAAAAAACGCCTTGATTTCGCCCGGCAAATATGCCATAAATGCCGACCTGATGGAGGCCGACCGCCGTGCCCGACGCCCACGTCTGCATGAGATATACCGTGTGTACCGCGATCGCTGTTTCAACGCCGGAGCCATGGATTTCGACGACCTGCTCTACTATATGAACATTCTGCTGCGCGACAATCCCGACCTTCTCAGCCACTATCAGGAATTTTTCCGTTACCTGCTGGTCGACGAGTATCAGGACACCAACTTCGCCCAGCACAACATAGTGAGCATGCTTTGCCGCCGCTCGGGCCGGATATGCGTGGTGGGCGACGATGCCCAGAGTATCTACTCATTTCGCGGCGCCAACATCACCAATATACTCAACCTCAAGCGCGAGTACCCGTCAATACGCACATTCAAACTCGAACAGAACTATCGCTCCACGCAAAACATCATAGGGGCAGCCAATACCCTCATTGAAAAAAACACCCGCCAGATACCCAAGCAGGTGTTCTCTACCAATTCTAAAGGCAATCTGATTGAGGTGGTGCAAAGCTACAGCGACTATGAGGAGGGCTACGTGGTGGCCAACCGCATCTCGCAGGTAAGGATGCGCACCCACGACTCGCTCGAGGAGTTTGCCATACTCTACCGCACCAACGCTCAGAGCCGTGTGCTTGAGGAGTCGCTGCGCAAACGCAATATACCGTACAGAATATATGGCGGTCTGTCGTTTTACCAACGCAAGGAGGTGAAGGATGTGATTGCATACCTGCGCCTGGCCGTCAATCCCGACGACGACGAGGCATTGCGCCGTGTAATCAACGTGCCCGGCCGCGGAATAGGCGACACCACCGTAAACCGATTGCTGCGCAGAGGCATCGAAGACAATTGCAGCATCTGGAGCGTGATATGCTCGTTGGAGAGCGACGATGCGGGGCTTAAGTCGGCCGCTATCAGAAAGGTAACTGAATTCCGGTCGATGATTGAGGAGTTTGTCGAAGCCAATCAGGCAGGCCGCAATGCCGATGAGATGGCGCGCCTCATAGTTGGGCGCACGCGTCTGCTCGCCATGCTGCTCACCGAGCGCACACCCGAAAATCTGTCGAAACAGGAAAACATCAACGAGCTTCTTGCCGGTGCAAAGGAATTTGTGGAAAACCGAACCGAAGAGGGCTCGGAGGCGGTGAGCCTCAACGACTTCCTGGCCGAAGTATCACTGGCTACCGACCAGGACAAGGCCGATGAAGGCGAAGCTATGGAACGCGTGACCATGATGACGGTGCATGCAGCCAAAGGCTTGGAATTCAACAATGTATTTATTGTGGGTGTAGAACGCGACCTCTTCCCCTCGGCCATGGCCTGTAATTCGCTTGAAGAGATGGAGGAGGAGCGCCGACTGCTCTATGTGGCCATAACCCGCGCGCGCAATTTCTGCATGATGAGCTACGCCACTACCCGATACCGCAACGGTCAGACCTGTGCCACCTCGCCATCGCCATTCATATCGGACATCGACCCGCAATACCTAAAAATCGATTCCACCGCACTGAAGCCGTTGCATACGCAGAGCGAGCCATCATATAACAGAATGCGACAGCCCGCACCGGCCCCCCCCCCCAACCTGCGTCCGCTCAATGCCACCTCGGCATCTGCTCCTCGCCGACCCTCCGCCACAACAGAGGGGAACATCGCCGAGGGTATACACACCGTCAATGAACTTGCCGAGGGACTGCGCATAGAGCACTCCCGTTTCGGCAAAGGCACAATAGTGTCTATCGACACATCAATGCCCGAAGCACGTATAAAGGTAGAGTTCGACAGCCTCGGCACCAGAGTGCTTCTGCTCAAATTCGCACGTTTCACGATAGTATCATGAAAGAATCTTCACTGCCTACACCTTATTATATAGTATATGAGGAGAAACTGCGCCGCAATCTCGACCTCATAACAGATGTGAGCCGTCGGAGCGGCGCACGTATCATCATGGCATTCAAGGCCAATGCCTTGTGGCGCACTTTCGACATATTCCGCGAGTATAATGTGGAATTTACTGCCTCATCGCTCAATGAACTTCAGCTCGGCCTGCGCCATCTCGGCAAGAAGGCCCACACCTATACTCCGGCCTATACGCCCGACACAATCGGAGAGTACCTAAAAGGCTCATCGCACATCACCTTCAACTCCCTTGACCAACTTCGCCGTTTCGGCCCAATGGCACTGGAAGCCGGCGTTTCGACCGGTCTGCGCGTGAACCCACAGTGCTCGGTGATTGAAACCGACAAATATAATCCTGCACTTCCCGGCTCGCGTTTCGGCGTAACCGCCGAGCAGATTTCAGGTGAGATACCTCCCCATATAGAGGGCTTGCACTTCCATTCGCTCTGCGAGTCTACCTCCTACGATTTGGAAAAGGTGCTCGGTGCATTCGAAGAGCAGTTCGGTTATATTCTGCCGCATATCAAATGGGTGAATATGGGCGGCGGCCATCTGATGACACGCGAGGGATACGACACCGACCATCTGGTACGGCTGCTCTGCGATTTCCGACGCCGACACCCCCATCTGGAGATTATACTCGAGCCCGGAAGCGCCTTTACCTGGCGCACGGGCGATCTGGTCACAAGCGTGGTTGATGTGGTTGAAAACCAAGGCATACGCACTGCCATAATCGATGCATCGTTTGCCTGCCACATGCCCGACACTCTCGAGATGCCTTATCAGCCTGCTATTACCGAGAGCGTTGAAGAGTCGCCGGAGGCCATAGCGTATCGTCTTGGAGGCAACTCCTGCCTTAGCGGCGATTACTGCGGTCCGTGGTGGTTTGCTTCGGAACTGAAAGCCGGACAGCGCTTGCGCCTGGAAGATATGAATCACTACACCACAGTGAAGACCACAATGTTTAACGGATTACATCACCCCGACATAGTGATATGCGATACCGGCGGCGAGTGTCGGTATCTGCGCCGATTTGACTATCACGATTACGAATCACGCATGTCGTAAACCCACTCCACCATTATGCCAAAATACTCTGTAATTATCCCGGTTTACAACCGTATCGACGAGGTAGAAGAACTTCTGCAGAGCCTCACCAAACAAACTTTCAAAGATTTTGAAGTGATAATAGTGGAAGACGGTTCGACAATGCCTTGTGGCGATGTGTGCAAGAAATACTCCCACGACCTTAAGTTACAGTACTTCTACAAAGACAACGAGGGACGCTCGATAGCACGCAACTACGGGATAGAGCACAGCTCGGGCGAATGGCTGATATTTTTTGACAGCGACTGTCTCATTCCGGCCGACTATTTCGAGAATCTCGAACGCGAGCTGAAGCAACTGCCCCCAAACACACAGTGCTTCGGAGGCCCCGATGCCACGCACTCGTCGTTCAGCCCCGTGCAAAAAGCCATAGGCTTTGCCATGACCTCCTTTCTTACGACAGGGGGTATACGCGGTGGCAAAGTGCAAATGGAAAAGTTCGTGCCGCGCTCGTTCAACATGGGCTATACCCGCAACGTGTACCAACGCGTAGGGGGCTTCCGTGAGATGTTTTCAGAAGATATAGATATGTCGACACGCATACGCAACGCCGGATTCGACTGCTGCCTTATACGTGAGGCATATGTGTTTCACAAGCGCCGCGTCGATTTCAAGAAATTCTGGCGTCAGGTGCATGTGTTCGGGCGTTCACGCATCACATTGAAGCTGCTATACCCCGGCTCGCTCAAATTGGTGCATGTATTACCTGCCATGGCGGTAGTGCTGGCGCTGATTATGATAATATTAGGCATAGTGGTGTCGCCGTGGTGGTTTCTGCCGCTGGGCATTTACGCACTTGCCATACTGATTGCAGCCACTGTTAAGAGCCGTTCCATGAAAGTAGGGGTGCTTGCCGTGCCGGCAGCGGCCGTGCAACTTATAGGCTATGGCACAGGCTTTATACGCGCCTATTTCACCAAGATTGTATTGGGCAAAGGACGCGACATTGAAGAGGAGATAGCACTTCGCAAAGGTAAATAGATATGGATACCTCTCAGGAGTATAGCGGCAAGATGAGCATATCGCTCATGGCCGACGACGACAAGCCGCGCGAAAAAGCCATAGCCAAAGGGGTACGCAATCTCAGCACATCGGAGCTGCTTGCCATTGTGATAGGAGCGGGATTGCCCGGCAAACCCGTGACCGAGTTGAGTGCGGAGATACTCCAGTCGTGCGGCGGCAGCCTCACGCGCCTTTCACACATGTCGATAGCCGGTATGCAGGCACAGTTCCGTGGCATCGGGCCGGCCAAAGCTGTCGGTATAGCAGCGGCGCTCGAACTTGCGCGACGTATGCGCGACGAAGAGCCGGCGCGTATGCCCAAAATCACTTGTGCCGAAGATGCCTACAAGGTGATAAGCGAACAGTTTTACAATCTGCCGACTGAAGAATTCTGGGTTATGCTGCTTTCCCGCGCCAACCGCGTATTGAGCTTCGAGTGTATAAGCCGCGGCGGCACTGTGGCCACATACGTGGAGACAAAGCTGATAATAAAGCACGCCGTCGAGGCTCTTGCCTGCGGTATGATTCTGGTGCACAACCATCCATCAGGCCAACTCTCACCATCGGGCCAAGACGACGCACTCACACGCAAAATCAAGGCCGCAGCCGAACTGCTCGACATCAAGGTGCTCGACCATCTCATAATAGGCACCGACGGCTTCTACTCCTACGCTGACAACGGGCGTCTGTAATCAACCCTTTCACACATAAAGAAACACCACGGGCTGCATGCCGTTAAGCATGCAGCCCGTAGACTATTGTATGGGAGAATTGGCTGTTACGGCTCTACGTAGTTGTAAAGCAATTCGTAGCTTACTATTTTGAGCACCGAACCGTTACCGCCCGTAAAGTAATCGCCATATTTGCTGGCCGACGCTGTGACAAGCAGATATGTGGGAACCCGGTCGGTAGCCTTGTAATCAAGCGGCACTATTATATCGATATAGCCATTGGTAGCGTTGCCGTTCTGGTAGATACCGTAAGCTATCACTCCGGGATTTTCAGGATTGAAGAGCTGACGTTCGGTAGGTTTGGTACGTATCTCGTAGGGGGCATCCATATCGGTCAATGCGGCCCATACCACACAGGTATCAGGCTGACCTATCATGTGGGTGAAGTCGGGATTATTCTTGCTCGCATGCGTGATTGCCACGGGGGTATACTCAATACGGGCTTTCACGGCAGTGGGTCGCTGAGTGAAAGGACGACCGAAATCAAGTATGCCGTTAGTGCCGTCGGTGCGCACATAAGAGCCGGCAAAGAGATTGCCTGCACCAAGTTTGCCGAGCACCGATACGCCTATGAATTTTGTCTGCAACTCGGCTCCGCGATAGCCTGTAGGCGAGGCTGCATCGGCCAACGGTATGGAGTTGCTCTGCCCGAGGGTGGCTGCTCCACGGTTGCCGGTATCCCAGAACGATTCGCCGTCCTGTGCCCAAGGTTTCCATACTTTTCCATCGAGCCACCAGTTCTCGAATGAAGAATTGGGGAGCTGAACGTTTTCGCCGGTGGTGAATTCCACTTCCACACTGGTATCCTCGTCGGAGTATGCTCTTACAGTGTACTGCGACTGAGGCTGAAGGTCGCGCAGGCAGCACGAGAAGGCACCGCCGTCGTGTGTAATCCATGCCTCGGGCACCATAATCCACTCCTCGGCATCGGCAGCACGGTACTCAAAGCCGTTGCTCTTGCCAACCTCGGCGCTCGCATAAACCCATGCCACCTCAGTCCAGGCGTCGACACGGTCGAGAGAAACGCTCACGTCGGTCTGCTCAACAGAGATTGTCCATGTGGTTGATTGGCCGAACTCATCGACTGTCACCTCTACGGGTGATGTGAAATCTATATGCTGCCCTACAATGTCGGGGGTCATTGTAGCCAATGGGCTACCCAGTTTAAGCGTGCGCACCAATATGTCGGTGAGCGGCTGCTCCATAGGCACAAGGGCCTTAACGGTATGGGACTCGGGGTCAATCTGGGCTTTGCCTACCTGCGATGCTACGGTAAAGAAGCGGTCAATGGTCTGCTCGGCCACGATAGTCCATTCATACACACGCTCGTATAGCGAGAATGCAACTTTGACCGGCTGGGTGAGGTT
The DNA here is from genome assembly GCA_017620715.1 of Muribaculaceae bacterium. GTDB lineage: Bacteria > Bacteroidota > Bacteroidia > Bacteroidales > Muribaculaceae > Paramuribaculum. The sequence continues at coordinate 27,753 of JAGAUN010000071.1, read as the reverse complement.
GAGCGGGGTGTCAAACACCTCGGGGTCGAGGCATGTAGAGCCGTCGGAGAGTTTCACCTGCTCCACTTTCACGGCCCGGATGTCGGCCCATTCGGTAAGGGGTATTGTGATGGTGCGGGTTGCCGAATCAACTTCTACCGGCCCGCTGAGCAGCTGATGGCCCTGAGCATCGGTGCTTGCCACCACAAATTCAGATACATTGGGTTGTACCCACGGATAGGGAAGGTCGTTGGATATACACGATGCGGTGAACAGCAATGTAGCACCGGCTAAAATCTTAAGAAATCTGTAATTCATATCAAATGTGCACGCCTATACCGAAGTTAATATTAAAAAGATTGAAGCGGAAGTCGGCGCCGCTGCTGAAGCGCGAACCCTCTTCCACGCCGTCGGTCACCTGCTTCTCGTTGCGCAGATGCACGCCAAACACGCCAAACGACACGTTGAAACTGATATTGTCGAGAATAAACATACACAGACCGGGGCTGAAGTTGAGCGCCACTTCGGTAAGGTCGGTACGGGTATCACGTATCTCATTGTTATACGGACGTTTGAAGCGCGAAGAGCCGCTGCCGAACGAAAGGCATGCCTCATTGAATATGGCGAAGCGGCGTGAGCGGCCCAATCCCACATAGTTGCGGTAGAAGATACCCAGCGAGTAATTCGACGAATAGTAGCTTATGTCGTGAATGTCGAAACTCAGGTCATCGCCGAGATTCACGGCCAGACGGCCAAGATCGGCCTCGCCGCGTGTGTAGTCGAATTTCAGACCCACGCACTGGTTGCTGCGGAAGAAATAGGCCACACTCGGGCGTATGGCATATTGTTTGCCCTTGAAATCGAAATCTTTGAGCGCCTGGAGTATCTCCACATCGTCAGCGTCGAATTCGCCATACGAGGCCATGAGGCCGAACGTCCACTGCCCTTTGGGAATAAAGAGGTAATTGAAAAGTCCGCGGTCGTAACGCCCGAAATTGCGTTCGGGTATTATGATGCTCACGGTGTCGTTGCCCACAATCACTTTCTCGTCAAGCTCCGGATGCACCAGAGTGCCCTTGCGCACAATTGGAGTGCGGGTGCTGATTATGACAGTATCAGGCCGGGTCACCACAATAGTGTCGGCTGTAGTAGAAGGTATCGAATCGGGGGCGGTTGCCATAGAGGCGGCCGATGGCATTGAGGTAAATCCCGCCAGCAGCAAAGTAGCAATGATATTGATAGCTTTCATAAGGCGTTAGAGATAAAATGCCATTCCGAATTGCACGGAAAAGAGGTTGATTTTAAAATTGGCGTGCTTGGTTTTGCGGTGTGACACCTGCACCTGATTGGTGACGGCACGTGTGTGGGTATAACCGAATCCGAGTACACCGATATTGACTTCGATGGCCGAGTAATTGTTGAGAAACATCACGAATCCGGGAGTGAGACCTACGTTGAGATTAAAATTGCTCTCGTAAGTACCCTCTATATGACGGTTTTCGCCCTGTCCGCCGGTATAGTTGGAGTATTTGGCACGACCGCCTCCAAGGGTGAGTTGCAGTTCGTTAAACAGTCCGAAGCGGTGGCTGTCGCCGAGCGATATATAATTTCGGAATGCACCGGTAGCGAAAAAGTTGGAGCGTATCGAATAGAGATTATCGGCATTGAACGTTGTCTCTGAATCAAGTATCAGCGAACCTGCGTCGAGGCGTGTCTTGCTCCTCTCGTATCCTACCTTGATACCTGCTGCAAGATTGTCTTTGAAGGAGTATAGCGCCATCGGGGTTACCTTAAACGAATATGTATCGCCCTTGATTTTCTCGAACACGAAAAACTGATAATTGTCTTGGTCGCTCTGCGAGTATCCTACGCTGACGCCTGTAATCCACTGGCCTTTGGGCACAAACGAAACCTGTTCCAGATCTCGGCTGAAATGCTCCTGTGCTCCGGCGCCCGGAGCTGCGAGGGCAAACGCGCATATACCGAGCAAGATTTTTGATAACTTTAACATGTTGCGGCTTTATAGCTTAAGAAATATGATTGGGTAATTGGCTTTGATTTATATTAATATGAAAATGTGAGATTGTCTACGGTAAGTTTGTTGCCTATTGCCATTGACACCGAGGGATCGGAAAAGGTGACTACCCGGGCCGATTCCTCATCGATGCTGCCGATGTGGCTCGACGAGGCAAACATTATTTTGAGTCGGGTTGCTTTCAATCCGAAATATTGGTAGGAGAGAGGAACGGAAAATGCGGTGTAGGTGGAGGCTGCGGAAAGATTTTTGCGCCCCGAAGCTATCACAATCTCGGCGCCGTCTAATTCGCCCAACACCTCTACTATCACCAGTCCCTGGTCGTAAATATCGTTGGTAGAAGGAGTAAACGCGTAGTAGCCGTTGAGTGCCGAGGGGCGTGAGCGGAAATCTACACCCTGCTCATATTGCTCGGTGAGAGTGGCCGGATCGAAACGGTACGAGCCTATAAAGAGCTTGCCTGCCGCCCGGTGTGCAATCTGCGGTATGACGCATGAGTAGTCGGTATAAGGCTGACCGGGCTGACGGTAGTCGGGTATGGATGGCCCGGCAAGATCCCAGCCTACCGAACGCACTACTGCGGCATATGGACCCGAGGCGGCGATATCGGTGGTGAATACCGACGGCTGCATATACCAGGTATTGTGATTAGCAGCCGCTCCGCAGAAGGTCTTGGCATTGGTATTGGCCCATTTCTTGGGCACCGACAGGTTGAAATTATGATAGTTCTGGCGATTGTAAATCTCAACAATGTTTTGCGAGTAGCGGCCTCCGGCCGGCATGTTGGTGTATTTTATGGCACCGGCTTCAATCTCATCGAAGTCTCCGTTGGGCACCCCCGCATTGTTTTCAGTGGCAAAAGTGATGTCGGGGGTAAAGCTGTCGGGGTGAGCTGCTGCCGAGGCTGCGTCGAAGAGCGTTGTTGAGAGTCGGTAGGTACGGTTGGCCGTAAGAGCGCCCACGGTAATGTAGCCAAGCAACGGATGGCGGGTGACCTGCAATGTAGGCTTGCCGTCGATATATACCGTGGCCAGCGATACCACCAGCTCGGTAAGTTCGGGGGTGGCAGCCTGCACCCTCACCAGAGCGAGAAGGGCAAAAGCATCGATATCGACTGTATACTGGGGAGCCTCCCGCTTCAAGGTGTATGTTGCTTTAACCTGACCGCAATAAAGTATACGCATCTCTACTTCAGCACGGGTTGATTGCGGCACATCGAAAGTCACAATCCAGCGGCCCGGACGGTCGGCGTCCTGCTCTACCGATGCAATAGATGAGGGCTGCCACGGCTCATCGGCCGAATTGCGAGTTTCAACCGTTATGTTGCGCTCCAGGTTGGCATCGGGCGAAATCACCCGCGCCTGAGCTTTGTTGATTCCTATCACTACGGGCGAAACCGAAACAATATGAATATCTACCGGACGCACCTCGATATTGAGCACCAACGGGCCGGCCATACGTCCTTGCGGCGATGTTGCCACCCACGAGAAACTGTTGAGCGAATTGTCGGCTCCCGTTGCTCTGAGATTAGCCGCAACCGCCGTAAAATCGTACACTCGGTTGCCGGCCGCATCATCGGTTATTGTCAGTCCGAGTCGGCGCATTGCGTTCAGCTGCTCATCCGTAGCCCTCATCATATCTATCTCGGCGGGCCATCCGGCCTCGATGAGCGACGGTGCTTTGGTGGTGAGCAACAAATGCGAAGCAAGCGCCTTCTCCACACTCACCGAAATAGGGTGCTCGGGCGTGGTACCTTCCGCTATCTCTATGACCGATGCACCGGTAAATCCCTGCGGGGTGAGTACGGGTGCAGACGCACTCAGGAACTGCGGAGTGAGAGACACAGTCACATCGTCGGTGGCGGTTGACTCGTCAAACGACAGGATTATCTGCGGTGTGCCGTCGGAAGCAAACCGCAAGTCAACCGTAAGACTGTAGAGATGTGCGGCTAAAGCCTCTGCAACAGAGGCTGCGAGGAATTCAACCTTCTTCCCGTCGGGCATCTCTATCTGCATCATTACTTTCACCGCCCCGGGGCGTAAATACACCGGAGCAGTATGCTCGGGCAATACTTCTATGTATCCGCCTCCCTGCGAATGCAGTATGGCTTTGGCCGCTGCGAAATAATCGGTAAATGCGTCGGTATAGTTTACACGCCACAAAGCATTGGCCAACTTTGCGGTTACCGACACACTCACCGTTTCGCCTGTGCTCGAGATATTTACACTCGATATGCCGTAGAAGTATGGTGAATCGGGTCCCTCGTCATATTCCGATCCATACGAAACCTCCACATTATAAAAGCCGGGCATAAGGGGTTCCCGGTCGGAGTAGTCGGCTATCGATTCCCATGTGTGCGAATATGAGCCGTCGGTGCGGGTCAGAGTGAGCGAGAGGTCTTCCGGCACAGGCACAAAGGGCAGAAGCGAGCCGGTGTGGTCTACCCCTTCAACGGTATATACCGTGGCATCCACTTGAGCTGTCGGCTCAAGTTTGGATGTGCCGTAAATATCACGCTCCGTATCGTCGGTACAAGATGCAGTAAAAGCACACACTATCAGCATAGTAAGCATACTTATGGCTTGCAGGGCATATTTCATTGATGTGCGCGGCATCTATTATCTCAACTATTTCACAAATATTTTGTAAAGATATATCTTTTCCCGTGGCCGAACGGAGCACTGTTTCTTAAAATTCGTTAACACAAAGGCCTGATGGCGGTATTTCAGCTTCGATTATTACTTTTGCAAATCCAGACAAAAACAATCGAAATTATGAAAAAAATATTTGCATTGGTCGCGGTAATGGCCATTTTGACAAGCAGCTCAGCACAGCCTTTTGACATAAAAGGCGCCCTTAAGAATCTCGGTTCGGGCGACGGTATCGGTTCTATAGTAGACGGAGTACTGTCAACAGGCAATGTCGAGATTAAAGACCTCGTTGGCGACTGGTCTTATTCGGCTCCGGCAGTGACATTTAAGTCCGACAACATGCTCCAGAAAGCCGGTGGCGCCGCCGCAGCAGCCACCATAAAATCGAAAATGGAGCCCATATACGCTAAAACGGGCATTGACAAGATGACCCTCACCGTAGCCGCCGACTCAACATTCGAGATGAAGGTGCGCGGTATCACTCTCAAAGGCACGATATCAAAAGTTACAGATGCAAATTCACAGGCAAACTTTGTATTCAATTTCACAGCCGGCAAAATCAAGGTAGGCAAAATGGATACCTACGTCGAGAAGAACCCGTTGGGCGGAATCAAGGTAATGTTTGATGTTTCGAAACTGATACAGATAGTAAAAGCCGCGGGCTCTCTGACCGGCAATTCCTCTATCAACACCCTGTCGAGCTACGACGGCATCTGTGCGGGATTCGAGCTTAAAGCATCGGGTAAATAAGCATCGTTCACTACACATATTTCCAGGCAAATGCGTCTTGCGGCATCGGTAGTCACATATCACACATCGCCCGAGGAGCTCAAGAAATGCCTCGGCACGTTGTCCGACAGCTGTGCCGAGGCAATATATGTAGTTGACCATTCGGGCAATAACGACCTTGAATCTACAGTGCTGCTTTACCCAAAAACGCATTATATTTCACAATCCAACCGAGGGTATGGCGCGGGCCATAATGTTGCCCTGCGCCAAAGCATCGCCCGGGACTTCGACCTTCATCTGGTAATAAACAGCGACGTGGAGATTGCCCCGGCCGACATAGACCGTATGGCACAATATATGGCCGACAACACCTCGGTAGGCGCCATCCATCCCAAAATACTAAATCGCGACGGCACCCCGCAACATACGGTGCGCATGCTGCCGTCACCAATCGATGTGATAGCCCGACGCTTCCTCCCCAAGTTTCTTTTCAAAAAACGGCGTGAACGCTACGAGTTGCGCCACATAGACCCCTCACGTCAGGCCAATATCCCATATATGCAGGGCAGCTTCATGATGATGTCGTGCGCCGTGCTGAAGGAGGTAGGTCTTTTCGACGAGCGCTTCTTCCTTTACCCCGAGGATATTGACATGAGCCGGCGACTGCACCGTGTCGCCCCGACACTCTACTACCCTGAGGTAACGGCCATACATCACCATCGCAGCGCCTCATACCACAGTTTTAAGATGCTCTGCATACACATAGCCAACATGATACGCTATTTCAATAAATGGGGATGGTTTTTTGATGCCGAGCGCAAACGTTTCAACGCTCCGTTTATGAAGTGATAGTAACTATTAGCGGAGGATAAGGCTTCAAAATTGTCAGCCTTATCCTCCGCCAAATTTCTGATGGGGAACTATTGTTTTGCTATTTGAGAGTATAATCGATGGGTTGGGTGGATGAATCATCGCCGCCGGGGGTAGGTATCTGCGACTCCTCGCTCACCACATTGAAGTCAACTTCGGCCACAGCCATTGCCAAGGCACATCCCTCCTCGGCGATACCCATCTGCACGGTGATGAAATGGCGTCCTACGGCCAAAGCGTCGGTATCAAGCGACACGCCGAAAGGCGAAACATAGGTAGTGCCCATAGGCGCTGCGTCGAGCCAATAGCTCACCGGCCCGGTCACCATTGCTGTTGTATTCGGGCGCACGGCAGTACAGTTGATAGCATCGACAGTAAAGGGGGTACCTTTCACTACATATAAATCGCCATCAACCACCTTCACGGTGCTTCCGTAGGTAAATGAGATTTTCACCTGGGGTGCCTTATCGTCATCGTCATCGCACGCAGTGAACACACCGGCACACAGGGCGAGTATAGTCAGTATCGAAAGTATTTTTTTCATAAAAATAAGATTAAATATTTAGGTTATAGGTTATTATCAATTATTGAACACGAGGTTGTCGTCGGCCACGTCGATTATAATCGGCTTGTCGCGGTCAACCTTCTGCGCAAGGATATCTTTTGACAGGCGGTTGAGCACCAGACGGTGTATGGCACGTTTTACCGGGCGCGCGCCAAACTCGGGGTCGTAGCCCTCTTCGGCAAGATATTTGAGCGCCTGCGGAGTAATCTCGAGGGTGATGCCGTTGGTGGCAAGCATCTTCTGCACGCTGCGTATCTGCAACCCGACAATTTCCTCTATCTCCTTCTCGTTGAGCGGGGTAAACATTATAGTCTCGTCGATACGGTTGAGGAATTCGGGGCGTATGGTCTGTTTGAGCATTTCGAGCACCTGCAGTTTGGTCTTTTCCACAACTTCGTCGTGATTCTCGGGTGTGAGAGTGGCAAAATTGTCGCGAATCACGGAGGAGCCCATGTTGGAGGTCATGATTATTATGGTGTTTTTGAAATTCACCAGTCGACCTTTATTGTCGGTAAGACGACCGTCGTCCAATACCTGAAGAAGTATGTTGAACACATCGGGATGGGCTTTTTCAATTTCATCGAAGAGCACAACCGAATACGGCTTGCGGCGCACAGCCTCGGTAAGCTGACCACCCTCGTCATATCCGACATATCCGGGAGGCGCTCCAACGAGTCGGCTCACGGTGTGTTTCTCCTGATACTCGCTCATATCGATACGGGTCATCATATTCTCGTCGTCGAAGAGATATTCGGCAAGAGCCTTAGCCAGTTCGGTCTTACCTACGCCGGTGGTACCCAAGAAGATAAACGAACCAATGGGGCGACGCGGATCGTTGAGTCCGGCGCGGGAGCGGCGCACGGCATCGGCTATGGCGCTGATGGCCTCGTCCTGACCTACCACGCGGTTGTGCAGCTCCGCTTCGAGATGCAACAGCTTCTCTTTTTCGCTCTGTACCATCTTATTGACCGGAATACCTGTCCAGCGCGAAACCACATCGGCAATATCTTCGGCGTCGACCTCCTCCTTTATCAAGGCTTTTTCACCCTGCATCATTTTGAGCTGCTCCTGTATCGAGGCATTATCACGTTCCTTTTCCTGCACGCGTGAATAGCGTATCTCTGCCACTTTGGCATAGTCGCCTTCGCGCTCGGCACGGTCGGCCTCGAAATTGAGCTGCTCGATATCGATTTTGTTTTGCTGGATACGGTTTATGAGGTCTTTTTCGGCACGCCATTTAGCAGTATATTCCTTCTCCTCCTCACGCAGCGAGGCAAGGTCTTTCTCTATCTCTCTCACCTTCTCCTTATCGCCTTCGCGCTTTATCGCCTCGCGCTCAATCTCTTTCTGAGCTATTGCACGGGTAATCTCGTCTAACGCCTGAGGTACCGAGTCGATTTCGAGGCGTAATTTCGATGCCGCTTCGTCTACCAGGTCGATAGCCTTGTCGGGGAGAAAACGGTCAGTGATGTAGCGCTCCGACAACTGCACGGCTGCAATAATAGCTTCGTCGCGGATACGTACCTTGTGGTGGTTTTCGTAGCGTTCTTTCAGACCACGCAATATGGCTATGGCGCTTGTCTCGTCGGGCTCGTCTACCATCACCTTCTGGAATCGGCGCTCAAGGGCCTTGTCTTTTTCAAAATATTTCTGATACTCATCAAGAGTAGTTGCACCGATGCTTCGCAACTCGCCACGGGCCAGCGCAGGCTTGAGGATGTTGGCGGCATCCATAGCACCTTCGCCTTTGCCTGCACCAACAAGGGTATGTATCTCATCGATAAAGAGTATTATCTCTCCGTCGCTCTGGGTCACCTCGTTGACTATGGCTTTGAGGCGCTCCTCAAATTCGCCCTTGTATTTGGCACCTGCCACAAGTGCTCCCATGTCAAGAGAGAAGATTTGCTTTGAGCGCAGATTCTCAGGCACATCGCCACGAACTATACGCTGTGCCAACCCCTCGGCAATGGCCGTTTTGCCGGTACCGGGCTCACCTATGAGCATGGGGTTGTTTTTGGTGCGTCGCGACAAAATCTGAAGCACGCGTCGTATCTCGTCATCACGGCCTATCACAGGGTCGAGCTTACCTGCGCGGGCACGCTCGTTAAGATTAATGGCATATTTCGACAGCGCGTTGTAGGTATCCTCAGCCCCCTGGTCGGTGGCCTTCTTCCCTTTACGCAACTCCTCGATAGCAGCAGTCATCTCCTTTTCGTTCATGCCGGCATCTTTCATTATGGTAGATGCAGGCGATGATACTTCGAAGAGTGCCAGCAAAATAGCTTCGAGAGTGACATACTGGTCGCCCTGACGTTTGGCAATGTCAAGCGAACGCTGCAGCACATCGTTGCTGTAGCGGCTAAGATACGGCTCGCTACCTCCCGACACTTTCGCCAGAGAAGCAATCTCGCGGTCTATAGCCGTAGATATCTGGTTGAGATTAGCGCCTACCTTGGCAAAAATAAATTTCACCACCGATTCGCCCTCGCTCAATACGCCTTTAAGCAGATGCACAGGTTCAATAGCCTGATTACCCGAAGCCTTGGCATACTCAAGAGCTTTCTGGATGGCTTCTTGCGACTTGATTGTGAAATTATTGAAATTCATATAGCGATGTTGAATAAATAGTTTATACGTACTGCGATTAACTTGTAAACAATCCCCGCGCAAGTAATGTTGATTGAGTGCGGTGTATTTTTTGCGCGGCTGCTTTCCATATCACACGTTTTTTGTTACTTTTGTAAATGCAAAACGCGTGCCATAATCATTACAACCTGACATTTATGAAATATGCCATAATATCACTCATCACGTTTGCGGCATCGGCACTGTGCTCGTCGGCCCAGACACCACAACAATTCTTTCAGATGCCGGTAGTGCCCGATTCCATTGTGCTGCTGCACGACCGCACCGATTACCTTCTGGCCCATTACTGGGACTTTTGCGACATAAAGAAAGCTCTATCGTCGCGCGACAAGTTTCGCGGCGCCGTGGTCGACTTCTTCTCCCTTATGCCTTACGGCACCGTAGGCGGTGTGACCGACGCCATGCAGAGCTTCATGAAAAAAGTTTCCACATCTAAAGAGCCGGTGCTCTTAGTAAGCGACATTGCCGAAGCTACTTTCTACTCCGATACTGCCGCCGTGCCATCCGACCAGCTTTATCTGATATTCCTCGACCAATTTCTTGCCAACAAGAAGGTCGACAAGACCACGAAGCTGCGCTACGAACACATATACCGTATACTCGATGCATCGCAGCCCGGCAAAATAGCACCCGTAACCAAGTATACCGACATACTCGGACAGGAACACACCATTGTGCCCGACACTACGAAAGCGGGCGCCATAGTATTTTTCAACGACCCCGACTGCAGCGAGTGCTCAATGGCCCGGCTTCGCATCGACACCGATGTGCTTTCGCGCATGGTGATTGACCGCGGCATTGTGGATTTCTACTGCATCTATGCCGGCGAACCTGACGACCAATGGCGCCAAAGCGTGACTTCATACCCGGAGAACTGGAAAGTGGGAGCTTCTGAAAATGCTGACCAGCAGTGGGATCTTCGCTTTTCGCCGGTATTTTATGTACTCAACCGCGACGGATCCATACTCCTCTCCACCTCCAATGCCGGCGAAATTATTGATATACTCGGGCGCCTTGCCCAGGTAAGCGGCAACGCTCCCAGCGCCTTCACCCGCCGGCACAGTCAGCCTGCCGCCGATCCGGCGCAGCAGCCATCAGAACCCGTCTCCGACCCTCAGCCCTAATTCAAAGCCATATAATAAGCTATGAGCACCTTAAAAGATACTGCCGCCCGCCTCTTCGTGAGATTTTCAGGCTATACCTACAGCAACCTTGCCCGACTGTTCATGCGCCTTTTCGTCGGCATCATGTTCATGCAGTTCGGCATACGCCACCTTGTCAATTACAACGAGATGGTATCTACCTTCCCCAGCGTACTGGGCATGTCGTCGGAGGCATGCCTTATCATAATGATAGTGATAGAACTGGTGTGCTCGTTGCTTATCATGGTTGGATTTCTCACACGTCTTTCCACCATACCGCCCATACTCTCCATGATGGCGGCCGAATACTACATACTCCACGATATGCTCCCGCACATTTCGGCCTATGGACTCGACAGCACGCAGCCCGGATACCTGCCCGTGATGTTTATCGGCATTTACCTGTTTTTGCTTCTGGCCGGCCCGGGCAAAATTTCGCTCGACTACCTTCTGTCGATATACCTGATTTCGCGTCAGGGCAAAGATGAGAAAGAGGAGCTTGACGAAGTATAGCCTGACATGAAGATAGCCGTACTTATATCGGGAGGGGTTGACAGCGCTGTAGCTGTGCACAAACTCGTAGAGGAGGGACACGACCTTCACCTCTTCTATATACGCATCGGCATGGACGACGGCCGCGGCGACTGCTCGGCTGAAGAAGATATTGAAATGTGCCGCCTGACAGCACGCCGCTACGGGCTGCCCCTCGAGATAGTATCGCTTCACGAGGAATACTGGGAACACGTGATGCAATACGCCCTGCGCAACGTAAGAGAGGGCTTCACCCCCAATCCCGACGTGATGTGCAACAAAATCATCAAGTTCGGCTACTTTGAGGAGCGATGGGGCCATGAGTTCGACCTGACAGCTACCGGACACTACGCTACCACCCATATCATCGACGGCAAAAAGTATCTCGGCACAGGTGTTGACCCGGTCAAGGATCAGACCGATTTCCTTGCCCGCATCGACTATTCACAGTTGAGCCATCTGATTTTCCCTATAGGCGACATGCCTAAAGCGCAGGTGCGCGAAACAGCCATTGCCACCGGTCTGCCCAATGCCCTGCGTCGCGACAGTCAGGGCATATGTTTCCTCGGAAAAATCAACTACAACGACTTTCTGCGCCGTCACCTCGGCGAAAAGCCCGGCCCTATAATAGAACTGGAGACCGGTCGCAAACTGGGCACACACCGCGGATTCTGGTTCCACACCATAGGCCAGCGCAAAGGTCTCGGACTAAGTGGAGGCCCCTGGTATGTGGTACGTAAGAATGTACACGACAATGTGATATACGTATCCTGCGGCTTTGATACCGAGAAGCAATACGGCCACTCCCTGCATCTGGAGCACATGCACTGGATAACCGAAGACCCGTGGCCCGGAGAGTGCGACTCCGTTGAGATACGTTTTAAGAATCGCCACTCCCCCGAATTTCTGCACGGCAAGCTCTCGCGCATCGATACCAACCGCTATATGATTGAAAGCGTTGAGAAAGTACAGGGCATAGCACCCGGACAGTTTGCCGTGATATATAATCCGCAGGCAAAACTCTGCCTGGGCAGCGGAATGATTACGGCCGACCCCGACTCAGAGCCTCAAACACCTATTATTTCTATACCATAATGAGTTCAGAAAGGATACGTCTCACAGTGCTCGGCATTTCATACTCCCAGATTCAATCGGGAGCATACGCACTGATTCTGGCCCAGGAAAACGGGCCATACCGCATACCGGTAGTAATAGGCGCGGCCGAAGCACAGTCAATAGCGATGCGGATGGAAAGCATTACTCCCCCCAGGCCCATGACTCACGACCTTTTTGTGAGTTTCGCACATGCTTTCGGAGTGAGACTCAAGGAGGTATTCATATACCGGTTTGAGGACGGCATCTTTTCATCGGAGCTCACATTTGCTTCCGACGACAGGGTGATACGCATCGACTCGCGCACCTCCGATGCCATTGCCATAGCAATGCGCACCGGCTCCCCTATCTACACCACTCCCGAAATACTGAAAGAGACAGGATTTCTGATGGATACACAGACAGACGATACCGACCGGGAGGATGAGGAGGCCGCCGATGGCGCTCCCGTTTACACAGACGACAGCGATACGCCCGATGAGACAGACAGCGACTCGCCTTACTCCCGCCTTGAGAACTTCACTATCGAAGAACTCGAGCGTACACTCAACCGCCTCATTGACAAAGAACAATACGAAGAAGCGGCCCGCGTGAACGAAATACTGAAACGCAAACGCAGCAATAATAAAGCCTAACAATATTACGCAATAAGCTATGTCAGCAATCAAAATCAAACTCTCAGTAATGAACTTCCTCGAGTTTGCCGTGTGGGGAGCCTATCTCACCTGCATGGGCAACTATCTGGGGAAAGCCGGTATGGGCAACGAAATAGCCTGGTTTTATGCCATTCAGGGTATAGTGTCGATATTCATGCCCACACTTATGGGCATTGTGGCCGACAAGTTCATACAGCCGCAAAGATTGCTCGGGCTATGTCACCTTCTGGCCGGTGCATGCATGATTGCGCTTTGCGTTATCGGTTACAGCTACGAAACTCCCTCGAAAGCACTGTTCATAGCCATTTACACGCTTAGCGTGGCTTTCTATATGCCTACTCTTGCGCTGAGCAATACCGCGGCATTTATCACACTGCGGCGTTCGGGGCTCGACACTGTGAAGGATTTTCCGCCCATCAGAGTGCTTGGCACCGTGGGCTTCATAGCCACCATGTGGTTTGTAAACTGTGCCGCATACTCTCCTGAGGGGGGATTTGAATTTACAATCGGGGCCAACGACTACAAATTCCAGTATACCTACATGCAGTTCCTGGTATCGGGCATATTGTCAGTGGTAATGTTCCTCTACTGCCTCACATTGCCCGAGTGCCCGCTTGCCAAGAATACCGACGACGAAAAGAAATCGGTTGCCGAAATGCTCGGCCTCAATGCGTTCAAGCTGTTCAAAGACCGCCAGATGGCTCTCTTCTTCATCTTCTCTATGCTGCTCGGCATGTCGCTTCAGATTACCAACGGCTTTGCCGGCCCGTTTCTCACACACTTCCAGAGTCCGGGCTTCGATGAGATGATTCGCAACAGCTTTGCGGCCACCAACTCCAACATGCTCATATCTATTTCGCAGATATCGGAGGCAATGTGCATTCTGCTCATTCCGTTTTTCCTTCGCCGCTTCGGCATCAAGATAGTAATGATGATGGCTATGACGGCGTGGGTGCTTCGTTTCGGCCTTTTCGGTCTCGGCGGCCCCGCAATGCCGGCCGTATTGCTCTTCATTCTCTCATGTATTGTATACGGCGTGGCCTTCGACTTCTTCAATGTATCGGGCGGACTGTTTGTAGACCAAAAATGCAATGACTCGGTAAAAGCATCGGCACAGGGCCTGTTTATGCTCATGACCAACGGTCTCGGCGCCACAATAGGCACACTGTCGGCCGGAGCCGTAGTAAATCACTACTGTCACTGGGAGGGTAGCTATATGGTTGGCGACTGGACTACCGTATGGTATATCTTTGCCGGATACGCTCTCGTAGTAGCCGTTGCTTTCTGGCTGGTGTTCAAGCACCCGGCTCATCCTGCCGGCCATGCCAGAATTACAGCCGCCCAGGCTGCCGACGCCGACGGGGAAGCCGCGCCCGGATATGTGACCGAAACCGACACCAACCCGACATGATAATATTTTACGCGCCCGACATACTGCAAACGCACACGCTCCCCGAAAGCGATTCAGGGCACTGTGTAAGGGTGCTTCGCATGACCGAGGGCTCGCAACTCGACGTAATAGACGGATGCGGGCACAGATATCACTGCGTACTTACTCAGGCGCATCCCCGACACGCCACCGTGGAGATAATCGACTGTATCGACGCTCCGCTGCCGTGGGCACAACATATCACCGTAGCCGTAGCCCCCACCAAGCACATGGACCGTATGGAGTGGATGGTGGAGAAACTAACCGAAATAGGTGTGAACCGCATAGTACCGCTTCTTTGCCGTCGCTCCGAACGAAAGGAAATCAAGGTAGAGCGTTTGCAAAAAATTGCAGTTGCCGCCATGAAGCAGTCTCTCAAAAGTGTCTTGCCCGAAATCATGCCTATGACTCCCGTTTCGAAAGTAATAGCCGACTACTCTGACCGCATGCGCTTCGTGGCCTATTGCGACCAATCAATTGAGCGGCATCTGCTCGCCCGGTGTTATAAGCCCGGGCAATCGGCTGTTGTAATGATAGGGCCGGAAGGCGACTTCGATTCCACAGAGATAACATCGGCGCTTGATGCCGGATGGCAGCCCGTAACCTTAGGCGACAATCGGCTCCGCACCGAGACAGCCGCCATCTTCGCCTGCTCTACCCTACATATCGTGAATCAACTTTCATCTATATAATACCAAGCATAATGAGTACTTCTGCTTCTGATATAATAAAGCCACTTTCCCCGCGCGACAATTTCTTTCTCCTCGCAGGCCCGTGCGTGATTGAGGGAGAGAAAATGGCTATGGAAATTGCCGAAAAGATTACGGCAACCACAGCCCGTCTCAATATACCCTATATCTTCAAGGGCTCGTACCGCAAGGCCAATCGTTCCCGCATTGATTCCTTTACCGGCATAGGCGACCTCGAAGCCCTGACCATACTCGCAAAGATACGTCAGACCTTCGGATGCCCGGTTGTCACCGATATCCACTCCCCCGAGGAGGCAGGCGTTGCAGCCGAATTTGTCGATGTGCTCCAGATTCCGGCTTTTCTATGCCGCCAGACCGATTTGCTCATAGCAGCTGCCCGTACCGGCAAAGTGGTGAATATAAAGAAAGGCCAGTTTCTGTCGCCCGAAGCAATGCAGTTTGCCGTGCAGAAGGTACGTGATGCCGGCAACAATCAGGTGGCCGTGACCGAGCGCGGCGTTTCGTTCGGATATCAGGACTTGATTGTCGACTATCGCGGCATACCCACCATGCAGTCGTTCGGCTGCCCCGTGATACTCGACGCCACACATTCGCTACAGCAGCCCAATCAGCCGGCCGGAGTTACCGGCGGTCGCCCCGACCTTATTGCAACCATAGCACGTGCCGGAGTTGCAGTGGGAGTCGACGGTCTATTTATAGAGACTCACCCCACTCCCCACTCGGCCAAGAGCGACGGAGCCAATATGCTTCCACTTGACGAGCTTCCCAAACTTCTGGAGCAACTCACCGCGATACGCAAGACGGTTGCCGATTTTTAGGCTTAGAGCCGGTTCGACAATAAATGTTAACGGCCCTTAGAGAATACGCTGGTATATAAGTGCATCGGTATAGCTTTGTCCGTTGCGAATCCAGCTGCGCAGACATCCCGAAGATTTAAACCCCGCGGCCTCGAAAGAGGCCTGAGATGCCTTGTTGCTTTGCGAAATCACCGCCCAAAGGGAATGCAGCCCCAGTTCACCGCCAAAGTAGTCGGCTAAAAGGCTGATGCAACGTGTACCGTAGCTGTGTCCGCGCTCATCGTGCCGTATCACCAACCCTATACCTGCCCGGCGGTTCACGGCATCGAGTTCAAAATAGTCTACGAACCCCACCACCGAATTATCCTCTACGCGGCAGGCGGTGAAACGCCCGCTGTCGGTAGCAAGTATATTGGCATCGTATGAGGTCACAAACTCCTTGATGCGATATTTCGACATCGGCGCACGCACTGCGCTGAAAAGCCACAGCGAGCGGTCGTTTTCCACCTCATACATCGGCTCCAGATCAATAGGCTCAGGTGCACGCAGATATATAACACCATCGGTAATCATCTCTGTGTGAAGGATTCGCTGAACAATGTGCGGTGTATGAGGCTACGGCCAAGCGTAACCTCGTCGGTATACTCGAGTTCGTTGCCTATAGCCACACCGCGGGCAAGCTGCGTAATCTTTACCTCGGGATAGGCCGACAGTTTGCGGTATATATAGAAGTTTGTGGTATCGCCCTCCATAGTGGCGGGCAGGGCTAAGATCACTTCCTCTACACTCCCCGAAGCCACACGCTCCACCAGTGATTCAATCTCTATCATATCGGGGCCGATGCCATCCATAGGAGAAATCACCCCTCCGAGCACGTGGTACACGCCTTGATACTGGCGGGTTCGCTCAATGGCCATTACATCCGATACATTCTCAACCACACACACAGTGCTCTGTTGGCGTGTAGGCGACGAGCATACTGCGCATAAGTCTGTCTCCGAGATATTATGGCATTGACGGCAATAGCGTATGTTGCGGCGCAGGTCGATGATAGCCTCGCCTAAAGCTACGCTCTGACTCTCGTCTCTGCGAAGCAGATGGAGGGCCAGACGCAAGGCCGTTTTCCTACCTACACCGGGTAGACGCGAGAGCTCGGTCACCGCGGTTTCAAGCAGATTAGAAGCAAACTCTTCGTGAATCATCACTTACTTGTAAGCGGGGAATAATCGCGGCCGTAGCGGAGCATCTGTGCCGGATAATCTTCTTCGTAACTGATGGTAACATCAACGGGCTGACCCTCGGAATCTGTCACGAGAGTATAAACCGGATTGACAAAGCCTTTGTATGGAGCGATGGAGAGATGACTGTAGCGGTCGAGCACCTCGCGATGGAGTTCGGGATCAACCTTCACAGCATATTCCTCTACAAGACGGCGCCCGGCTTCGTAATCGCCCTCGCTCTTTATGCGCTGTATCTCGGCAAGCAATTTCCCGAAGAGACCTCTTAAAGCCTCATAATCATTGATTACGAGATAGGTCTTGCCGTTTTGCTTAACCAGTTCCACCACCTTTTTGGGGGCGCCTGCACGCAGTGCCCATTCGGCTATGAGCTTGCGGTTGCGCATATGCGCTTCCTCCACATCCTTACCGGGCTCTATGCGCATCAATTGGGTCATGAGACCATTGAGCATATACTTATAATATTCGGCTTTGTAGGCATCGGGGTTATCGAGCAGGCCGAGCTCGATGAGCTTGGGATCAGCCAGATAATACAGAGCGAAAAGGTCGGCACGGGCCTCTTCGAGTGTAGAACCGTGCGCTTTGAGAGCGTCGGGGTCAACACCGGGCAGCAAACGTCCTGAACCGTGACCGAGACATTCGTGCAGGTCGGTATGGAGATTATCGGTGATGAAGAGATAGCGGTCCATCAGACTGCAGATAGCAGTATCGGGCACAAATTCCTCGTTGAATCCATTGCCGTGCGATGCAGCGTCGTAGGCTTCAGTGATATTTTCAATTGTTACCGATTTCGAACCGTGAACGGCACGTATCCAGTTGGCGTTGGGCAAGTTGATGCCGATAGGGGTAGCGGGGTAGGAATCGCCGGCGAGTATCGCGGCTGTAATCACTTTGGCTGACACTCCTTTTACCTTTTCTTTGCGGAAACGTGCATCTACAGGCGAATGATCTTCAAACCACTGTGCATTATCGGAAATCACCTCGGTGCGGTGACTCGCGGGTATATTTTTAAAATTGACAATCGATTCCCAGTTGCCGGTCATCCCCAGCGGGTCATCGTAGCTCTCGATGAAACCGTTGATAAAGTCAACCTGCGAGGCCAAATCGTTGACCCACGCTATAGAGTAATCGTCAAACTCTTTCAAATCTCCCGAGCGGTAGTACGAAATCAGCTTCTCAATCACCTGGCGCTGAGTGTCGTTTTCAGCATAATCAAGCGCCTTGGTAAGATTGTCGATAATGCGGGCAATGGCATCGGAATACATGCCGCCGAGACGATATGTCTGCTCTACAATCCGGCCGTTTTCCTTCACCACACGTGTATTGAGACCATACGAAACGGGAGTGGCGTCGGTGGTATCCTTGAGCGCGTTATAGTAATCCTCAACCTCCTGCTGGGTAACACCATCGCCATAAAGATTGGTTGCGGAGGTGAGAATCAGGTCTACCCCGTCGGCTTGATTCACCTTCTTGGGCAGAAACTCGGGGTCGAAAATCAACCGTATAATCTCGGCTGTATGTTTGCCCTGCACCGAAACCGGTACCTTGGCCAACTGCTCCATGAAAAAATCACGCGAGAATGCTGGTGTGAATTTATCCATCGAGTAGTGATGGTATACACCGTTGCCAAACCACACCTGCTTGAGGTAGGTTTCAAACGCTTTGAAATCGGCCGACGAACGGTCGCCCTCGTAATGGGTGTAGATATATTCGAGCAATTGTCGCAACTCGAGGCCATAACGGCTGTTCTGATCCCAAAGTATATCGCGGCCGGCAATAGCGGCCTCTGTGAGATAATATATAAGGAGGCGCTGCTGCGGAGTAAGCGATTCAAAACCGGGCACCTGATAGCGGAGCACTTCTATATCGGCAAAATTATCTACGTGGTAATTGAACGGTTCGGCCTTTGCGCCCGTCGAAGCCATTGATGTAAGGGAAATTGTTGCAGCCATAAGGGCTTTCGTTATCGTTGACATTATTATGGAGTATGAGATTTTGATATTCCTGTTATTCTACATAGAGCACCAGACCTTTGAGGTATTCGCCCTCAGGATGATAGATGTTGACCGGATGGTCGGCCGGCTGCGTGAGCTGATGCAGGATGCGCACGCGTCGCCCGGTCTGGGCTGCCGCTGAAAATACGGCAAGCCGGAACTGCTCGCGGCTCACAGCCTGTGAGCATGAGAAGGTAAACAAAATGCCGCCGGGAGCAATCTTCTCGAATGCCCTGGCATTGAGACGCTGGTAGCCGCGCAGGGCGTTTTTCAACGCGCCACGGTGCTTGGCAAACGCAGGCGGATCGAGTATTATCAGATCATAGCGGCCGGTCGGCATCTGAGCGAGGTAATCGAATGCATCTACCGCCTCGGCCCTATGTGGAGCCGTATCAGCGAAGTTGAGAGCCACATTGGCCTCAGTCAGGGCTATGGCCTTTGCCGAGCTGTCGACCGAGCAGACCTCCGTGGCCCCTCCGCGAAGTGCATATACCGAAAAGCCGCCTGTGTAGCAGAACATGTTGAGCACTTTGCGCCCGTGCGAGTAGTGCTGGAGCAGCATGCGGTTGTCACGCTGGTCAACGAAGAAGCCTGTCTTTTGGCCGCGCAGCCAATCGACATGAAACTTGAGCCCCTGTTCCACAGCCACATCTGTAGTAAAATCGCCTATCAGATACTCGTTGGTGGCATCGAGCTGCGCTTTATACGGCAATGTCGTTTCCGACTTATAGTATACATTGCATATACCCGAGCCGGTGATTTTTACAAGGGCCTGAGCCACCATGTTACGCGCAAAATGCATGCCGGGCGAATGCGCCTGTACCACGGCGGTATCACCGTACACATCCACAATCAGTCCGGGCAAGAAATCGCCCTCGCCGTGCACCATGCGGTAAGCGGTAGTGTCGGGCGAAGCTATGCCCAGTGCACGCCGCATATTGTAGGCAGCCGTGAGGCGCCGCACATAGAAGTCGTCATCAATAGGCTCATCGTCCCACGTAAGTATTCTCACTGCAATAGAGCCTATCTGATAATGGCCTGTGCCGAGCATGCGGCCGTCGGCGGCAAAGACTCTTACCACATCGCCCTCCTCTATATCTTTGGGAAGATGGCGTATGGCGCCGGAGAAAACCCAGGGATGAAAACGCAGCAGCGACTCCTCTTTGCCGCGATGAAGTATTATTTCGGGATAAGTCATAGCCTTGTCAGTTGAGAATTGCACGTACTATGTCGGCTCCGTTGGCATACACAAGCAGCAACAGCAGGAACATCATACCGGCATACTGCGAATATTCTATAATCTTCTCGCTGGGCTTGCGGCGTATTATTATCTCTATAATCACAAACAGCGCATGGCCTCCGTCGAGCCCCGGTATGGGTATAATATTCATGAAGGCGAGCACCACCGAAAGGAATGCCGTTATTTCCCAGAACGACAGCCAGTTCCAGCGGTCGGGGAACATTCCGCCTATAGCGCCGAATCCACCTATGCTCTTGGCACCTTCTACTGAGAAGACATGGCGCATTGAGCTTACATAGGCGCCTAATGTCGATGTGCCCAGCTCCCAGCCGGCGGGAAAAGCGGCGAAGAAGGAGTAGCGCAAGCGCTCCGAGGGGTATACTTCGGAAAGCGGTTTGAGATTAAACCCGAGTTTGCCGTCGGCCGACGGATGGGCGGTAAGTTCCAACTCCTTGCCGTCGCGCTCTATGGTGAGAAGCACATCGCGGTCTTTCGCCTCCTGAAGATGCTTAGTCAGTTCGGTATACGACGGTGTGGGGAACCCGCCAACGGCCACAATACGGTCGCCCGATTCCAGCCCGGCTTCCGATGCCGCCGAACCGCCCTGCACACGGTCTATGAACACCGGCAGACGATACTGCATAAATCCCTCATCGTTGTTAATCTTCAATATGAAATCGCTTGGTAGCGTTATACATATCGTATCTTTCGAATCACGGAGCACCTTCACGGTCTTGGCGTCGGCAATATGATACAGAGCGGTATTGTCTGACATATCCACACGCTGCCCGTCGGCTTCGAGTATCACGTCGCCGTCGCGAAATCCCGCATCTTGTGCCGCGTGAGAGAAGTCCATGCCCTCATAGGCGGTTTCAAGCGGAGTGTACTGCTTGCCCCAGTAAAAGGCGATGCCTGCGTATATGAGTATTGCGAGGATGAAGTTGAAAACCACGCCGGCGAGCATCACCGACAACCGCTGATAAGCAGGCCGCGAGCGGAATTCCCACGGCTGTTCGGGCTGCTTCATCTGCTCCTTGTCCATCGATTCGTCAATCATGCCCGCTATCTTCACATAGCCGCCCAACGGCAACCATCCGATACCGTACTCGGTGTCGCGCCACGTAGCCTTCGGTTTGCCATTCTTATCCAGTTTGGGCGTGGCGGCAGGTTTCGGTTTCCACTTGAAGATGCTGAACCAGGGGTTGAAAAACAGATAAAACTTCTCAACCTTGATGCCGAATGCTCTTGCTATGATGTAGTGCCCGAATTCATGTATTATTACCAGAAAGGCAAGAGAGGCGATAAGTTGTACAGCTTTTATGAAAAATGTTTCCATAAATTGATTTGGCATTATGTTAATATGAATACGCTGGAATCGCGCCGGCATCTACCGCGCTGCGGGCAAAAGCCACGGCTGCGGCATTGGTATCGACATAATCGTGATACGAAGGCGATAGCACAAAGTCAATATGCTCAAGCGTATGGCGTATTAAATTATATATATCGGTGAAAGCTATGCGGCGGTGCAGAAAGGCCTCAACGGCCACTTCGTTGGCGGCATTGATTACGCAGGCCGTGTTGCCGCCCCTCTCCAAGGCGAGAGTGGCCAACGACAGACAGGGGAAGCGATCATAGTCGGGAGCCTCGAACGTAAGATGCGCTATATCTGCAAGGCTCAGCGGTTTACTCTGTGAGCGCAGCCGTTCGTCGCCGGCAAGGGCATAGCTGATAGGGAGATGCATATCGGGGGTGCCGAGTTGCGCTTTTACGGCGCCGTCGGCAAACTCTACCATAGAGTGCACTATCGATTGCGGATGCACCACCGGGGTAATGCATTTGTGAGGAATGCCGAACAGCCAGTGTGCCTCTATTATCTCAAATGCTTTATTGACCATCGAGGCTGAATCGATAGTGATTTTTGCACCCATGTGCCAGTTGGGGTGAGCCAGAGCCTGGTCAACAGTCACACGCTGCATCTGCTCACGACTCATGGCGCGGAAAGGGCCGCCCGATGCGGTGATAATCAGTCGTCGCACCGCCGAGTGATGCTCCCCTGCAAGACATTGCCTTATGGCGCTGTGCTCGGAGTCGACCGGATAGATTCTGGAAGTGGACTCTCCCAACATTTTGTTGACCAGATCGCCGGCTACCACCAGAGTCTCTTTATTGGCCAAAGCAATATCCTTGCCTGCTTTGATGGCACTTATAGTGGGAGCCAGGCCACTGTAACCCACTGTTGCCGTGAGCACTGTGTCAACCTCAGCCAGTGTCATGGCATCGGCCACCGCTTGAGCACCGGCTGCTGTGGCTATGCCCAGAGGCTGCAAGGCGCGGCTGAGAGCTTCATACCCGCTCTCAGCGGCTATCACTGCCAGAGCCGGCCTGTGCTTGCGCGCCTGCTCTATGAGCAAGTCAACATTGCGGCCGGCCACAAGCACGTGCGCTTTAAATCTTTGCGGATGAGCCTCTATTATGTCGAGCGCCTGCGTGCCTATCGAGCCTGTTGAGCCCAATATAGCCACTCTCTTAGGCGTTGATGGTATGTGAGTTGAGGTATGCAAGACTATGATACGGCGAATTGAATCGGCTTATTCAGTCAGCAAAGATACTACTTTTCCCCGACACTTCAACTCAATATATGTTAACGGCAATAAGAGCCTAAATAACCTCTCTTTACAAAAAAGCATACAATATTCTTTAAATTTTTTGGAACATTACTAAAAATGCCCTTGTTATATTATCAAAATCGTCTCAAAGCAGCATCAGCCCGCAAGCCGAGACCACAACTTCGTTTCAACAATTTTATTTCATATCAAAAAGTCTTATTAAATATTTATCGTGATGAAAATCGAATTACTATCTGCATTAGCTTTCGGCGCATGCATACTCGCTGCTCCCGCCGCTCAAGCCCAAGAAACAGTGGTTGTAGAAGAGACCACAGTTGGAGTAGGTGAACTTGTGGAATGCAAGGATCATTACTATTCGTCATGGCGCGACAACTGGTTCATCCAGCTCGGTGCCGGTGTACAAGTGCCCTTCGTTGAAAAAGAATTGCCCGCCGAACTCGGCGATGCCAAACGTCGCGTATCTGCCGTATATAATATAGGTGTAGGCCACTGGTTCAGCCCCTATTTAGGCGTACGCCTCTCCGGTATGTACGGTAAAATGCGCTGGGACTTCATGCTCAAAGACAAAGCCCAGATGGCTACCCTCAACGCTGACCTTATGTGGGATATGACAACCTCCTGCTGCGGCGTAAACCCCGACCGTGTATTCTCGTTCATACCGTTTGTAGGTGTAGGCGGCACATACGTATGGGATTATAAAGGTTTAGAAGGCAACGACCTGCGCACACATCTCAACGGTCACCGCAAATCACAATGGCTGCTCCCAGTTTCAGTCGGTTTCCAGTTGCGTTTCCGTTTGTGCGAATATGTCGATTTCTTTGCTGAAGCTCGCGCACAGTTCTACGGCGACAACTTCAACAACTTCACCCAGGGCGATCCTATCGAGGCCAATATCACCGCTATCGGCGGCCTGAGCTTCAACATCGGCGGTCGCGACTTCAAGAAATACAATCCTTGCGACTACGTTGGCTATATCAACAACCTCAACAATCAGGTCAACGATCTCCGCGGCGAACTCGCAGCTACCGCAGCAGCTCTCGCAGTAGCCAACGCTCAGCTCCCCTGCCCCGAAGTTAAAGCTACCGAAGCCACTACCGTTGAGACTCCTATCCTCACCACCGTACGCTTCAAGATAAATTCTTCCGAAATCTCTGACGAAGAAATGGTAAATGTATACAACATAGCCGAATACCTCAAAGCTAATCCCGATGCCAAAGTGACCATAGCCGGCTACGCCGACGCCGACACCGGTACATCGGAATACAACCAGGCCCTCTCGCAGCGTCGCGCAGACGCAGTCAAGAAAGTCCTCGTTGACACCTACGGAATAGCAGCCGACCGCCTTGACACCCAGGCATACGGCAGCGCCACCCAGCCCTACGGCACCAACAACTGGAACCGCATCGTAATCTTCGGCTCAAAGTAACGCTCTAATACACATATCTATTATATCGCGCCCCCGCAACGTTTATCGCCGCGGGGGCGCTTGGTTTGTACATTTTTTTATATCTTTGCACCCGAGTTAGGGTCGCGGCATAGCGCGTGAGCGCCCCACGCGACTTCTATAATAAGGTTTCAACACATTATATTATATAGGTACTTAATTCTACAGGAATGAATTTTTCAGGACCAATTCAATTCAAGCCGAAACTTTTTTCGGCACTTACACATTATTCAGGCTCAAAATTCAAGGCCGACCTCATAGCCGGTATTGTGGTGGGCATTGTGGCTCTGCCGCTCGCCATCGCATTTGCCATAGCTTCCGGCGTAAGTCCTACGGTGGGACTCATCACAGCCATAATAGGCGGTCTGCTCGTGTCGGCCCTCGGCGGCTGCTCGGTGCAGATAGGCGGCCCCACAGGCGCGTTTATCGTCATAATATCAGGTATAATAGCCGGTTACGGTCTTGAAGGACTGTATATAGCCACTGCCATGGCAGGCCTGATACTGATACTTATGGGTCTCTTCCATCTGGGCACGGTGATAAAATTTATCCCCTACCCCGTGGTGATAGGCTTTACTTCAGGTATAGCCCTTACGATATTCTCCACACAGATCAACGACTTCTTCGGCCTCGGGCTCACCAACGTTCCCTCTGATTTCATAAGCAAATGGGGTGTCTACTTCCGGTCGTTCGGAAATATCGACATTGCCTCGCTGGCAGTGGGCCTCGTATCGCTTCTGCTCATCACCACGGTGCCCCTCATCTCCAAGAAGCTGCCCGGAGCTCTTATCGCCATCATCGTAGTCACCGCCGCCGTGTGGATAATATCGGCATCGTGCCCCGGCTTCCATGTCGACACTATCGGCGACCGCTTCGGCAATCTCTCCACCGACATACCCCAGCCCCACGGCTTTGTGCTGAGCATGGAGACCATCAACGAACTACTCCCCGCGGCCTTCACCATAGCCATGCTCGGCGCCATCGAGTCACTGCTTTCGGCCACCGTTGCCGACGGTATCACAGGCTCACGCACCAATACCAACACCGAACTCATAGGCCAGGGCGCAGCCAACCTCATAGTACCCTTCTTCAGCGGTATACCCGTAACCGGGGCCATAGCCCGCACCATGACAAATATCACCAACGGCGGCCGCACCCCCGTAGCCGGCATAATACACGCTGTTGTGCTCCTCATCATATTCCTCTTCGCCATGCCGCTTATCAATATGGTGCCCATGGCCTGTCTGGCCGCAGTGCTCATAGTGGTGAGCTACAACATGAGCGGCTGGCGCACTGTGCGCGGCATGCTTCACAACCCCAAGAGCGACATTACGGTACTGGCCGTAACCTTTCTGCTCACCGTGATATTCGACCTCACCATAGCCATAGAGATAGGTCTGTTGCTTGCCATAATACTCTTTTTGCGTCGTGTCACCGAAAACACCCAGATACGCGTTTACTCCGAGCAGCTCGACGCCACCGCCGGCACCGACTCTACCGCACATGAGGTGCTCGACGTTGACAAGGGCGTTGAGGTATACGAAATCGACGGCCCGTTCTTCTTCGGCATAGCCACAAAATTCGACGAGCTCATGCGTGCCTCTATGAAACGGAAACCGATAGTGCGAATACTGCGCATGCGCAAGGTGCCCTTTATCGACGCCACCGCTATTCACAACCTCGAGATACTCATCAACTCCTCGCAACGCGAGGGTATAGAGATTGTGCTCTCGGGTGTCAACGACAAGGTGGCCCGCACCCTCGAGAATGCCGGTATAGCCCGCCTTATAGGCAGCGACAATATCTGCAATCACATCTCCAAAGCTGTAAAGATGGCCAACGCCATTGCCCGACGTGCAGCCGACCATACACATATATAATATATAGAAAACGCAGGTATACTCCAATTCAGGCACCGCAAAAGTGACAAAAAGGCTACAAATGTTAACAATTAGCCATAATCATCACAATTTTTTCGATTTTTTTACAGAAAAATCAACCCGTGCCAAAAAAAAGCTAAAAAATATTTGCTGTATCAAAAAAAGGTATTACCTTTGTGTCGTTTTTGAAGCTAAAAATATTGTTTTATTTATCTAAAATCACAATTGAAATGAAAAAGTTACTTTTATCTCTTGCTGTTGTTATGAGCGTATCAATGTTCGCTTGCGGTGGTGGCGATGCTGCTAAAACCGACGCTGACACTTGCAAAGCTGATTCATGCTGCCAGGACACAGCTGCTGCTGTTGTTGACACCGTAGCTGCTGACACTGTTGCTGCTGATACCGTTGCCGCTGACTCCGTAAAAGCCTAAGCTAACACACAGCAATACAAGAAAAAATTGCGACTCGTGCACCGATAGTGTATGAGCCGCTCTTTTTTTATACCCATACCGGCCGCTCCGTGCAGCCGCCGGCTAATGCCAACTAACATCACTAATTCATAAAAAATGCCAAAGCAATAGCAAGTTGCGCCGATTATTCGTATATTTGGCTCATATAATTGGCTTCGCCACCGCGAGCAGCCCATCGGAGCCACATTCGCTATTATATTTCTCCGAATATTCACTATATTTGTCATAACCCAATATCATTTACATAATCAGCACATGAAACTTACCTATCTATTTGCAGCCGCAGCCATTGCCATAGCCTCTTGCTCAAACGCAGCCCCCGCTCCCGAAGCGTCGCCGGCCGAATCAGTCGCACCCGCTGCCGCCCCTAAGGTACAGGCAGTAAAAAACATAACCGACAACAAACTCCCCAAAGCCGTGAAAAAACCGGTGATAATAGACTGCTGGGCCACATGGTGCGGCCCTTGCATGCAGTTCAAACCCGTATATCATCAGGTAGCGGCCGAAATGGCAGCTAAAGCTGACTTCTATGCCGCCGACGTTGACACCAACGGCGAACTCGCAGCCCAGCTCGGGGTTACCTCCATACCCACCGTTGTGGTGATTTTGCCCGGCAAAAAACCACTGTTCAAAGTAGGGTCCATGACTAAAGCCGAGTTTAAAGCATGGCTCAACTCAGTAATCAAATAATTACCTACAATCATATCACATTAAATCATGAAAGACAAAATCAATGAGCACTTTCTGTCGCGCTTCGGCCAGAAAGGCATTCTCTTCGTAGCCCCCGGACGTTTCAATCTCATTGGCGAACACACCGACTACAACGGCGGATTCGTATTCCCCGGCGCCATCGACAAGGTCATCATGGCCGAAATACTTCCCAACGGCACCGACAAAGTACGCGTTTACTCTATCGACATTGACGAGTATACCGAATTTGGCCTCAACGAGGAAGATGCTCCCAAACAGCAGTGGGCCCGCTACATCTTCGGCGTATGCCGCGAGAT
>JAGAUN010000070.1 GCA_017620715.1 Muribaculaceae bacterium | reverse complement strand
TTATGCAAATATTTTTTCAAAATTCTGTGAAAGCGAAGGGCAACAGGCTGCTTACGGAGGGCAAGAGATAGATGCTGTCGGCGCCTACGAGCAGCACGCGTACGTTGTGGCCGGCTATCATTTCGTATTGCAGCAGTGCCTGGCGGCAGGCGCCGCAAGGGGCTACGGGGGTGGCTACGGGCGTGCCGTCGGCCTGTCGTGCGGCTATGGCTATGGCGGCGAAGGGGGTGTGGGGGTGAGCGGCGTGCGCGTAGTAGCAGGCTGTGCGCTCGGCGCAGGTACCCGATGGGAATGCTACGTTTTCCTGGTTGGCACCGGTCACGGTGGTGCCGTCGTCGAGACGGATGGCGGCTCCTACGTGAAAGTGGCTGTAGGGGGCGTAGGAGCGGTTGGTGGCTTCGCGGGCGAGGTCTACGAGTTGGCGGTCGTCGGCTGTCAGTTCTGTGTATTTGGCCTCCTGATACGGTATTGTAATCTGGTGCTGTGTCATGGCTTGAATATTTGGCTAAGATAGTTGTGGGCGGGGATTATTGTTGTTCGATGGGCTGTACGCGCAGTATTTCGCCGCGCTCCGGGTCGGTGGCTATAGAGCGATAATAGCGGTTGTCGTAACCGGGAAATTGCGGATACTCGGGCAGCCCGTAGGGGTTGCGGCTGAATTGGCCCGGAGCGTCCTCGCGTTTCACGTTGCCGTCGAGGTATTTTACAAGCAGGTAGTCGTTGAGGTCGGAATACTGCTTTACATATTGCCGTGCCCAGTGTGCCGAGTGGTCGTTGAGAAAGCGGCGTGCCACGTCGGGGTCGAGCGATGCCACTTCGTCATACAGTATATCGACCTCGGCCTGTATGCTGTCTTCGAGAGCGCGCTGCACACGGCGTATGTCGGGTATCATCTGCGAATAGCGGTGATATGCCTGGTTGGCTACCATATTGGTGACCCAAAAGGCGGCATCGCGGCTTATGGTGTAGAGGTCGCCGTTGCCCACGGCAAATTCGTGGGGCACGCTTGTGAGGCAGCTGTACATGGGGATGTATACGCATGTATTGGCGTCGTCAACGCCAAACCACAGTATGCCCTTCATCAGGTCGGGGGCTGAGCGGCGCAGCTGTGCCACGAGCGAGAAGCCTGTCTGTTGTGTGGCTATGGCGCGCTCATGAGTGTATTCTACCGAGTCGACGGTGAAGGTGAGCGGACGCCAGCGGTAAGGCACGCTGTAGGGGCCTGCTCCGGCGTCGAGAGTCATGTCGAGCGGTGTACCTTCAAAATGGTCGCGCATCATCTCCTTGAGGTCGGCCGCAGTGAGGGGGCGCGAGGGTTTCACCCAGAGCGGAAGGGGGGTGCCGGCGCCGTTGAGTATCCAGGGAAGATAGCGGTTCATATCGGGGGCAAAGCGGTTGTAGTAGCTCCACACGCGACCGTCGCATCCGCGCAGGGCGCCGGCATCGTACACGGCATAGGCGCGCGAGAAGCTGAAGTCGGCATCCGGGCCCGAGTAGTATCCTTTGCTTTTGGCAAACGATATCACGTCGGGACTGTAAAGCACAGTGTCTGATTTATGCTCGGTGTCGAAGCGGTGTATGCGGCTGTGGTTGGCGTGCCCCGATATGTAGCCGTCGGGCACGCGGAGCGCTACCCATACGGCGCCCTTGTCGGAGGCCCCTTTGCCTATGAGCTCCATTATCCACACCTCGTCGGGGTCGGCAATGGTAAATGATTCGCCCGAGCTTGCGTAGCCGTAGGTGTCGACCAGGTCGGTCATGGTCTTGATGGCTTCGCGGGCGGTGCGAGCACGTTCGAGAGTGATGTATATGAGCGAGCCGTAGTCAATCATGCCCGATCCTTCGAGTTCGGGGCGGCCGCCCCATGTCGATTCGGTTATGGCGAGGCCGTGCTCGTTCATATTGCCTATGGTTGTGTATGTATGGGCTTTCTGTGGTATCTCGCCGAGCGGTTTGCCTGTGTCCCAATCTATCACGGCACGCATAGAGCCGGCGGGGTGGTCGGCTGCCGGTGTGTGGTACAACTCGCCGTATAGGGTATGTGAGTCGGCGGCATAAGTTACGAGGGCCGAGCCGTCGGCCGTAGCGCCGGGAGTGGCTATGAGCCCCGTGCATGCCCACGAGGCTATCGAGGTGGCCGTGAGAGCGGCCGAAAATATATGTCGAAGATTCATGGTCTGTGTTGTATGTCAGATTGGTGATAAATGCAAAGATAGCTATAATATCGCTTATGGCGCTACGCTTTAACATATTTTGCGCTATAGGGCCATGTGAGTTTCTAAAGATTTGAGAGCCTGAATGGATGAACCCTTAGAAAAAACTATTAACTTTGCGGTTGTAGATTGCTATGCACAGTCCCGGTCGGGGTTTGAGCGGCGGGATACAGACATAATGAAAAGCGTTTATCCACGCTGATTCTTGACTATCATAAATTCTCGCAAAATTCATGTTCATGTCAAGGGTTGAGCAACGATAGATGTCTCGTGGATATGATAATATCAGCCCTGGCGTTGCATTTTATTTAAGATGTAACACCATGTTGGCTGTAAAATTCATATATATGCGTAGGCTTCTGCGTTGTTATCCTAAGAAAAGTGTTACCTCTTTGATTATCAGAGAGTACAAGCAAGGATAGCGAAAACGAGAACCGAGAAAGAACCACGTAAGGTAACAAGACAAGAAAAGAGGTCGGCTGACCTCTTTTTTGTTACTCCACTATAATTGGGATTGTTACCCGGTAACAAAATTTTCTTATTCGACTATCTGGTAGAAAACGCCTTTGAGTAACTGCGACATACCGTTTTCGGTAAAGGTCGCAGTTATTTTTTCGCAGATGTAGCGTTTGCCTCGTATGAGGAAAACAGAGCGGACATCGGGAATGTTGTCGGAGAGGAATTTGAAGGTCGTTTTCAATTTCGGCTCAATGTTGTGGATAATCTGCCCGCGCCGCACTTGTCGGTCGTTGATGCGGAGGGAGAAATGGGCGTAACTGAAATTGCTCCAGTCGTCGGCGATAACGATGTTCTCGACATTAGGATACGGCAGGTGGCTCCCCTGATAGTAGTTCGAGCCATCGTACCAGCCGATATAGATGCAGTCGTAATATTCCGATTTCTTCTCTTTCTCCCCGGCTTCGAGCGATGATACGGTATGCGTTTTCTGAAACGGATGATCGTTGTCGTCCTCGCTCGTGGTATTGGTGTCCTCGTCGTAGCCGGAGAAGGAAAGGAACAGCACACGACCGTATTTCTCCTCGGTATCGTCTATCCATGCCGGAACAAACTCAATCTCCACCTGCTCGGCATCCTCGTCCTCGCTGACGATGCGACCGCCAAAGAGATTGACCGGTTGCAGACGGCACTTGTAAAGGTAGTAGACATAGATAATTTTGCTCCTCCATTCCACTACCTGCTGACGGCTTATAGGTCGGATTACGAAGTAAGCGTCGCAGTCGGCGGCATAGAGCAGCTTGTCT
>JAGAUN010000069.1 GCA_017620715.1 Muribaculaceae bacterium | reverse complement strand
GTGGGTGCAAAAAAAGTTTAAACGACCCCTCGGCGCTACATCTTACTTTCCGGGTATCTGTGCGAGCCGGGCCACATACTTGCCGAGTATGTCGAACTCTATATTTACCACCGTACCCTCTTTGATGTGGCAGAAATTGGTATGCTCGAAGGTGTAGGGAATTATAGCCACGCTGAAACGGCCGGGGGCCGAATCGCATACGGTGAGACTCACGCCATTGACCGTCACAGAGCCTTTTTCGACGGTGAAATAGCCCTGCCGCTCAAGCTCTGCGGGCACATCATACGTGAAAGTGAAGTAATGGCTGCCGTCAGCCTGCTCAATCTTGCTGCACACCGCTGTGCAGTCAACGTGGCCCTGCACTATGTGGCCGTCGAGGCGTCCGTCGATTTTCATCGACCGCTCGAGATTGACCTGCGACCCCGGCGCAAGGCGGCCGAGATTGCTGCGGCGCAGGGTCTCCTCTATGGCCGTTACGGTATAAGTGCCGTCAGGGTTGAGGGCTACCACGGTGAGACACACACCGTTGTGTGCAACCGACTGGTCAATGGTCAGTTGGTCGGCAAACGTACATTTCACTCTCAGATGGCGATTTGTGCCTTCGTCGGTCACGGCCATGATGGTGGCCGCCTCTTCTACTATTCCTGAAAACATGGTATCTAATGCAAAAACTTACACAAAGGTAAAAGATATTCGCAAATTATGGAGTATCTTTGTTTCCAAAATCACCAAAAAATGAACGTATTGCTACTCGGATCGGGCGGACGGGAGTCAGCCCTGGCCTGGAAAACGGCTCAAAGTCAGATTGTCGACAAACTTTTCATAGCTCCGGGCAACGGAGGTACATCAGCCTACGGCACCAACGTGGCGCTCAATCCGCTCGATTTCGACGCGGTGCGCCGCTTCATCGAAGAAAACGCGGTTGAAATGCTCGTGGTAGGCAACGAAGACCCTCTTGTGGCCGGCATCACCGACTACATGGCGCAGCACTGCCCCGCACTGCTCGTTGTCGGCCCCTCACGCGAAGGGGCGCGCCTCGAAGGGAGCAAGGAGTTTGCCAAAGAGTTTATGCAGCGCCACTCCATACCCACAGCACGCTACCGCGCATTCACAGCCGAGACCATCAACCAAGGCTATGAGTTTCTCGAAACCCTCGAAGCCCCCTATGTGCTTAAGGCCGACGGACTTGCGGCAGGCAAGGGTGTGCTCATAGAGCCGTCGCTCGCCGATGCCCGCGCCTCGCTCGCCGAAATGCTCGGCGGCAAATTCGGCCAATCGTCGGCCACGGTGGTGATTGAGGAATTTCTCAGCGGCATAGAGTGCTCGGTGTTTGTGCTCACCGACGGCCACGGCGGCTACCGTGTGCTACCCGTAGCCAAAGACTACAAGCGTGTGGGCGAAGGCGATACCGGCCTCAACACCGGCGGCATGGGCTCTGTCAGCCCCGTAGCATTTGCCGACGAGGAGTTTATGCGCAAGGTCGACGAACGCATAATACGCCCCACCGTAGACGGGCTCATAAAGGATGGCATCGACTATCGCGGATTTATATTTCTGGGCCTTATCAGCGTGAAAGGTGAGCCGATGGTAATAGAATACAACGTGCGTATGGGCGACCCCGAGACCGAATCGGTGATGTTGCGCATAGACAGCGACTTAGGCCGCCTCATGGCTGCCGCCGCCGCCGGCGATTTAGGCTCCGTGCCGCTCGAAATATCTCCGAAGAGCGCCGCCACTGTGATGCTTGTGAGCGGCGGTTATCCCGAGGCTTACGGGAAGGGATTCGAGATTACCGGCCTCGACGCCTCGCTCCCCTGCATTGCCTTTCACGCCGGCACAAAGACCGACGCCGAGGGCCGGATACTCACCTCGGGCGGCCGTGTGATAGCGCTCAGCGCCACCGGCACCGACATTGCCGATGCTCTTGCCAAGTGCTACAGCGGAGCCGAGAAGGTAGATTTTGATAAGAAATATTATCGTAGCGACATTGGTCGCGATGTGATGGCCCTCGCCAAGTGAGAAATTTCGAGAAGAAAATCAGCAGGGTGCTCTCGGGCCCCTGGGGTGCCGGTGCGCTTATCTTGACCGCAGTAATCTTTTACTGCGCATGGATGCTCTCCGGTCAGACACCCGCTCCCTACACTCCGGCATCGCTCGTAGACGGTGCCTCGGGCATACACATTGCATCGCCCGGAAGTTCGGCCACAGTCAATCTGCTTGTGATTGCTGCGGTGGGATTTCTGTTGTGGATGCTCAACCGCTGGTATTTTATCACACACTCCACATCGCGCATATACATAGGTCTTTACGCCTTAGGCGTGGCTGTGGTGCCGTCGCTCTGCACCGGTCTCAATTCGGGAACGGTGATGTGCGCGGTGCTTGTATACTGCGTGATGCTGCTCTATACCCTGTATCAGCGGCCCAACGGCACACGCAGGGTGTTTTTCGTATTCTGCATGCTATCTGCCGGCACCATATTCGACTATGCCTACGTCGGATACGCGCTTCCTATGATACTGGCGTGCGGGCAGATGCGCTGCATGTCGCTGCGCACCATCCTTGCAGCCGCCATAGGCCTTGCGGTGCCTGTTTGGATAGGTTGGGGATTTGACCTCTTCAGCCTCGACGCTCTCCGCGCTCCCGCTATAACCTTCCCCTCCGCAGCCTTGCTCTCGGCGTGGCCCGTTGCGCTGAGGATCCTGATACCCGGCGCGGCTATTTTCACTATTGTGCTTACGCTCGTCAATACCGTCACCATCTACGGCCACAACGCCAAAACCCGCGCCAACAACGGCGTGCTGGCGCTGCTATCGCTATGGACGGCAATTGCGCCGGCGTTCGATTTCGCCCATGCGGCGTCATATCTGCCGGTAATGCTCACTATGCTCGCGCTGCAGACGGCGCTGTGCCTGAGTCTGCGCTCCAACCGCAGCGGCTATCTGGCTGTGGCGGCGTGCATTTTGCTATACCTTGCCTGCGGCATATGGCTGCTGTTTTAACCCATCCCTGACAATATGAATACCCCTGCACATCCACACATAGTTGTAGAAGCCAATATCCCCTTCATCCGCGGGGTGATGGAGAGCTGGGCAACGGTCGACTATCTGCAGCCCGCACAAATCACACCCGAGGTGATGCAAAATGCCGACGCGCTTGTGACGCGGACCCGCGTGAAGTGCGATGCCGCATTGCTTGGTTCATCGCCCTGTTCCATAGTTGCCTCAGCCACCATCGGGCTCGACCATGTAGACATACCCTGGTGCGAAGCCCGCGGCATAAAGGTGTGCAACGCACCCGGATGCAATGCCCCGGCCGTGGCGCAGTATGTGCTCTCGTCGGTGCTAAGGCTCCGCGGTTCAAAGCCTCTCACCTTAGGCATAGTGGGCGTGGGTAATGTAGGAAAGATAGTTGAACGCTGGGCCCGCGCCCTCGGCATGGAAGTGCTACTATGCGACCCGCCGCGCGCGCGCCGTAAAGGCCAGGAAGCGTTTGTATCGCTCAGCGAAATTGCCGGGCGCGCCGACGTGATTACCTTCCACACACCTTATACAACTGTGGGCGAGGATTCCACGCACCATCTTTTCAACAGCAGCCTGTTGCCGCTGCTCAGACGTAAGCCCATAATAATCAATGCGGCGCGTGGAGCGGTAGTGGATACCGCCGCGCTCATCGAGGCGATAACCACCGGCAAAGCCGACGCCCCCGTGATAGACTGCTGGGAAGGGGAACCGAATATCTCGCCCCTGCTGCTTGAGAAAGCGGCCTACGCCACCCCGCATATCGCCGGTTACTCCCGCGAGGGGAAAGCTCGCGCCACAAAAATGGCGGTCGAGGCTGTATGCCGTCATTTCGGAGAGGAGGTGCCACGCATAGAGCCGGAAGTGCCCGATGCTCCCGCGTCGGTAACGGCACAGGCCCTCATCGACAGCTACGACCCCGCCATCGATACACGCGCCTTGCGGGCGCGCCCAGATGCCTTCGAGGAGCTACGCTCCACCTACAGCCTACGCCCTGAGCCGATGTAAAAACGGCATGCCGTCGAACCGGTGAAGCAGATAAGCCAACATGACCGAGCCCACAGGAAACAGAACGACAGCAACAGCGGGTGTCAAATAGGGTATCAGGCCGGCCAACAGTCCTTGCGCAAGATACACTTCGTATGAGAAACCACCTATCCACACCAACAGACGCGGCCACCGCACATGCCGTGTCACTATCACTGCATACACCACCGCCGGGAGCGCCAATGTGAGCAGCGGCTGGAAGTATTCGCGCCTGTAAGCTGCCGCAAGAGCGGCAACAATAAGAGATACGGCCAGCAACGGAAGCACAAGTCGTGCTTTTTGGCTGATAGCCTTGTCTACGGCCCGGCTATATACGGCCACAAAGTAGCCGACGTTGGCGGCCATGATGCTGCTGTACCAATAACCGCCCCAACCGAGGCGCCGCACGCATATCATGTAAAGCAACGTGAGCGCTACAAGCATAATACCTGCCCTGAGGGGTTGGCGCATCAGCCGGCAGCTCAGATAGAAAGCTACATAATAATATAGCAGAGCAAAGATAAACCATGAAGTCCACAACGGCGGGTGCCCGTGAATAAAGCCGCTCAGAATATCGGTGCCGCTCTCATGCAGCAACCATATACGAAGACCAATCGCTACCACGGTGAGGAGAACAAACGGCGGCAGAAGCCGTGAGAAACGTTTGCTGAAGAAAGTGGAGAGATAGGCCACCGGCGCTTTGAGATACGACACAGCAAGACCGTAACCGCTCATAAAAAAGAAACAGGCCACCGATGTGCCGCCCCACCAGCACCAACCGGAGGTAAAGGGCCATTGGTCGCCAAACACATTGCCGAAATGATCGGCGATAATAAGAATTGCAAGCAATCCGCGTAGAGGGAGGGTTGCCTGCAATGAAAATGTCAGCAGACTTTTACCCCCCCCATAA
The DNA here is from genome assembly GCA_017620715.1 of Muribaculaceae bacterium. Classification (GTDB taxonomy): domain Bacteria; phylum Bacteroidota; class Bacteroidia; order Bacteroidales; family Muribaculaceae; genus Paramuribaculum. The sequence goes on along the minus strand of JAGAUN010000069.1, from coordinate 7,442 downwards.
TACGCTAATACTCAAGACCATAACACAAAGAAGCGTTACAGTAAGCGCCATAGGGTATTGGTAAAACATTGTATAGGGTATTGGTAATTAATCTGATGGCAAAGATACGAATATTACAATGGTTTTACTACTTTTGTGAGCGACTCCTCAAAGCGCCCCCACTCTGAAGATGAATCCGATATTTCTGATAGGCTATATGGGCAGCGGCAAGACTACGCTCGGCACAGCGCTGAGCCACAGTTGCGCGCTGCAGTATATCGACCTCGACAACTATATTGAGCGTAGGTTTCACGCCAACATACGCGACATATTCGCCACGCGCGGCGAACAGGCTTTCCGCGACATAGAGCGCCGTATGCTCCACGAAGTAAGCAGTTTTGAGAACACCATAATAAGCTGCGGCGGGGGCACGCCATGCTTCTTCGACAATATGGAGCGCATGAACGCAGCCGGCACCACGGTGTGGCTCAACGCTTCCCCCCTGCGGCTCTGGCAACGCCTTTGCGTGGGGCGCCGGCGCCGTCCGCTCATAGCCTCGCTCAACGACGAGGAGCTACGCACATTTATCGACGCACAACTGCGCGAGCGCACTCCCTACTATAGCCGCGCGCATCACATATTCGATGCCGACTGGCTCGACTCACGCGAGATGATTTCTCAAAGCGTGACCCAATTTGCCGAGATGCTCAACATTGAACTTAACGCCTCAACATCACACTTATGACCACCTCTGCCACCGACAATGTAATAACCCCGATGCCCAAAGAGGCCGCCGTGGCCAGAGGGCGCAGGCTCTTCAGCATCGGACTTCCGGCATCGACCGACCCGACCGACCATCGGTTTGCCCTCACCCCCGAAGGTGCTCGCCAGCTCATAGAGCGCGGCTACGAGATAATAATGGAACGCGGAGCAGCTGCATCGATACACTACCCCGACGACCGCTATGCGGAGTGCGGCGTGATCATTGCCGAACGTACACGAGCATGGAGCGCCGACATTGTGATACAGCTCTCGCGCGTGCGCCGCGCCGATGTGGCGCTGATGCGCCGCGGAGCCATGCTGCTCACGCTGCTCAAGCCGCTTCGCGCCACGCGCGACGACATAAAAGCGCTTCTCGACGCCCATATCATCACCGTGGCCCTCGATATGATTGAGGATACCGCAGGCAACCGCCCCTTTGCCGACATAATGGCCGAGATAGATGGGCGTGCCGCAATTGTGAGCGCCGTGAGCCTGCTTACCGACTCGTTTGGCGGCAAGGGGATACTGCTGGGCGGTGTGACCGGAGTAGTACCCTGCGAGGTGACCGTGATTGGCTCGGGCATAGCCGCGAGCGCCGCCGCACGCACTGCGGCCGGCAACGGCGCGCTGGTGCGCATGTTCGACGACGATATATACTCGCTGCGCCGGGCCGAGCATCATCTCGACTGCCGCATCATTACCTCGGCCCTGCACCGGCGCGTGCTGCTCAACGCACTCCGTACCGCCGATGTGGTGATCAATACCCCAACCGCATCCCCCCTCACCTTCGATACCGAAGCTATGGCGGCAATGAAAAAGGGCGTGCTGATATTCGACCTCACCGAGCGCGCCGGCGCCGACTTTCCGGGTGTGGCTACTCGCAGCATAGGCCTGGAACCGGGCATATCCACGGCACCCACGGCCCGGCGGATCTGCTACATCAACGCCTCCAACGCCGTGGCCCGCACCACCGCCATGGCGCTGAGCAACACGCTGCTCACCATGCTCTCACACATAATAGACTGCGACGGCATGACCAACGCACTGCGTCTGCTGCCCGGAGTGCGCTGCGCCGTAGTCACCTTCCTCGGCAAACCCGTAAACGGCGACGTGGCCCGCAAAGCGGGTATGCGGCATGCCGATATCAACCTCTTTCTCACTCTCTCGTAATGGCATCGAAAAAATATTATGTAGTATGGGCCGGCCACTCCACCGGCATTTTCGACTCCTGGGAGGAGTGTCAGCTGCAGATCAAGAATTACCCCGGAGCGCGATACAAAAGTTTCCCCAACCAGGCCGAAGCCATCGAGGCATACCGCGGCAATCCCGACGAATATCTCAAGCTGTTTAAGGGCATAGTCGAGCATCGGTCGAAATCTGAAATCAACTACGATGCCATACCCGGACTGCTGCCGGGGTCGATAGCCGTCGACGCCGCCTGCAGCGGCAATCCCGGCCCGGTGGAGTATCGGGGTGTAGACATCAGCACCGGCGCACAGCTATTTCATGTAGGGCCATTGCAGGGCGGCTCGAACAACATGGGCGAGTTTCTGGCATTGGTTCACGCCCTGGCATGGCTCAAGCAGCGCGGCCTCAACAACGTGGCTATATACTCCGACTCGCGTACCGCCCTTGCATGGCTGCGCAACCGCCGCATCAAGACAACCATAGCCCCCACCGCCGCCAACGCCCCAATACGCGCCCTGCTCGACCGAGCGCTCAAATGGCTTGCGGAAAACACTTACACCAACCCCATAAAGAAATGGGATACCGAAGAGTGGGGCGAAATACCCGCCGACTTCGGCCGCAAATAACCGCGCTCAATATCTCCGCTCGATAAAAAAAGATGCGGGCGAAACCTCGATAATATTGGTTTCGCCCGCTTTATGGTAACAAGCACCCCCACACGTGGGGTGGGTTGATGTATTATTCTTTCTTCTTGAGTATGTCGCGAATCTCGGTCAGAAGCACCTCTTCGTTGGTGGGTTTGGGCTCGGGAGCGGGAGCTGCCTCCTCTTTCTTCTTAAACTTCATGATTACTCTGAGAGCCACAAAGATACTGAGGGCTATGATGAGGAAGTCGACAATGTTCTGGATAAACATACCGTAGTTGATGGCAACCTCTTCGACAGCAGCTTCGCCTTCTGCCAGAGCCTCACGGGCCGGGGTTATCACATACTTCATGTTCTTAAAGCCGTCGCCGCCGGTAGCTACGGTGACCACAGGCATGATGATATCGTTGACAAGCGAGCTCACAATCTTGCCGAAAGCACCGCCCACAATTACACCGACTGCCATGTCGATCACATTGCCTTTCATGGCAAATTCCTTGAAATCTTTTATAAATGACATAGTTGGAAATCTGAAAAATTAATATCTATCGGCACAAAACTATAAAAAATATTGAAATTCGGCAAAAAATGCTCACTTTTTACCCAAATGAATGTTGATGCATTACGGAAATTTTTCTTAATTTTGTGTCGCGAATTACGCCCTATCGGCTTTTCGCACGCAACGCATTTTATATCAATACTCTTATAACCTAAATTTAACAACAAAAGTTATGACAAAAATCGGTATCAATGGCTTCGGCCGCATCGGACGTTTCGTGTTCCGTGCCTCTACCAAACGCGACGACATCGAAGTAGTAGCTATCAACGACCTTCTCCCCGTTGACTACATGGCTTACATGCTCAAATACGACACAATGCACGGTCGCTTCGACGGCACCGTAGATTGCGACACTGAGAAGGGCCTTCTCATCGTAAACGGCAAGACTATCCGTGTTACCGCTTGCAAAAACCCTGCTGAAATCGCCTGGGGTGCTGTTGGCGCAGAATACGTTGTAGAGTCGACCGGTCTTTTCCTTACCAAAGAGAAAGCTCAGGCTCACCTCGAAGCCGGTGCTAAATATGTTGTGATGTCGGCTCCCTCGAAAGACGACACCCCCATGTTTGTTTGCGGTGTTAACCAGGACAAATATGTAAAAGGCACTCAGTTTGTATCAAACGCTTCTTGCACCACCAACTGTCTCGCTCCTATCACCAAGGTGCTCAACGACAAATTTGGCGTTGTAGAAGGCCTCATGACTACCGTTCACTCTACCACCGCTACCCAGAAGACCGTTGACGGTCCTTCGATGAAAGACTGGCGTGGTGGCCGTGCCGCTTCGGGCAACATCATCCCCTCGTCGACCGGCGCTGCCAAAGCTGTAGGCAAAGTTATCCCCGAACTCAACGGCAAACTCACCGGTATGTCGATGCGCGTTCCCACCCTCGACGTATCTGTTGTTGACCTCACCGTCAACCTCGCCAAACCCACCACTTACGAGGAAATCTGCGCCGCTATGAAAGAGGCTTCTGAAGGCGAACTCAAAGGTGTGCTCGGCTACACCGAAGATGCAGTGGTATCGAGCGACTTCCTCGGCTGCCCCCTCACCTCTATCTTCGACGCCAAAGCAGGTATCCAGCTCACTCCTACCTTCGTTAAGGTTGTTAGCTGGTACGACAACGAAATCGGCTACTCCAACAAAGTACTCGACCTCATCGCTCACATGAAGAAAGTAAACGGCTAATCAACCGGCACACTTCTTTAGAATATCAACGCAAACGCCGCGTGACTCAGCTTAAAGTCACGCGGCGTTTCGCATATACTGTCGCCCGCAGAGGGTCAGCGTATACACTTCACCGCTGTGCCATCGGCATACACGGCTATGTAGATGCCCGTGAGTGGCTCTACGGTGAGGCGCACGCCCCCTATTGTATAGAAAGCTACGGGAAGCCCGCGGGAGTCTGCCTCCACATCGTCTATCGCGGCGGTGCCTACCATGAAATAGGCCGGCTCGCCAATATACTTCTGCTGCTCCTCGCAGAGTGTCTTGATATTATACAGGGTGTTGGAGGAGATATAGTCCTCATCCATCTGCAACTGCACCGTAGCCTCCTGGCCGACCTTGATGCCTACAAATCCGCCCGGTATCTCATACACGCCCGTTGTGCCGCGGAATATGCAGCCCGAGAGTATATCGGCAAAGTATCCGCTCGTGCAACTGATATGTATGGTAGCTCGGAAGGGATTCATTGATGCCTGTGCGGGCAAAGCCTCGGTAGCGGTTGTAATCGGATTGTCGCCGAAACTGTAGTGTATCTCCACCACAGGCTCCCCCTCGGGAGTAGCCTCTACGGTCACGGGCACACTGTTGCTCACCACGCCTCCGCCTTCCTCCACAAGCTCTATCAGGTATTGGCCGGGCTCAAATGTGGCATTGAAGGTGCCGACCCACTCGAATGTGTCGCTCTGTCCCTGTTCGAGCTGCACGGCTACCGACGGGCCCTGCGCCACGGCGATACCTTTGTTGTAGAGCACCACATATACGTTGCTGTAATACTCGCCCTCGGTGGCCTTGAGCGTGCCCCTCACCCCGAATTTCTTGCCTGAAAATACCGGCGAAAGCAGCGTGAGGTTGCGGCAGCGCACCTCGGCCTCCTCCCCCTTTTCGAAGATGAGCTGCTCGGGCGATGCATGCAGTGTGGCGTAGCGTACATTGTTCATACGCACCAGCCCCTCGTCGTACCATGTGCCCAACGAATCGCGCACGGCGGGAACCACCGTCCAGGTACCCTCAGTGGGAAATGCCGAGGCCTCAAGTTCGTAGCTCTGAAATGCCTGCCCGCGTATGTAATGCTTCTGCGGCGCGGCTACATATTGCACGGTACCGTCGGTCGAGGTCAGCTTCACGCCCATAGAAGCATGCAGCGGCGTGAGCGACAGGGCGAAGATATAGCCGGAATCGCAGACCGTGACCTTAGCCGAGGCATCGGAGCGGTCGACTGTGTCGGCCTCGAAACCGAAATCCGACGAGAATTCCATCACCGGTATCCCTATCGAGCCCTCCCGCGACGGCTGTATGCCTATCACCATGTTCTGCGAGTCGTTGTAGCCCGACGTTGTTCCGCCCGTGCCCTGCACCGTGGGATTGAGCTCGGTGATGAGGAAATAGCCGTCAGGCCATCCGCCCCAGCCCCAGTTGATGTGGAAATAATCCTCGCCTGTGCGTTGCTGGTATCCGTCGAGCACAAACGCATGCCCCCCCTCGCGGTTGCTGCCGCAGTAGAGCACGGGGCGCGCCTCGGTGAGTTCGGTGTATATAAGCGACGTCCAGGCTTCTATGTCGTAATATTCGCGCGATATATAGCGCATGCCCCTGTCGTAGTCAAAGAAATTGATCAGGGCTTCGGAGGCGCGGTAGAAGTTGCCGCCCGACGATGTGGGCGAGTAATTCATGTTCACCGCCACGCCGCACGCATACATTAAGGTAGCCACAGCCGAAATGGCCGCCGAGTCACTCTGCTCTGTGTAGGTGGTAAGCATTTTATCCCACTCAAACGGAGTGGTAGAGAAGTCGACCGAAAGTTCCTCGGAGTGCCATAGGTAGCGATGCTCGCCATTACCTTTGGCAGGCCACTTATGATACTCCATAACCTGTGCCATGGCGGTAGCCACACACCCGGTGGGGCAACGCTGACCGCCGGATTCGGGGCACAGATTATTGTAAGGGGCGGTCTGGGCCCAGTGCGTGTCGACAAGCGGCGCCACATCGGCACGCGTCGTTGTGCCGTCGGCCGGTTCTGAGGCGGCATCGCCCGCTAACGTGGCTGATATGTGCATATTGTAGTCGCTAAGCAACCACCTCATAGCCGGGGGCAAGAGAGCCGTATCGGCAGGAAGCGAGCCTGTGGTGCTGTAGCCCCATACGGCCGTGGACACATCGTCGTCAGCCGCCACCAACACAAATCCGCCCGTCGGGCGGTTGAAACCGTAGAGGGTATTGAGGCCTGCGCCCCGGAGCGTGAGCGCAGGCGAAGCGTCGGCATCCGCTACCGACATGACGGAATTGGTGACCGACCGGTCATAGCCGGCGTGCAGCAGAGCCTGCTCGGGTGAGAGCTGACGCGCTGAAAGCGTAATGGCCGAAGCCGACAGCAGCGCTATGGCTGCCATGAGGTATCTTCTCTTAAACATTTTGGAGCGGTTGAAGCGTTAGCGATGATTAAATCTCGCCGTTATAACGCTCCATCCGCCCCGAAATGTTTACAAATCCTCTTCGAGAGAGAAATCGTCGTCGTCGTCGATATCGTCGTCAAACGATGTATCGGCATCTGAATCCTGCTCCATTGCCTCGGTTTCGGAGTGGTCGGCATCGGGTTTCTTGTCCGATTTTTTTGTCTTGACTCCTCCCGCGCTATTGAGAGCCTCCATGATGAGAGCCTCGAGCTCGTCGGCCAGTTCGGGATTGTCGTCGAGCACCGCTTTGGCACTCTCGCGGCCCTGCGCCAACTTGCTGCCGTTGTAACTGAACCAGCTGCCCGACTTCTTAATCACGCCAAGTGCCACGCCGAGATCCAGTATCTCGGAGCTGCGCGAGATGCCTTCGCCAAACATTATATCAAACTCGGCACGCTTGAATGGAGGCGCCACCTTGTTTTTCACAATCTTCACCTTGGTGTGGCGTCCGAGGGTCTCCTCGCCCTGCTTCACCGGGGTAGAGGGGCGGATGTCCACTCGCACCGACGCGTAAAACTTGAGCGCGTTGCCGCCGGTGGTGGTTTCTGACGGGCCGAACATCTGCCCTATCTTCTCGCGCAGCTGGTTGATGAAGATACAGGTGGTGTTGGTGCGCGATATGGCGCCAGTGAGCTTGC
>JAGAUN010000068.1 GCA_017620715.1 Muribaculaceae bacterium | reverse complement strand
GGCATCGAATACCACGGTGCCGGTGGGAACTTCCACTATCACGTCGCGTCCATCTTTGCCGGAACTGCGTCCGGCCGACCCTGACTCGCCGTTGCCGGCGAATATGTGGCGGTTGAATTTGAGGGGAAGGAGAGTCCACATCTGTTTGTTGCCGCGCAATATTATGTGACCGCCGCGGCCGCCGTCGCCGCCGTCGGGGCCGCCCTTGGGTACATATTTGGCTCGGTGGAAATGACGTGAGCCCGCGCCGCCTTTACCAGAGCGACAATGTATCTTTACGTAGTCGATAAAGTTTGATTCGGCCATGAGGATAAGTGTGAGTAGTTAAGGTTGAGGTAAGAGTAATACAGATATATAACGCCCGAAACGGGGCGAAAGTTACTCTTTGGGTGCGTTGGCTTTGGCCCGGTATATCATTGTTTCGGCCATCATCCAGTCGGTGATGTTGTCGAGGTCGACGCATCGTTCTGCGGGTGTGGGGCATCCGATGCGCTTGTTCATTGTGCCGAGCGTGTTGTGGCGCAGGGATTCGGGGTTGAACACGTAGACGGAGCCGGTGTATTCCCATACCTTGGGGGCGTCCTGACGGCGTGTATACAAGCCGTGACCTTTGCTTATGGTGAGGTAGCCTGTTACGGGGTCGGCCTCAAGACAGTTGTAGTAGGGGTTGCTGCGCGACTCGGCCACGGTAACCACCATGTCGAGTTCGGGTGTGTACATGTCGATGCAGACCTTTACATCGTCGACGATGCGCAGAGGCGATGTGGGTTGCAGCAGACACACTTTGTCGTATTTTATGCCCTGCTCGTCGGCCCAGCGCATGGCGTCGATAATCACCTCATACGAGCCGCATGTATCGGTAGCGAGCTCGGCGGGGCGCCGGTAAGGCACGGGCAGTCCGGTGGCTTCGGCCACCTGAGCTATCTCGGCGTCTTCGGTCGATACTATTATGCGGTTGTCGGGCGCGAGTTGACGTGCTATGTCGATAGAGTAGTGTATGAGGGGGCGTCCGGCGAGCACTTTGATGTTTTTGCGGGGTATGCCTTTGCTGCCGCCGCGGGCAGGGATGATGTAGATGATGTTGTCGCTGTAGATTGACATGGTGTAGAGTAGTTGCGTTGTTTTTTTATGAGGGTGAATCAGAGTGAGGAGTATTGGGGAGAGAAAGTGTCGCCGCCGGCTATGGTGCCGTTGGTGAGCCCTTTGCGGAGCCAGCGGCTTCGCTGAGCCGATGTGCCGTGGTTGAATGAGTCGGGCACGGTGTAGCCTCGGGCGCGTTTCTGCAGATAGTCGTCGCCGATTTTCTGGGCGGCGTTGATGGCTTCGTCTATATCGCCCGGCTCAAGGGAGTTGAACATCAGATTGTCGTGATATGCCCATACGCCGGCATAGTAGTCGGCCTGAAGTTCGAGACGCACGCTCTCGCGGTTCGAGTCGGTCTGCGAGGAGCGTTGCATCCTGGAGTGGCTCTCGGCAAGTTGGCCGAGCAGATGCTGCACGTGGTGCCCCACCTCGTGGGCTATGACGTAAGCGTAGGCAAAATCGCCGTCGGCCCCTATGTTGCGGCGCATGTCGGAGAAAAACGAAAGGTCAATGTATACTGTCTCGTCGGCCGAGCAGTAAAAGGGGCCTATGGAGGCATCGGCATTGCCGCAGCCGCTTGTAGTGGCGCCGGTATAGAGCACGAGTGTGGGGGGCTCGTAGGTGAGGCCCTGTTCGGCGAAGAGTTTGGTCCACACATCTTCGGTGCCGGCGAAAATCTGTTTTGAGAAATCGGCGAGTGCTTCCTCCTCTGCCGAGGGCGTGTAGGGTTCAGATTGGCTGACAGTGGAGGGGTCGGATACGGCGCCCGATAATACGTCGAGCGGGTTGCCGCCCGAAATCCACGTGAACAGCGCTGCTATCAGCACTGCCGCTATGCCTCCGCCGGCCAGGAGTCCGCCACGGCGCGAAGAACGGCCGCGGCGGTCGTCTACGTTTGTGGATTTTCTTCTTCCGTCGAGTCTCATTGCTGGTAATGGTTTAGGTGATTGACTATGCTTATTATCAACGATTAGAGTGCCACGTGGTTCACGCTTACCGGTTTGCCCATAAACATTTCGGCGAGTCGCGAGAATGCTTCGGGATTTTCGGTGGTGAGGTATCGGCACGAGTTCTCCTTGAGGCATCGGCTCTCAATCTCGGGGTGACGCTGCAGATAGTCGGCCAGACTGCGGGCTACCATGCCTCCCTGACATAGTATCTCTACATGCGGCGGCACGCAGGCGCGTATTTTGTTGTAGAGCATGGGGAAATGGGTGCAGCCAAGTAATATTGTGTCGATCTGCGGGTCGGCGTTCATCAAGGCTGAAGTGTATTTTTCGACAAAATAATCGGCTCCGGGCGAGAGGGCTTCGCTATTCTCGATGAGGGGCACCCACATCGGAGCGGCCTGCGAGGTGATAGTGAGTCGGTTGCCGTATATCTTCTCAATCTCCATATCGTAGCTGCGCGAGCTCACCGTGCCCTGGGTGGCAAGCAGCCCTATGTGGCCGTTGCGTGTGGTGAGCCCTATCTGCTCTACGGTGGGGCGTATCACGCCCAACACGCGGCGCGAGGGGTCGATGGCGGGGAGGTCGCATTGCTGGATGGAGCGGAGTGCTTTGGCCGATGCTGTGTTGCATGCCAGTATCACTAAACGACAGCCCTGACTGAAAAGGTAGCGTACAGCCTCGAGGGTGAAACGGTATACCACCTCAAACGAACGTGTGCCGTAGGGTGCCCGGGCATTGTCGCCAAGATACAGATAGCTGTATTGCGGCAGTTGACGCTGTATCTCCTTGAGTATGGTGAGTCCGCCGTAGCCTGAATCGAATACTCCTATCGGCCCTTGCGGGGCTGTATCTGTAAAGGGCATTGTGGGTTGAAATTTTTCACAAATTTAATTAATTCGCCCATAATGACAAAAAAGCCCGCATGTCGACAACCGACATGCGGGCTATGCTGTGGCAAGGTATACCTGAATCAGCTTACATCCTCAAGCTGGAGTGCGCCGGTGTAGGTGCCGGTGATGGCGTGGCCATATCCGTCTTTGAGGTTTAAGGTGATGGTGTATTGGTTGTTGCCTTTATTGTCAACTGTTACGGTGCCGGTTGCGGCAGATGCTTCCAGTCCTTTGAGCGAATAGAAGTACCATGCGCCGTAGAATCCGCCGTAGGTGGCTTCGTAGAAACCGCCGAGAGCAGTGAAGGGATCGTAGTCGTCAGCTTCCATCGGGTCAATCAGTGTGTAGGTGCCTGAGGGGATGCCTGTATTTGAGCCGGGGGTGACGTTCAGTCCGAGGTTGATTGCCTGCCCGGGGCCAAAGTTGGATTCTACATCATAGTCGGCTTCGGAGATGATGAGCATGTAGTAGTCGGAGGTGGAGGTGAAAACTTCGCCGCCATAGAGCGCGAGACCCTGAGTGAGGGCGCTGAGGGTGATATTGCCGGTGATGTTGCTCTTGTGGCCCTCGTCTGAACGGTTGTAAATGGCGAGCGGGCCTACGTATTTCACTTCGGTCTCAGTGCCGTCGGAGGTGGTAAGGGTGCCCTCGAGGGTGTAGATGCCGTCGGTCAGCGATACATTTATATAGCCGTCGGTCACGGAGAGCATTTCGGGTGAGGCATTCTCGGTATAGACGGTGACATAGCTTTCGTCGTCGAGATTAATGGTGCCCTCGGCGTGGGTGTCGGCGCATACATAATCGCCGGGCTTGAGGGTGGCGAAGTCAGGATTCTCGGCCAGTGCGGTGTTGAAGTCAATGAGTATTATTTTGCCGTTGCCTACATAGTCTTCATCATCTTCGGAGTATGTGAGCGAGGTAGATATGAGGCCTACCCAAAGGTTTCCGGTGCTGTTGTCGTAATAATCGCCCTTGTAGTATGCCTCTGAATCCCACTCGGTGGTGAGTGCGGGCGGGTCGACGGGTGGAGGTGTGGGGTCGTCGTTGTCGGAGCATGACCACATTGTAGTGCTTGCGGCCAAGCAAATTGCTACGTAATAGAGTGTTTTGATTGCTTTGTTCATTTCAGAAATTGAATTATTGGAAAATCTGTCACAAATATAATGCTTTTTGTGATACTTATGATACATCGGAGCGATTATTTGCGAAGTATGGACAGTATGGGGAGGGGGGATGGGGCTATAAAAAAGACTGCGATTCGCGAGGTGGGCGAATCGCAGTCGTATGCTGTTGGCTGGATTTGGAATCTTATTTGATGCCGAGTTTGGTTTTTACCAGGGGGGTTACGTCGACAACTTCGGTGCCGGTGTAGAGCATGTATCCGCTCTCGAAGATGAATGTGAAGGAGCCTTCGCTGCCTACACTCTTTATGGCGGTCATTACCTGCTGCTGGATGGGGGCCATGAGTTTCTCCTGCTGCGACTGTATGTCTTGAGCTGCGGTTGAGCGGAACTGCTGTATCTTCTGCTCAAGCTCGGTGATTTCCTGTACGCGACGCTCTTTGATTGCTGCGGGGGTTGACTCTTCCATCTGCTGGAATTCGGTGTATTTTTTCTCGAGTTCGGTGCGCAGATTGGTGAGCTCGGCCTCATATTTGGCTGTTGTGGCTTCGAGCTGGGTCTGAACCTCTTTCATTGCGGGAAGACTGCCGAGAAGGCTCTGTGTGTCGACATAGCCGAATTTTTGAGCGAAGGCCATTGCGGGCAATGCTATCAGGCAGGCAAGTACTAATTTTTTAATCATTTCGTTTTATTGTTTATTCTTGGTTTGTATTCGGAAGATATTTGTTTTTGCCGAGGCGATGCAAAGATATATTATTTATTTGGAATAACCTAACTTGGCAAGTACCTCGTTGGATATATCGATGCGGGGCGATGCAAAGATTATGTCGGCCGATGAGGCGCGGTCGAATATACACAGGTATCCGCGCTCTTCGCTCACTTTCTTAATGGCGTTGTATACCTCTTCCTGTATTGGCTCCATGAGGGTCTGACGCTTTTTGTAGAGTTCGCCGTCGGGGCCGAAATATTTGGCGCGCAGCTCGGCTGCCTCTTTCTCTTTGGCTACAATTGCTTCTTCCTGGGCTTTCTTCTGGTCGTCGGTAAGGAAGGGCATCTGTGATTTGAAGTTGTTGTAGAGGGTTTCGGCTTCGCGGTTGAGTGCCTCTACCTCTTTCTGATAGCGTTGCGAGAGTTGTTCGAGCTGGTTGTTGGCCACCTCATACGAGGGCATGTTGGAGAGTATGTATTCCATGTCGACGAGGGCGAACTTCTGTGCTGAACTTGCAAAGGCGCAGCCGGCTATGGCTATGACGATGAGGAGTAGTTTTTTCATAATCGTGGTTTTTTTAAGAAGTAGTAAACTGATGGGGTTTGAAACAGAATATATACTTATGAGACGTTTGAGCCGGTGAAAGGTTTAAAATTCCTGTCCGAGTATGAAGTGGAAGTGCGAACCGCCACGTGTGCCGAACACTTTGTCGAATCCGTAAGCCCAGTCGATACCCATCATACCTACCATGGGGAGGAAGATGCGCAGACCGAAGCCACCCGAGCGTTTGAGGTTGAATGGGTTGAAGTCGCTTACCTTGGTCCATGCGTTGCCGCCTTCGAGGAATGCCAGACCGTAGATGGTGGTCTGTGTCTGGAGCAGGAAGGGGAAGTGGAGCTCGACGCCGAGGCGTGTGTAGGCGTAACCTTCGCGGCCCCACGGTGTAAGAGCGCCGTTTTCGTAGCCGCGCAGGCCTATGGTCTCTGTGGCGTAAGTATATGAGCCGGTCATGCCGTCACCGCCTACGTAGAATGTCTCGAAAGGCGATTTGAGCCAGCGGTTGTAGCTGCCGAGGAGGCCGAAGTCGGCACGGGTCATGAGCACGAGGGTGTACTGATTGTTGGGGTCGGTGAGGGGTGTGTAAGTACGCGAGCGGAATTTGAGTTTCCAGTACTCAATCCATTTATAAAGCTCTTTTTTAGATTCGGTGGTGTTTTCCTGATAGAGTTTCTGCCAGTTTTTCTTGCCGAAGAGCGATGCGGGAGGTGTGAGCTGCAGGCTCAGCGAGAATGAGGAGCCGCGGCGTGTATAGAGAGGATTGTCGATTGAGTTGCGGGCGAGTGTGAGACCGAGCACAATGGAGTTGGATGTGCCGTTGTTCATATAATAGAGGTATTCCCAGTTCTTGAGGTAATACCAGTTGTATGAGAGTTCGGTCTGGAATGTGAAGTAGTCGTCGGGCCACGAGAGACGTTTTCCGAAGCCTACTGTAACGCCGAACATCTGGAGTACCTTGTTGGGGTCGTAGGCGTTGTTGATGGAGTTCTGGTAATAGTCTGAACCGTAGCCGTAATTATATCCGTAGCCGTAATTGTTGTAGAGGTAGGGGTTAGACCAGTTGGAGTTGTAGTATGAGGAGTTAACACCTGTCTGACGGCTGTAGTATGCCGATACGGAGAGCGAGTTGGGCCGCTTGCCGCCAAACCAGGGGTCGAGGAACGAGATGGCGTACGACTGATAGTAGCGGGCGTTGGTCTGGGCCGATATGGTGAATGTCTGGCCTTCGCCCTGCGGTATGAGACCTTTGTATGAGTTGGGATGGAAGAGGTTTTTGATTGAGAAGTTGTTGAACTTCAGCGCCAGCTTGCCTATCACGCCTGTCTGGCCCCAGCCAAGCGAGAATTCCACCTGGTCGTTGGCTTTTGACTCGAGGTTGAAGATGATGTCGACGGTGCCGTTTTCTTCGTTGGGCTCCGGGCGGATATCCATTGTCTCGGGGTTGAAGTGGCCGGTCTGCGCAATCTCGCGGGCTGAACGCATGAGGTCGTCTTTGTTGAAGAGTTCGCCGGGTTTCACGCGGAGCTCACGGCGTATCACTTTCTCGTAGAGACGGTCGTTGCCGTTGATTACCACATTGTTGATACGAGCCTGCGGGCCCTCTACCATGCGCATCTCGAGGTCGATGGAGTCGCCCGATACGTTGCGCTCTATGGGCACGAGGTTGTAGAAGAGGTAACCGCGGTTGAGATAGAGGTTGGCCACGGCGTCGTCGTCCTCAGTGGTGCGTTTGTTGAGCAGCTTCTGGTTGTATACGTCGCCCTGATGTATGCCGAGCAGCTCGTCGAGCAGGGCGGTGGGGAATACTGTGTTGCCTACCCAAGATATATTGTTGATGTAGTAGCGCTTGCCTTCGTCGATGGTGATGTATACGTCGACGGTGTTGTCGTCGTACTGCACCACGGAGTCGGCCACAATCTTGGCGTCGCGGTAACCCTTTTCGTTGTACTTGGCTATGATTCGGCGCAAGTCGTCCTGATAGTCCGACTCAACGAATTTTTTCTGTTTGAAGAGGTTGAGAAGTTTGCCCTTTTCGTTGGTCTTTTTCATTGTGCGCTGTATGGCGCCCGACGAGAGCACGTGGTTGCCTGTGATGTAGATTTTGTGCACTTTCACTTTGGCATTGCGGCGCACATCTACGTCTACAATCATATGGTTGGGCTCGGAGAGGTCTTCGCGTAAGGTGATTTTCACGGTGGCGTTGCCAAAACCTTTGTCGGCATAGTATTTCTTGATAATCGCCTCGGCGCGGTTTACTATGTTCTGGGTTATCTGGTTGCCTTTATGGAACTGTGCGAGGCGCTGCACTATGTCGTCGCGCTCGCCTTTCTTCACGCCGTAATAGTTGATTTCGGAGATTCGGGGCTGCTCGCGCAGACGCAGGGTAAGCCACGCTTTGTCGCCCGATATTTTGTCGACTACAATCTGCACGTTGGAGAAGATGGCCTGACGCCAGAGGCGTTTGGCGGCTGCCGAAAGCTCGGAGCCGGGTATGTATACCCATTCGCCTTCTTTAAGGCCTGACCATGTCTTGATGAGTTCGGGATCGTAGTTCGATACGCCTTCCACTTCCAGTCCGGCAATCTGGTAAGAGTTGGGTATGCCGGTGAATATGATGGTGGGATTGTAGGTGGTGTCGGCGGAAGCAGCTGTCTGCGCTGCGGCACGGGAGTTGGCGGCGAGCAGAAGCAGGGGCAAAATTATCAGCAGTATTTTTTTGCGCATGATATGTTGAGTGGCTTTTTTACTTTTTCCGGTGGGTGAATGACTGGGTGGCGAGCTATCGTTGGTGTTTGATTTGCTCTGAGGTGAGACCGAATCTCCGCTCCCTGCTCTGATAGTCGGCTATCGCCTCATATAGGCTCAGGGCGTTGAAGTCGGGCCAATATTGATTGGTGAAATATAGTTCGGTATATGCGGCCTGCCAGAGCAGGAAGTTGCTTATGCGGTAGTCGCCCCCGGTGCGTATGAGCAGGTCGGGGTCGGGAATGGCAGCTGTGGAGAGGGCTGCGCTGACGGTATGTTCGGTGATATCGGCGGCATCGATAAGACCGCGTGCCGCGCGGTCGGCAAGATTGCACACGGCCTGTGTTATCTCCCAGCGCGATGAGTAGCTGAGGGCCAGTATTACTTCAAGACCTGTGCAATGTGATGTGGCTTCGATGCATCCGAGCAGACTTGAGCGCGAGTGTTCGGGAAGCCGGTCGATATCGCCTATGGCTGTGAGACGTACGTTCTTGGAAAGGAGGTTTCCGGTTTCGCGCTCTATGGCCGAGACTATGAGCTGCAGCAGCAGGTCGACCTCTTCTTTGGGGCGGTTCCAGTTTTCGGTAGAGAAGGTGTAGAGGGTGAGATATCTGATGCCAAGCTGACATGCCGTGTCGATAACCGTGTGTACGGCATCTACACCTGCTTCATGACCGGCCGAGCGCTCCGAGCCGTGGCTGAGAGCCCAGCGCCCGTTGCCGTCCATTATTATGGCTATGTGGCGCGGCAGGCGGTTGAGGTCGATATGTGGCAGTTGATTGGTCATACTTATATTGCGGGAGATGTGTCAGTCTATACGGTTGCAGGTCACGCACCGCGGGCCGAACTCATAGCTGAAGCCTACGGTAAATTGCGAGTACCAGTCGGTATTCTTTAAAAATGAACTTTTTATCTGATACAAATCGGTCAGCTCGGGTGAGTCAATCTTGTCGCCAAACACCTTGGTCATGGTGAACTGGGCCTGAAGATTGAAACGGCGACTGACTTTGTATTTGATTCCTACGCCCATGGGTATATTGAGGGCGGCGAAGGTGTTGCCGCCTCCGGTGGAGGCGAGGGTGAATCCTATGCCGAGCGAGAGGTAGGGCGTCCAGCGGCGCAGGCGCTTATATGTCTCGCCAATGCCGTAGGCAAAGAAGTTGGCCTCCCCGCTGACGGTGAAATCGTATACGGTTGATTTGAAAGAGTATTGTGCCATGTCGGGCAGCACATTGTCCATGTCAGCCGTGTTGCCGCTCAGAGTGGCCATCGAGAGCTGTGCTTTTGCAGCCCATCGGCTGTCGAAGAGGTATCGCATGCCGGCGTTGAGTGCTACGCCGGGGTGGCGGAGGAGATTGTCGTTGGCATCGCCGAGGTATCCGCTCATTCCAACCGAAAGACCGGCGTCGAATCGGTACGATTCTACATCGGTCTGTGCGCGTGCCGCAGTGGCTGTTGCCAGAAGTGCGAGTGCGAGTGATATGTGGCGGAGCAATGCTTTCACTTTATGCTTGTGGAGGAGGGCAAGGAGGGCGGCAGGATTATTGCAGGGGTTTGAACATGAGACGGTTGATTACGGCGCGATAGATGCGGTCGTTGTACGAGCCGTCGGGTTTGTTACCGCCGAAGAGGTATATGAACGGACAATCCCATGATGTGATCGGGTCGGTGACACGCGATGCGGGAGCTTCGACGGGAATGTACCACGGTGCCAGGCGCGGAAGCGCTATCTCGTTCCAGGCAGAAGCGGCACGCGAGGTGTATGTGGTGTTGGCCAGAAGAGCCGAAGCGCCGTAGAGTGCGGGTATGTCGGCAGGGAGCTGCATCGACACGGGGGCTTCAGCCCAGTGTACGCCCATGTCGTACGACAGATATACTTTGCGGTTGTTTATGCCGTCGGCAGTGCGACCGCCCATGGCAAGAAGTATTGAGCGTTTGGTGAGAGTCCAGTTTGATTTCTGCGAGTAAGCGAAGTAGGGAACCATTACAGCGCCCTCTACCTTGGCCATGGGGTCGATTGAGGCGGGAGCCCACGAGGTGCCGTCGAAGGCCCAGCTCGAACCGGTGAGTGATCCGTCGGCACATCGTCCGCCTACGAGTATCATAAGCGGTTTGGTCGACCACTCGGTGGTGTAGAGTATGGCTTCGCTCGTGCCGCTCACAGGGCATTCGTCGGCCACGGGCGAGGTGACGGTGGCAGGATATGTGACGTGTGTATAGGAGCCGCCGGCAGCGGACTGTACGCCTGCTATGATATTGCCGTATGCGCCGTAGATATGGCTCATGGATGTGCCGGTAGCGCTCCAGCTCTCGCCGAAGTCAGATGATTTGTAGAGGGCATCGGCAGCATCGAGTATATACATGTCGTTGCCGCATGCTGTGAGCTGGTCAAGACGGGCGCCGGCAGGGAGCGAAACCTGAGTGGTAGTCCAGCTGCGGGCGGCGATGTCGGAAGTGACGGAGCGCGAGGTGCCTGCGGCGGTTTGCTCGAAGAGGTATATCGTTTCGTCAATCTTAACCGCTTTGGCTGCTGTGGAGGCGCTCACGGGGAGAGGTGCCCAGGCGGCATTGCCCCATGCGAGGGAGTCGGGGGCCATGCGGTGTACATTTACATATATAGTATATGTGCACTCCACATCTTCGTCGAGCGACACAATATGCAATTTTACAGAACCCCTGGAGAAATTGATTGAATCGGTGCTGTTGGTGAGGTAGTTGACCACCGTATCGGCGCCGGTTGAGCCGGGCATCGTGATTTCGGCTTTGCGGCATGCCGGCAGACTGATGACGGGTATGAGACGGTCTACTTTAGTGCCGCGCGGCAGTGAGTCGGCGTTGAATATGCATGCTTTGTCGAGATCGATTGTGAAGTATACAGAGTCGAGGTTGGTGAGTATGCTGTCGTCGGCTTGGAGATTAAAGCCGCTGATCATAACCGAGTTGCGTAGTGGGTCGGAGTATGAGTAGCTATCTTGCTCGTCGTCGTTACACGACGCTGCGGCGCATCCGATTACGAGTGCCGCTATGAGGTATATGGGTGAAATTTTCAACATAAAGTGGTTTTTTTCAACTTGCAAAGTTAACAAGATTTTCCTTAACTAATGTTTACTCTTAGTTAAAATTGCTAATTGACACTATGGTGTTGCCGTACACGCTGCTTGTGTGCCGTATGCCTTCGGGTATGGCAGGGGCGGGGCAGGTGCCTTTTTCACCTAACTTTACCGGCGATATCTCTATGCGGACTTCATCGTAAAGGTTTTCGGCTATAAGCGCTCTGAGCAGGGTGGGGCCGCACTCGGTGATGACTGATGTGATGCCCTGCACGAACAGATGGTGCATGGCGGCGTGGAGGTCGGTACTGTTGTCAATTATAATTGTGTCAGGGCGCCGGAGCACTTCGTATTTGTCGGATAAGCGTTTGCTGCGGTCCATTGCCACTACGCGCGGCGAGTTGCCGGGCCAAAAACGGGTGTCGAGTCGCGGATTGTCGGCCTTTACGGTGCCGCTGCCGGTGAGTACGGCGTCGAACTCTGAGCGGAGCCGGTGAAGTGCCATCTGTGTCAGAGGGTTGGAAAAGCGTGCGGCTGTTCCGCCGGTACGTTTGCAATCCATATACCCGTCGGCGCTCATGGCCCATTTGAGCAGTATGTACGGGCGGTGTTTGGTATGGGCTGTGAAAAATTTGCGGTTGAGCTGTCGGCACTCCGGCTCCATGACACCGGTTGAAACCTCGATTCCGGCGCCGCGCAGCATCTCCACGCCGCGGCCGCTCACTTTGGCGTTGGGGTCGAGACTGCCGATTACCACCCGTGGTATCTGCCTGTCGATAAGAAGTTGCGCGCAGGGAGGTGTCTTGCCGTAGTGTGAGCAGGGCTCGAGCGTGACATACATGGTGCATCGGCGCAATATTCCGGGGTCGGACACCGAGGCTATGGCGTTGACTTCGGCATGGGCCCCTCCGAAGCAGTGATGATATCCCTCGCCTGCAATAGAGCCGTCAGGCCCCACAATTACGGCTCCCACCATTGGATTGGAGCATGTGTGGCCGCGGCCGAGGGCTGCAAGCTGCAGGGCACGGGCCATATAGCGGCTGTCTATTTCCATAGGCCGTCGGCTTTTATCAGCTCTACAAGACGGTCAACCGCCTCGGCCTGCGGGATGCCTTTGCATACGCACTGTTTGCCACGGTAAAGGCTTATCGAGCCGGGGCCTGCGCCCACGTATCCGTAGTCGGCGTCGGCCATCTCGCCCGGGCCGTTTACAATACAGCCCATCACCCCTATTTTCAGTCCGGTAAGATGTGCTGTGGCTTTTTTAACGGCAGCTAATGTGCCGGGTAGGTCGAAAAGAGTGCGTCCGCAACCGGGGCATGCTATGTATTCGGTGCGTGTGATGCGGCGGCGCGTGGCCTGAAGTATGCCGAAAGCGAGTTGTGTGGCTTTGTCGGGTGTGAGGCAATCGGCTTCGATATGAATACCCTGACCGAAGCCGGCCAGGAATATAGCGCCGAGATCAACCGAGCTACGTAGAGTCACCTCCTCGGGTGTGAGGCTTGTATATGAGGCTGATATGATTATGGGGTTGAGGGCGCCCCGACGTCTCAAATTGTGAATGGCAGCGAGAATGGCGGCCGAGGGGTTGCCGTGGTCGGTGTGCAGCAGGATAATGCGCCCGGGCTGAAGCGAAGCGGGCAGTTCGCCCCACAGCTCCTCGGCTCTGAAGCGTTGCATGTCAAGATCATGGAGCGGAATGTCGGCGCCTACTACAATTGGGAAACGGTCTTTGCCGATTGGGGAAATCTGTTCTGTGACAGGGAAAATCGGGTCATAGCCCGGAAGCAGTTCGCCGGGAACCTCGGGAGCCTGAGCCTTAAGCGCTATATAGTCGACGAGCGCCCGGGCCACGGGCAGCTCCGCCTCGGGGGCTTCGCTGAGCGAAACGCGTATTGTGTCGCCAATGCCTTCAGAGAGCAGGGTGCCTATTCCCACGGCCGATTTTATGCGGCCGTCGTCGCCGTCGCCCGCCTCTGTAACTCCTAAATGGAGCGGGAAGTGCAGTCCTTCGCTATCCATGCGGTTGACCAGAAGCCGTACGGTGCTTACCATCAGGGCTACGTTGGATGCCTTGACCGATACCACAACATCGGAGAAGCCGGTACGACGGCACACGCGCAGAAACTCGAGAGCGCTTTCGACTATGCCCTCGGGCGTATCGCCGTAGCGGCTCATGATGCGGTCGGAGAGGGAGCCGTGGTTCACCCCTATGCGTATAGCCACCGAGCGGCTTTTGCACAATTCGAGGAAGGGAATAAGCGCGTCGTCGAGTCGGCGCAGCTCGGCCTCATATTCGGCGTCGGTATAGTCGATTTTACGGAACACGCGTCCCGGGTCGATAAAATTGCCGGGGTTGATGCGCACTTTGTCGACCTGTGTGGCCGCTTCGAAGGCGGCCTTGGGGTTGAAATGGATATCGGCAACGATAGGTGTGACAAATCCGAGCTCGCGCAGGCGTTTGCGTATCTCGCCGAGGTTGCGTGCGTGCATCACGCCCTGGGCCGTGTAGCGCAGCAGCTCGGCACCGGCCTCGATAATGCTTCGGCCTTGAGTTACAGATGCTTCTGTGTCGAGCGTGGGGGTGGAGGCCATTGACTGGATGCGCACGGGAGCCTCTGAACCAATGGTAATGGCGGGATTGCCGACGCTCACAGTTACCGTGCGCCGGCGTTGGCAAGAGAAGTGACTCATCAATTGGTTTTGTATTTATATTTAATGTCGCGTAGCTGGGAGTTGACATTTTTGATTTTCTCAACCAGCTTGGAGCGATATTCACAGAAGTTGGCGTTGACTTTATCGTCGGAGAGGCTGAGTATCTGTGTGGCAAGGATGGCGGCGTTCATACCGCCGTCGATACTTACAGTAGCCACTGCGATACCGGGGGGCATCTGCACGATGGAGAGCAGGGCGTCGCGGCCGTCGAGCGACGAGCTGATGGGAACACCGATGACCGGTACGGGGGTCATTGCGGCAATAACACCGGGGAGCGCTGCGGCCATGCCTGCGCCCGCTATGATTACCTTGATGCCGCGTCCTTCGGCCTGTCGGGCAAACTGCTCTACCTCGGCGGGGGTGCGGTGTGCCGAGAGGGCGTTCATCTCAAAGGGGATTTCCATTGAATCGAGAAATTTTGCCGCTTTTTCCATAACAGGAAGGTCGGAAATGCTTCCCATGATAATGCTGACGAGTGGTTGCATACGTGTGTAATGTGTTGGGTTTATGGGGTAAATGGTCAGTAATGTTTTCGAAGGCGTGCTACCGGCAGAGATAGCATCTCGCGGTATTTGGCTACGGTGCGCCGCGCTATATCGAAGCCCTCACGCTTAAGCGCGAGGGTAAGTTCGTCGTCGCTCAGTGGACGTGATTTATCTTCTTGCTCAATGAGTTGGCGTATTTTGTCGAGCACAACGGCGCGCGATGTATCGTCGGCCGAACGGCGAGGCTCGTTGAAGAGTGACTTGAGTGAGTATACACCCTGGTGGGTGGCCACATATTTGCCCATGGTTACGCGGCTTACCACGGATATGTCGTAGCCCGAAGCTGCAGCTATATCCTTGAGTACCATGGGGCGCAGTTTGAGCGGGTCGCCTGATATGAAGAAATCGCGCTGGTGGTGCATGATGGCTTTCATGACCGCAAGGAGAGTCTGCTGACGCAGTTTGAGAATCTGGATAAACGATTGGGCCTGCTCGCGGCGCACCCGTATGAATGTCTGAGCCTGGCGCTGTGTGCGGGTGGCCGCAGGGGTCGGGCCGGAGGTGTCGACGTCGAACGACTCCTCGACCTGCAGCTGTGGCAACCGATGCAGCAACGTGAGGCTGAGGCGGTGTGTCTCGTCGTCGTATTCAATCAGGAAATCGGGGGTGATGTGACGCAGGCGCGGGTCGTCGTCGGCAGTGTTGCCTATAGCATTGCCAGGCTTGGGATTGAGTGTTTTGATCAATGCTACCGCTTGCTTTATTTCGTCGAGCGAACGTGATGTGAGCGTGGCCAGTTTGGGAAAGTGTAGAAGCGAGAAGAGGTCGAAGTAATCGCGTATAATCTCGGTGGCAAGCCCGAGGTAAGGTGTTTCGGGGTCGAGGCGTCCGAGCTGTAGCAGCAGGCAGTCGCGAAGATCCACCGCAGCAATACCGGCAGGGTCGAGGCCGCGTATCAAATCCCATACGAGTCGCACCGATTGGGGGTCGATGTCGATGCCGAGCGCTATCGAAACGTCGTCGGCAATGGCAGGGATGGAGCGTGTGAGGTAGCCGTTGGAGTCGATATTGCCTATTATGAACAGGGCAATCTCGCGGCGAGTGTCGTCGATATCGTCAAGTTCTGAAAGCTGCCGAGCGAGGTAATCGTATAGCGATTCGGATGCTACGGCCCACTGGGTGGGCTCGTAGTAGGGGTCGTCGGCCGAGCGGTTGGATATGCCGAGACGGTAAGAGGGAATATCGTCGGGCGAGGCGTAATCGGCCAACTGCAGTTGGTCGGAGCTCTCGCCGAAGTCGTCGTGCGACTCGTGCGCATCGCTCACAAGTTCAAGCGCGGGATTGTCGTCGAGCTCGCGGCGCACCTCTTCCTCAATTTCCGCACCGTTCATTTCCAGCATTTTGGCATAGCGGAGCTGCACGGGAGCGAGGGTTTGCTGTTGCTTTTGCGATATGTCTAACCGTAGGTCTTGCATAGAGCCTCAAAGGTAGCAACATTTTTGCATGATTCCAAACGCGGCGGCATTAAGGTTAAATTAAGTTAAAGCGCTTGGCGGATTAAAAAAATGAAGTAATTTTGTATCGATTACAAAAATGAAATGATTACAACAAATGTCGACATATCGCTTCAATTGCGCCGGGAGGGTGTGAGACCGTCAGTGACCCGCGTTGCCGTGGTGAAATATCTGATGGAGCATCACAACCATCCAACCGTCGACGAGCTATATGCGCATCTGGTAGAGCAGTATCCGGGATTGTCGCGTACCACTGTGTATAATACTGTGCATACGTTGGTTGACAGCCGGGTGCTCACCACCATAGAGGGTTCGCCCGAGGGAATGCGTGTGGATCTGGCCTGCAATCCCCATGCCCACTTTGTGTGCGATGTGTGCGGAGCGGTGGCCGACATAGCCATGGAGTTGCCCGAGCCTCCCGACCAGTTGTCGGTGACACGCACACAACTGGTGTTTCGCGGCGTGTGCTGTAACTGTAAATCAATCGACAAAGAAAAGATTAATTAACCCAAAATAACCAAATATCAACTGTTTACGACAATGAAAAAGAAATTTATCTGCACCGTGTGCGGTTATGTACACGAAGGCGAAGAAGCTCCCGAACGCTGCCCTCTCTGCAAAGCTCCCCGCAGCAAATTCAAAGAACTCGTTGAGACCGATGAGCTCGAGTTTGTGACCGAGCACGAAATAGGTATAGCTGCCGACACCGACGACGAAATGAAAAACGACCTGCGCATGCACTTCAATGGCGAATGCAGCGAGGTGGGTATGTATCTGGCTATGTCGCGCCAGGCCGATCGCGAAGGCTATCCTGAAATCGCTGAGGCATTTAAGCGCTACGCTATCGAAGAGGCCGAGCATGCATCGAAGTTTGCCGAACTCCTTGGCGAATGCGTATGGGATACCAAAACCAACCTCGAAAAACGTATGGCTGCTGAAGCCGACGCTAATGCCGACAAAATGCGCATAGCACGTCGCGCCAAAGAGCTCAACCTCGACGCCATCCACGACACCGTACACGAAATGGCTAAGGATGAAGCTCGTCACGGTCAGGGCTTCCAGGGCCTCTACAAACGCTACTTCAAGAAATAATCGCACAGTAGCGTTGCCATAACACACTATATGCCAATAGATAATCACTGCCCCCGAAAGGCGGTGATTATTTATTATGAAACAGCCTATAACCGCCGGCCAACTTTGTTTGTTGTAGAGTGTGAAGGGTGCTATTACGCCCTGAGGCTTGTTAAAACCGTTGATAATCAATAATTATAAACATATATATATAATTGGAATATGAAAAGTGTAGAACGCACATTGCTTGACCGACGCTCGATACGCCGATATGAGCGCGAGGCTATTACCGACGACCAGTTGCAGATAATCTATGAGGCGATTCGCAATACGCCTACAAGCTACAACGGGCAGCAGTTTTCGGTGATTGATGTATCGGACCAGGCTATCAAGGAGCAGCTCTACGAGCTCACAGGCCAGAAACAGATTAAGACCTGCAATCATTTTCTGCTCTTCTGCGCCGACTTTTACAAGATTACCATAGCTGCTGCCGACAAGGGCGTGGAAATGCCCGCGTTTACCCATACTGCCGACGGTCTTATTGTGGGCACTGTGGATGCGGCTTTAGCTATGATGAGCGCCGTGGTAGCTGCCGAGTCGATGGGCTTGGGCACCTGCTGCATAGGCTATGCCCGTACGGCCGCTCCGGAGGCTATTTCGAAACTGATGCACCTCCCGCAGGGGGTGTATGCCGTGTGCGGACTCGCAATCGGTGTGCCTCGTGAGATGCCTGACTTAAAGCCCAAACAGCCGGCTGAACTGCTTATCCACTCCAATGCATACACCGCCGACGATGCGCTGCTGCCGCTGCTGCGTTTTTACGACGGTGAAATAGAAGCGTACAACCGCACACGCGCGGGCGCGCAGACCACCAACGACTGGACGGCACACATAGTGGGCTACTACAAGGAGGCTATGGGCTATAAGATGCTCGAAGCTCTCCGTAGCCAGGGCTACGACCCCCAACGTTAACGAATTTATCGTTATCTTTGCCACCGGTATGACACTCGATCAATTATGCCGGCAGATGCGTCAACGCCTTGCCCCGCTCTATCCGCAGGGCGAGGCAGCCATGCTTGTGCGCATTATATGGGAGCATCTCAAGGATTGGAATCAGACGGAACTGCTTATACGCGCCTCGGAGCCGGTGAGCGATTTCATGCAATCGAAAGCGGAGGCTATTATCGACCGACTTCTTACCGGTGAGCCTATACAATATATATTGGGCGAAGCGCGATTTTACGGAATGAAGCTGAGGGTCGACCGCTCCACGCTTATTCCGCGCCCTGAGACAGAACAACTTGTGGACGATATTGTAGACGATGCTGCTGAGACTACCGACCTTAGGGTACTTGATCTGTGCACCGGATCGGGGTGCATTGCAATAGCCCTGGCCCGCAATCGGCGGTTTGCTTGCGTGGAGGGGGTGGATGTGAGTGTGGATGCTATTGCGGTGGCGGCTGACAATGCCAAATCGCTGCACGCAGATGTGCTGTGGCGTTGCGCCGATGTGCTCGAGATGCGTCCGAAGCCCGATACATTTGATATAATAGTGAGCAATCCGCCGTATATTGCAGAGAAGGAACGTGCCGGTATGAGTGCTACTGTTAAGGATTACGAGCCCCGGCAGGCCCTGTTTGTGCCTGACAACGACCCCTTGCTTTTCTACAGAGCTATATCGCGCTTTGCCATGACAGCCTTCAAAGCAGGCGGCCGACTGTATTTCGAGATAAATCCGCTCTATGCCGCGCCGCTACGGTCAATGATGGAGCAACATGGCTGGCAGGATGTGGTGCTCGGAGTTGACTCTCAGAAACTTACCAGATATCTAAAAGCCCGTAAACCGTTATGAAAAAGCCTGTTGATCCTCAGGATGCCCTTGCCCGCATGGAGAGCCGGTGCTCTATGGCCGAGTATTGTAGCTATGAGATAGAGATGCGGTTGAGACGGATGGGATTGTCGACACTGCAGATTGCCAAGATAATGGAGAGGCTGCACGACGGTAAGTTTGTGGACGATGGCCGATACGCCGCCGCGTTTGTGCGCGACAAGTACCGCTTTTCGGCATGGGGGCGCTATAAGATACGTATGGCGTTAATAGCCAAGCGGATACCGAAACATATCATCGATGAGGCGCTGCAGGAGATTGAACAGAAAGAGTATGTGCGCGTGGCTTTCAGGGCTATAGCGGCTAAATTGAGGCTTTTGCCAGCTGATGCCGACCGCATTGAGTTGAGGCAGAAACTGCTGCGCTTCGGCCTGTCGCGCGGATACGAGTCGAGTCTCGTAATAAAAATTTTGCAGAGCGACCGGCTATGGCGATAGGAGAGCTGATTTCGCGCGGTTTCGAAGCACTTGCCGGGATGCTTTACCCCCGGGTGTGCGAGGTGTGTGGCCGTGGCCTTGTTGATGGTGAGCACACACTTTGCCTCGATTGCCGTTACCAATTGCCTCTCTGGAGTGCTGCCGATTTTACTGACAATGAGATACATGAGCGTGTGATGCGTCAGCCGGTGCTGAAGGCAGCCGCTTACTGCCATTATTATAAAGATTCCCCGTACGCCCGTCTGATTCAGGATATAAAGTATGCACACAGACCATCGCTCGGTCGAGAGATGGGGGCGGTCGCTGCCCGGGAGCTTGCCAAAAGAGATTTTTTCGACGGTATCGATGCCATTACCGTGGTGCCCTTGCACCGTCGGAAACTGCTGCTCCGCGGTTATAATCAGAGCCTTATGATAGCTCGCGGCGTCTCTCAGGCTACAGGTATTCCGGTGGTGGAGACGTTGCGATGTCTCAGCCACGGCACGCAGACACTTCGCGGCCGATGGCAGAGGTGGCTTAACGCCCGCTCCATTTACAGTGCGGATATCGAGCTGCCGCAGGTTCCTGCGCATGCGCTTCTTATTGACGATGTGATAACCTCCGGTGCCACTATCATGGCCTGTGTCGAGGCGCTGCATCGGCGGTATCCTTCCATGCAGGTGAGCGTTATGGCTCTCGGCCTCGCCCGCTGATCTTCTCTCCGATTTAACAGTACGGGTGCAAAGCCTGCAGGTATTTCGCAAAAAAATCGCTAACTTTGCAGTGCGATTCCACATATCACTCACCATCAGCCAATATATCATGCTAAAAAAGGTATTGCTTCTCGGGTCGGGCGCTCTCAAGATAGGGCAGGCCGGCGAATTCGATTATTCGGGGAGTCAGGCCCTCAAAGCCATGCGCGAAGAGGGTATCTCCACCGTGCTCATCAACCCCAACATCGCCACCATACAGACCTCGGAGGGGGTGGCCGACAAAGTGTATTTCCTCCCCATTACTCCACACTTTGTTGAAGAAGTAATAAAGAAGGAACGCCCCGACGGAATACTGCTGTCGTTTGGCGGCCAGACCGCCTTAAACTGCGGCACTGAGCTCTATGCTTCGGGCGTGCTCGATAAATATGGCGTGAAGGTGCTCGGCACTTCGGTAGAGGCCATTATGGTGACTGAAGACCGTGACCTGTTTGTGAAAAAACTATCGGAAATCGACGCCAAGACACCGGTGTCGCAGGCCGTTGAAAATATCGACGACGCGCTGGCTGTGGCACGCCGCATCGGTTTCCCCGTGATGGTGCGCTCGGCTTACGCTCTGGGCGGCCTCGGTTCGGGTATATGCCGCGACGAGAAAGAGTTTGTGGCCCACTGCGAGAGTGCTCTGAGCTATGCCTCCCAGATATTGGTTGAGGAATCGCTCAAAGGCTGGAAAGAGATTGAATTTGAGGTGATACGCGATGCCAACGACCATTGCTTCACCGTAGTTCCGATGGAGAATTTCGATCCGCTGGGCATACATACCGGCGAATCGATTGTGGTGGCACCGATAGTGTCGCTCACCCCCGAGCAGATAAAACTTCTCGAGGATATTTCGAAAAAAGTGGTGCGCCACATTGGAATTGTGGGTGAGTGCAACATACAGTTTGCCTTCAACGCGCAGACCAACGACTACCGCATCATTGAAATCAACGCCCGTCTGAGCCGTTCGTCGGCACTCGCTTCTAAAGCCTCGGGTTACCCCCTGGCATTTGTGGCAGCCAAGCTGGCCATAGGCTATACCCTCGACCAAATCGGCGAGCGCGGTACGCCCAATTCGGCATACGAGGCCCCGAAAGTAGACTATATGATTGTGAAGATACCCCGCTGGGATTTGACCAAATTTGCCGGGGTAGACCGTGGTATCGGCTCGTCGATGAAGTCGGTAGGCGAGATTATGTCGATAGGCAAATCGTTTGAGGAGATAATTCAGAAAGGTCTGCGCATGATAGGCCAGGGAATGCATGGCTTTGTGGGCAACAACGATATACATTTCGATGACCTCGACGACGCGCTGGCCAATCCTACCGACCTGCGTATTTTCGCCATAGCCCAGGCTCTCGAGCAGGGCTACAGTGTGGAGCGCATTGAGGAGCTTACAAAAATCGACCCCTGGTTTTTGCAGCGTCTGGCCAACATCGTGGAGTTTGCGCGCCGTCTGTCGACCGACTTCAGCCGTATCGAGGAAATTGACGAGGCCACGATGCGCGAGGCAAAGCGTCTCGGTTTTTCCGATTTCCAGATAGTACGACTGGTAGAAAATCCGTCGTCGGCCATGGAGACACATGTGAACCGTGTGCGCTCGTACCGCAAACAGCTCGGCGTGACCCCCTGTGTGGGCCGCATCAACACCGTAGCTTCGGAATACCCCGAGCTTACTAACTATCTGTATATGTCGTACGGTCTCGACCGCAACGCACTGTCGTACGACATGCCGGCGAGCAACAATATAGTAGTGCTCGGTTCGGGCGCATACCGCATCGGCTCGAGCGTGGAGTTTGACTGGTGCTCGGTCAATGCCGCTCAGACCTGCCGCCGTCTCGGCTACAAGGCCATAATGATAAATTACAATCCAGAGACCGTTTCGACCGACTATGATATGTGCGACCGCCTCTATTTCGACGAGCTCTCGTATGAGCGCGTGATGGATGTGCTTGACCTCGAGGTGCCCCGCGGCGTGATAGTGAGCGTGGGTGGCCAGATACCCAATAACCTGGCTATGAAGTTGTATCGCAGTCAGGTGCCCGTGCTTGGCACTTCGCCCGTGTCGATTGACCGCGCCGAAAACCGCCATAAATTCTCGGCGATGCTCGACAGTCTCGGCATAGACCAGCCCCGCTGGAAAGAGGTTACTACCGAGGAGGCTATACATGAGTTTGTCAATGAGGTAGGCTTCCCGGTGCTCATACGTCCGAGCTATGTGCTCTCGGGAGCTGCCATGAATGTGTGCTACGACTATGAGCAGCTTCACACCTTCCTCGGTCAGGCCGCAAAGGTGTCGAAGGAATATCCCGTGGTGGTTACCGAATTCATGCAGAATACCAAGGAGATAGAGTTTGATGCAGTGGCACGCAACGGCAAAATCGTGGAATACGCCATATCGGAGCATGTAGAGTTTGCCGGTGTACACTCGGGCGATGCCACATTGGTGTTCCCCGCCCAGAAAATTTACATGGCTACGGCGCGACGCATCAAGCGCATCAGCGCCCGCATAGCACAGGAACTCAATATATCGGGCCCCTTCAATATACAGTTCCTGGCACGCGACAACGATGTGAAGGTAATAGAGTGCAACCTCAGGGCATCGCGCTCGTTCCCCTTTGTGAGCAAGGTGCTGAAAAAGAATTTTATCGACACCGCAACGCGCATAATGCTCGGAGAGAAGGTAGAGCCGGCCGATACATCTACATTCGATATCGACTATGTAGGCGTGAAAGCATCGCAGTTCAGCTTCGGCCGTCTGCATAAGGCCGACCCCGTGCTGGGAGTAGATATGTCGTCGACCGGCGAGGTTGGCTGTCTTGGCGCCGACTTCGAAGAGGCATTGCTCAACGCCATGCTCTCGGTAGGCCACCATGTGCCCACCAAAGGCATTCTGGTAAGCTCGGGCGACATACGCGGCAAAGTGGATATGCTCGAGGCCTGTCGCCGCCTGCATCGCCACGGCTATAAGATATATGCCACCGAAGGCACAGCCCGTTTCCTCAACGACAACGACATAGAGGCTGAAACCGTGTGCTGGCCCGATGAAGAGGGCAAGAGCGTGATGGATGTAATCTCGTCGCACCTTGTGGATCTGGTAATCAACATACCCAAGAATCATACCAAGCGCGAGCTGACCAACGGCTACCGTATACGCCGCTCCACCATCGACCACAACATACCGCTGATAACCAATGCCCGCCTGGCCGGAGCCTATGTCAAAGCCTTCCTCTCTAAGCAAGCCGACGGCATAGCCATCCGCCCCTGGCAGGAATATTGATACAAACAAAGCTATATATCAAAGGCTGCCGCGATTGATTCGGGCAGCCTTTGATATATTTTATAGTGAGGATAAAGGCCTATTTATTTTTTGCCGGAGAAGAAGCGCTTACGCTGGCTTGGAACAGTCCCCTTTCGTTGAAAATTTGCCCGGCTAATTCAAGCACCATTTCTTTGAGTTTAACGGTGAGTGTATTTAAATACTCTCCATTCCATCCTATGCCAAGAGGATTTTGTTCGGCATTTGAGAGAGATTCGCAGAGATTTTTAGCAATGATTTGGCGCTCAGCCTGGTTACGGCTTTTGTTCAAATTGAAGGCAAGGTGATAATCGTTGGGGAGAAGGCTGTCATCCTCAAGCATTGAGTTTCCAATCCTGGTTACGATACTTTCTACTGCCCTGTATCCCTGTTGGCCACGGGTGAAGTAGCCGGCGGGCCATTGAGCCATTGGAAATTCGATGCTCAATTTTATGTCAGATAAGTCGATATCTATATTGAAAACATCTTTTATCGCCTTTGAAATAGCCAATCCTACTTTGTGCTGTAGGTTTTTTTTGGCTTGGCTCTGGAAAAGTTCGTAATATTGGGGGTTGTCAGGGTCTAACGTCTTTATGAATTCAGCCACTGTATCAACGAATAGTTTGGCATTGTAATCATAGTAGCCTGTAAGTTCCTCCAATATCGGGGGAATAAGCTGGCGCGTGGCTTCACAGGTTGCTTCGATATCCGAATCAACGAGCAGCTTGCCGTAATCGGCCTGTTGCAACTCATCAACCATCTTGTTTAATGCTTTATAGTGCTCCTGAATATATTTAGCCGCTCCGTCAGATACTACCCACGCCGGAGCATTATCTCTCTTTACCTCAGCATCTTGGAACACCGACATTACATCGTGCTGGAAGAAGTTCATCCGGCTTGCCCCACCCGAAAGGATCACTAACTCGGGAGAAACGCCATAATCTTCGAGCTTATGGGCATTTATTTTAACGTCTTCTAAGAGCTCAATCCGGAAATTTCTAATCATGTCGATGAACTCGTCGTGGCTCAGCGAGATATAAGCAATGTCGGTTCTTAATCCCTTATCATCGTTATGTTTCTTAAGCCACAACTGTTTGGGTACCAAATTTTTCATTACGATTCTAAGATCATAGTCGTCAGATCCCCCGGGGTAGTCAATATCCGGATCCGGTTTGTAATCATGTGGCAACGGGGGCTCGTCCGAGAAGAAATTTTCCTTCGCTTTACGAGCCAGCATACTGATTGCCATGGTCTCATCTTGGGTGTCTATATCCACGTCAGGCACATCCGGGCCATATTTGTCAGGCTTATACTGATGGCGCAAACGTGCGGCTTCTAATATTTTTGCTCTTGCTTCTTCGTCTTGGAGAATTAGATTTGTCACGGATTTCTCTATTCGGCTTGCCCCGATTTGTGGCGACAAGCATAAATCCGGTATAACTTTGCCGTTTTGATATATGGTGAAATCGGTGGTGCTTGAGCCGAGGTCGATAACTAAAGTATCTTTGCCAGCGCTATACTCTTTGTTGTAGTGAGTGAAGAATGCGGCATCAGATTCGTTGATACACATTTTGGCCGGGAGAATGTCGGCTTCATTACGGAAGAAATTCAGATACTCGTCGGGGGCTGAAGAATCGTCCTTACGCCATTGTGTAGGGCAGGCTATGCAGATTACGAAATTTGCCTCACCGGTAACGGGGTCGTATTCGAGCTCATCATCCTTTTCAAGAATCCTTTTGAAAATCAGTTTGCCGAATTCCCGGAGTGCCTCTCGGTTTTCCTCATTGAGTTTATTCACCTGGTTTTTAAATGTGCAGCGGATGTGTGGTTTTAATAAATCGGTTGGAGAAGCTACGAGACTCCACTCACGTCCGTCGTTACTGCAAATAGCCGAGATAATCTTCTCCTGGCCGTCTATTAGTGGAATGTGTGAAATCTTTTGATCGTGGTATCCCGGAATGCGCGAAGCGCTTGTCTCTCCGTGGCCGATGTCGATTCCAATGAAAAATTTTGGTTCTTTTGGCATTGTGTTTGTGGTTTGTGGTTAAAGAGTTCGTATTATTGTTTGTTTATAGGTACAAAAACATGGCCGGTGCATACGGTGTTGCCTTCGCCGCGACGTACTATAGCGCGGGTGTCGTAATTAACTTCGGTGATGGCCGACATAGGTTCTACGCTGTAGCAGTTGGAGTGCTCTTCGGAATAGTCACGGAATTCGAGGCCACACACTTTCAATGAATAAGAGAGTTCTTTTTTAAGGAATTCGGCGCAATCGTCGCCAAAGGAATCGGATTCGGAATCGATGCGTTGAACCAGCTCGAGGAGTTTGCGGGTAGTTCTATCGTAAGACTCGGTGTTGCTTTTTGCCAAGCGTTGGGTGAGTGATTGATTCTCTTCACGGAGTTTGTCGATTTGCAGGTGCAGGTCGGCGTGTTGTGCAGATGCTTGAGAGACTTTTGCTTCCAATTCCCCGTTTTCGGTATTGAGCCGTTGGATGGTGGCGCGCAATTGCGCTATCTCTTCATTGACAGCGGGTTGTGGTTCATCCATTGGATCCACCGTTGTTTCTGGCGTACTGGTCGGCCGAACAAAAGGTTGAATCCAGTTGAGGAGTTTACTACTTAAATATCGTAATCCGGCAATAACCATGATTATGCAGTATAGTCGATACCCATAATGTAATGCTCCTGAAATAGCGACAGCTGCGAGAAGTATTGTGAGTAGGAGGGTGACGATGTCGTTGAACAGGAATAAGGAAACGATGGTTATGGCAGTGAGAACTACGATAGCTGCCGTAAACGCTATGGCAGCATTTCGGCAAAAAGTAGTTATGGAACCGTTGTCAATGAGAGTAGAAGTTTGATTTTGTTTTGATTCATTCATAAAATATTGGTTTTTATGTGGGTAAGTCTATGTATGTCTCTTTGCCCGATTCATATACTATACGAATTCCGCAATCTTTGCACTCCACAATAAGCGGATTTTTGAGAGATTGAATATAGTTGTTGAAGTGCAAGTTGAGTGTTTCGTTTCTGTTTGTACGCACTTGGCGTAAACGGATAAACAAGAAGTCGTCGGGCTCAAGCAGGTTGTAAAAACATACGCCGGGCATACGCCGGGTGTGGGCGGAGTCAAGCGATGTGACAAGGAGCGTGAGGCCGTCGTTGTCGCGCATATATTCCAATCGATACTTGGCGTTTTTGCACGACGGCGGGGCTACGGCCACGAGAGTATCGCCCTGAAATACTCCGTATGTGGCTTTGCCTGAAGGTAACAGATAACTGCCGACGTGGCAGGGCGACGTGTCTTGAGGCGCCCGAATTATGCGGCGTTGTAAAGTAGCCGGTGCATTCTGTTTAATATCGTCGCACGGCAATGTGGCTCCGGGCAATAACTCGATTTCTTCGTCTGAGCACTCTTTGTAGGGCCGGAGCACATCGTTGATTTCGTTGCCGATGGGTAGCATTGCCAATCTGTGCAGCGCAATAATCTCAACGCGTTCTTTCGGCGTGAATGGCTCAAGACAGCTCCATTCCTCCTCGGTGAGATTTATTTCCACATTTTCGCCTTGTGGCGAAATAAGCGACTTCTTGTCAATCAGATATTTGCCGGCTGAAGCAAATGCCATGTAGAATTGCAGTGCTTCAGTGAAATGATAGGGCATGACAGACGGGTGCAGGGCATAGAGTGCCTGCTCACGCTTACCCCACAATTCCACAAAGTTGAAATTCCGGTTGAGGGCTATAAGCGATGTGATGGTATTGTTGTTGAGTTTCATGGGTGTATGGCACAGGGGTTAGGACTTGGGCTTCTCATCTTTGTTGATGGCACCCACTACGCATCGGTACAAGGTTCGGTTGTAACGGTTGCTATCTCCCTGAAAGTAACCGGGGTGGTAGGTGTATTTTTCTTCGCGGAAGTCGGCGAAATCAATTATAGGCACGGTGCTTCCGGATGCTGCCTTGAAGCGGTTATGGCTTATGGCGCGGAAGCATTTGGCTATGTTTTTGAGGTTGGTTTCGCCGTATGGCATGAAGTCGCTAACTACAGTGTCGAACCATTCATTTACCTCCCTTTTTGATATAGGACTGTTGCAGTCGGCACTGCGGTGGGATAGAATTTCAAATTTCAGGAGATTGACCAATGAGGCTATATCGGCTCCGGTGAACAATTTTTGCTGGGGCATAACACCGTTCTCCCATTTACCGTCGCTGTCGAGTTTAACCTCCTCGCAACACAGCTCGTTGAGTTTGCCAAGCCAATATTCCCGGCCTCCTCCTCTTGCGCCGGCATTGGTAAAGTATTCGTCGAAAATGTTTGATTTTTGTTTTTGCTGAAATTTCTTGTTTTGTTGCTCTACGATTGCACAAAACATTTCGGCACACTCTTCGGCCGTGGGCATAAAGGTGAAAAATTTCTCGTCGAATCGCTGTGAGCGGAAAAATTCGGGCGGTAGGTGACTGATATCGTTTGATGTGGCGAGTATGAAGCAGTCGCTACTCTTTTCCTGCATCCATGTGAGGAATTTGCCGAACATACGGCGCATAACACCGCCGTCGTTTTCGCTCGAGCCGGCTCCGGCAAAGGCTTTTTCAATCTCATCAATCCACAATAAACACGGTGAGATGTTATCAACCATACGTAAGGCAGCTTCGAGGTGCTCTTCCGATTTTCCGACAATGCCTTCCTGCATGTTGCCCATATCCAAAGCAATGAGCGGCAACTTGAGTATGTGAGCCGCCTGCTTTGCCATAAGCGATTTGCCGGTTCCGGGAATGCCCGTTACGAGTATTCCCTTGGGTATGTCGAATCCATTGTCGACACTCTTGGCGGTGTCGGTAAATAGCTCTTGTCGCTTTTTAAGCCAGTCGGTGATACCGTCGAGGCCCGCTGCGCAGGCGTCATCATCTTGTACTGTAATCCACTTCAGCCCACGGAAGCTCTCGAGTTTCTGACGTTTTATGCGTCGTATCTCATCGAGTACTTTTTCTTCGGAGTCTTTATCGGATTTCTTAAAATGGCCTGACTCTACGCATTTGGAGAGCACACATCGTATCATACGCTCACTAAGGCCCCGAAGATTCACCACCATTTTACTTATCAATTCTTTCTTTAGGTTAAGTTTCGGTAGGTTAGGTTTTGACTTTTTTTCGGCGTCCTTGACGAATATAGGTTCTCCATCGGGAAAGTTGTTGATTATTGCCCGAATTTCTTTATCGTCAGGTGGGGCCACATATATGGTCTCGATATATGCGTTGAGCCATTCGAAAGCGGGCGGATTGGGCGAAGCAACTATATAAATTGATGTCGGAGCTGCACTGTCCCTATTATCGCGAAAAAACTTTTCGGTCATAAGACATTGGTGACAATTGAGGAATTTCTCCAACTTTTCGCTCAGTTCGGCAGGCTGTTTTGAATCTTCGGTTTTGATAGGAGCAAACCAGCGGTGAAATACATGAAGCTTAGTGCCAATTGATGGGTCCCCCGGTTCGTTATCTTTGAGTCCGAAGGCCCAGCCTTTTTTGCTATCATTGATATCTGGGTCTATCTTTTTACCCAGATGGTGGTCGATGAATTTAAGTATAATATCGTTGGCCACCTCCTTGTCGGGGGTAACCAGCCATACAATAGGCACGCGTGCATTGTATGCGATACAGATTTTATCAACAGCATAGTTAACGGCTTTACTGTTGCTCAGATGTCTTTCTTTTGAGTCGCTCATAGCTCTATATCAGATTTATCAACGTCTTGCGGTTGTGCAGTTGAGATGTGGGCGGTGCCGGTTTGGGTGAGATCATCGAGCATGTGACGCTGCGCTAGGCATTGGTATGCCAGCAGAGGTTCGCGTTTGAGCCAGTCGAGCATCTTAAATGCGAGAAACGGTTTCATTTCCTCTTCTTGGGTAAGTTCGTTGAAACTTACATCTTCAACCACGAGGTCGCATTTACCGGTTTCGAGCCATTGGGCCAAGGCGGCTTTTATTTCGGGGTCGAAATGGCGTATTTTTACAATGCTGCGTATTGCCTGCACAATGGTGAGCTCTTCGTCGTTGCGCAAACGGTTGTATAGGTCGATGTATTTTATTGTTTTCATTGTGGTTAGTCGTTTATGTCGGTTGGAAATACGGATTCGGCGAAGCATCGGGCATCCCATTCAATGGGTTGCTTTACGTAGGCTTCGAGGTCTTCTTCGGGTGTGATGTAGTCATTGATGTTGCGGTACCAGGCGACTATGAGTTCCTGGGAGTAGCCGTGAGTGTTACGGCCCCTGGCGGCATCGTTTTGCAGTGCGTGTTTACATTCGTGTATCACGGTGTTGACCATGTGCCGCAGTAGATATTCGTCGTTTTCCGACAGATACTCGATGTTGAGCCAGATAGACTGGTCGGTGTCGCAGTATTGTCCGATTGCGCAGGATGTGTTGCAGTCGAACCATTCGATTGCTTTGATATCGGCATTCATGGTAGATGCAACAAGGGGAACGATTGTTTCCTCAAAAAATTCTTTCCGATCTTCGAGAGGGAGTGCGCGGATATGTTCCACTACGTGGCCTTCGTTGATTTGGTTGAGTTTGTCGGCGAGCTGTGTCTTAATCTCGGTGTCGACTACCTCGGGTTTGTACTCGGGCGTGCTGCGACGTGTTTCGCGTATCGTTTTGGCTTTGCGCCGTCGTTCCTTGTAGCGCTCGTGCCAGCGTTTTACCGAGACGGCAATTTTTTTGAATTTGTCAGTGACTCTTCCGAAAAATTGCTGTGTGGATGTTTTGAGTCTTGTAATAAAACCTGCCATAGATTTGTGATGAATGATTATAAAAAGAGGGGAGTGGCGATAGCAGTTACCGCCACTCTCCCGGGTTAATTCGGTTTATGATTTTGCTGTGATGGTGGCCACGGGTTTAGAGCGGTACCCAAGTTTTTCTTTAATCCAGTCAATGATGCCGATGGCTATTCTCTTGGCCGCCGGGAGGATAGATGTGCGTAGTTTCTCTACAACATAGTCGAAAAACTCGCCGGCTTTCTCCATAACCTTCTCGCCACCATTAATGGCCAACTGTGCTAAACCCCAAAGCAACGGGAGGCACACGGCGGTAGTGACTATGCATGCCAGCGCCGAAGTTCCCAACATTGTAAGCATTGCGCCGGAGGCCAAAGTCCCCACAACAGCCATGCCTAATATGCCTACATAGCCGAGCAAAAGGAAGAGAGCTACGCCGCCCAACACCTTCAGGCATTTTATAGCTATAGCGGCTGTTGTGGCACCTGTGGCTACATCGTTGATTATCTTTGCTTCCTCGACAGCGGTGGCTGCTCCCACTCCAATTGTTTCGGGCGATGCACCGTCGGGAATGGAGGTGAGTTGACCATTCTTGTATTCCATCCACATGGCGAGAGCCATCTGGGCTTTGATGCGGGCGTCGTCGTAACGTGATGAGGCGAAATCTATTACTGTTGCGGTGTCGGTGGCTGAGGCAAGGAGTTGTTTTGCCGTGTCAAGGCCCGAGAGCAAGAGGGTATTGTTGGTTATAGCCTCTTCGAGCAATTTCTGTAACTCCTCGCAGTCGGCGTCTGTGGGTTGTGCGGATGCTGCATTGTATTTTTCGAGAGCTTCTTTTATGGCTTCGGCTACATCTTTGTTTTCAGGATATGATTCGATATTGAGGGTGTCGACAGCCACCATGGCATTGACGAGGAAGTTGAAGCGCTGCTCGGTGCTGAGTCCGTCGGTGAGGCGGTTTATTTCGTCAGCGGGGTCAAATCCGTCGGCGAGTGCGGTGTGATAGTTGCGGGTGAGCGTGTCGCAACCCTCTATAAGCTTGGCGCATACCCGGGCTGCTTCTTCGTCGGTAGCTTCTTGGCGCGCTGCCTTGTAGGCAGACACAAGGTTTTCGATAAGTGATAATGACGGGTTGTAAACAGAGTTGATTTGTTGGAAACGTTCGGCAACTTTGGCCATTTCTTCTTTTGAGATGTTGAAATTTTTCATTTGGTTTGATGTTTTGGTGTTTGTCTCAAAAGAGTGCGGCAATTGTATTTTCGAACAGTTTTCGTTGAAAATCTTTTCTCGTTCTCTCCATATATTATTTGGCTCCTCGTCGGGGCCTATCAGCTCATCGACGTCGGTACGCATGAGGTATTCGGTGATTACGGATGCGAACACTGCTTTGGCGGTTCCGTTTGCCAAGAGTTCGCGCTCTATCTTAAACATTTGTTCCCGAGGAAGTTGGTTGGCAACAAATTTGTCGAATAATTCGGGGTCAACGTAATTCATTTCAGTTGTTTTTTAATTTGTTAAACTTCGCTATAAGGTGATTCAGAGAGCGCCCTTTCATGACGAGTACCGCATCTTGTTTGCGTTTGTTGTTCCACGTCAACATCACCTCTGCTCCTCCTACCGGGTGGATGTGTGATTTCAGAATCTCGAATGCCTCGAGGGAGGGTGTTTTGTCAATTATCAGAAGTTGCAGCACGAGTTTGTCTTTTTCCGAGAGAGCCTGCCACGCCTTGCGGAGCATCCGGCGGTTGAGCAGGTCGGAATCCGATAAATCTTCGGAAACGGTATCATCTACGCTCCGGTCTATTGACAATAGAGCCTCATAGTCGAAATATTCGAACACATTGCTTTCGTTTTTCGACCTCAGTTGTGTTTTTTTCTTCTTATCGGTGAAGTATTGAACGCCATGTTTTTCTAACCAAGTTTTGAGCTTCATGCCGTTACGGCCCTCGTATCTTTTTAGTTGATACCATTGAGGTGTGCCGCTTTCAACACCCGGGCCTGCCACGAAATCGTAATAGTCGCCGCTAAATTGATAGAGTACGTCGTTGACATCGGCAGTGGAGTATACCGTAATCACTATCCATTTTATAATGGGTATGCTGTACTGGGTGAAGAAGTATTCGGTGTTGTGTTTTTCGCCGGCGATAACTAATTGTGCAAAAGCCAAATTGGCGTTTACATCGGTGGGGAGTAAGTCCCAGATGTTTTGTTTGAAATCCTCTTTTGTCTGTGGCATAATGGTTGGTTAGTGGGAGTATAGTAATTATCTCTCTTTAAGAGATACTAATTGTCCGTAACCAACTGTAT
Source organism: Muribaculaceae bacterium (assembly GCA_017620715.1). Lineage (GTDB taxonomy): Bacteria > Bacteroidota > Bacteroidia > Bacteroidales > Muribaculaceae > Paramuribaculum. The sequence continues at coordinate 5,525 of JAGAUN010000068.1, read as the reverse complement.
GACGGTGTTTTGATGGAATGTGAAGCTAAACAAACGCAATCAATTGCGTGCGAGTGAAAATATGAGCTAATTTGTTTAGCCGGTATTTTTTGCTGATTATTATGCTATTAATGTATTTTTCGATATATTTGCCTAAAGATTAAGTATCTCTTAAAGAGAGAGTGTGATGTATAAAGATAAAAAGAGCCGGCAATGGATGTCGGCTCTTGTGTTTTTGTGGAAGGGGGTGTGATGTTAGCGGGCGCCGCTCAGCGGGGGCATGAATGCGTCGGGGTAGTGGGTGAGGCGATAGGATGTCTGCGGGGTCCCGACTATGGTGATGATGTCGAACTGTGGCTCAAAGGGGCGGTCGAGCTGCCGGAGCATGCGGTCGGCCACCCGTACCATGCGGCGCATTTTCTTGCTGTCGACGGCATCGAGGGGGTCGACAAAATCGGTGGAGCGGGTCTTGACTTCGACGAATATGAGGCGTGTGCCTTTCTGGGCCACAATGTCGATTTCTTTGTGACCCTGATGAAGGTTGGTGTGGCGTATGGAGTAGCCCTGCGATATTAGGTATTCGCGGGCCAACTGTTCGCCCCACTCTCCGAGTTGGTTGTGCTCTGCCACTTAGTAGGCTATGAGCTTCTCGATGTTGTCCTTGAGCTGTTCGCGTGTGGGGCCTGTCATGCGCAGTTCACGTATCTGCTCACCATTTTTGAAGCAGAGGATAGTGGGGATTGACATGATGCGATTGGCGGTTGCAAAGTCGGTCTGGTCATCGACGTTGTATTTGCCGATTACTACTTTGCCGTCGTATTCGGCTGCGAGCTGGTCGATTACGGGAGCCAGACGCATGCAGGGGCCGCACCAGGAGGCCCAGAAGTCGATTACCACGGGCTGGCCGGAGGCTATGATTTCGTTTACGTTGCTGTCTGTAAATTCAAGTGCCATAGTGTTTTATGTTTGTTTTGTGAGTAATTGTCAATAATGCTGTTTTGCAAAGATACGAATAAGTCGAGAGCAAAAGCAAAAAAATCGTTATCTTTGAAATTCGAATCTCAACTTACTCCACGTTTCCGGCTCATGATACCATTTGTACATCTCCACGTTCACACACAGTATTCGCTTCTCGACGGTCAGGCATCGGTTGCCGCTCTCGTTGACAAGGCGTTGGCCGACGGTATGCCCGGTATGGCTATCACCGACCACGGTAATATGTTTGGCGTGAAGGAGATTTTTAATTATGTATATGGCGGAGGCGCTATAAAGGGGTATAAGAAGAAACTCGAGAAGGCGCAAAAGGCCGGTGACACGGAGAAGGCCGCTCTGCTCGAGGGGTATATACACCGGCTTAAGGATAAGGATTTTAAACTTATCATAGGATGTGAGATGTATGTGGCCAACGGGTCGCTTACGGAGCGGTCGGACAAGTCTGATACGGGGCGGCATCTTATTGTGCTTGCCAAAAACCGCACGGGATATAAAAATCTCATTAAACTTGTATCGCAGGCGTATACCGACGGTTTTTACTCGCATCCCCGTACCGATAAGGCGCATCTTGCCGAGCGCCGCGAGGGGCTTATAATCTGTTCGGCATGTCTGGGCGGCGAGTTGCCGCGTCTGATTGACAGCGGGCGCGTGGAGGATGCGTACAAGGCTGCTCAGTGGTGGAAAGATACGTTTGGAGCCGACTATTACATTGAGCTGCAGCGTCACCCTGCCGGTAAGCCTGGGGGCAATATCGATACCTATCCCAAGCAGCAGAAGGTGAATGAGGTGCTGATTGACATAGCCCGCAAGCTCGATATAAAGATTATATGTACCAACGATTCGCATTTTGTGAATGAGGAGGATGCGGAGGCTCACGACCGCCTTATCTGCATCTTTACCAACAATTATCTCTCTGATCCGAACCGTATGCGCTATACCAAGCAGGAGTGGTTTAAGACTCAGGAGGAGATGAACAGGCTCTTTGCCGATATTCCCGAGGCTCTCGAAAATACTAACGAGATTGCCGCAAAGGTTGAGTATTACTCTATTGATCATGAGCCTATCATGCCAACCTTTGCCATTCCGGAGGAGTTTGGTACCGAGGAACTTTATCGAAGCAAGTATACACATGAGGATTTGTTCCGTGAGTTTACTTGCGATGATGCGGGCAATACGGTGCTGACCCGGGAGGAGGCGGATAAGAAGATTGAGAAACTCGGCGGTTACGATAAGTTGTATCGACTCAAGCTTGAGGCTGACTATCTGGCATCGCTTGCGTACGAAGGCGCAAAGAAACGCTACGGTGACCCGCTTTCCGACGAGTTGCACGACCGAATACGATTTGAACTGCACATTATGAAGACTATGGGTTTCCCGGGATACTTCCTTATTGTGCAGGATTTTATAAATGCGGCCCGCAATGAGCTCGGGGTAAGTGTGGGGCCCGGCCGTGGTTCGGCTGCTGGCAGTTGCGTGGCTTATTGTCTTGGCATTACGCAGATTGACCCGGTGAAATACGACCTGCTGTTTGAACGTTTCCTTAATCCGGACCGTATATCGCTGCCTGATATTGATATTGACTTTGATGACGACGGGCGTGGCGAGGTGTTGCGTTATGTGACGCGCAAGTATGGTGAGGAGAAGGTGGCGCATATTATTACATATGGCACCATGGCGGCAAAATCGGCTATAAAGGATGTGGCCAGGGTAGAGCAGCTGCCGCTGTCGGAGAGCGACCGTCTGACCAAGCTGATACCGCGCCGTATGCCGCAGGATCTGGCGCCGACGTTGCAAAACTGCTACGACCATGTGCCGGAGTTCGGGCCGGAACTCCATTCGAGCAATCCGCTTGTGGTGGAGACTCTGCAGTATGCCAGGATGTTGGAGGGCAATGTGCGCAACTTTGGTGTGCATGCCTGCGGTGTAATAATATGCCGCGATGATATTACCGACTGGGTGCCTGTGAGCACTGCTCTCGACAAGTCGTCGGATTCGAAAGAACGAATCATCGTAACCCAATACGAGGGCCGCGTTATCGAGGAAACAGGCCTGATAAAGATGGACTTCCTCGGGCTAAAGACGCTCTCTATAATCAAGGATGCCGTGGCCAATATCAAGTCGACACGCGGCATTGATATAGATATGGATAATATCCCTATCGACGATAAGGCTACCTATCAGCTTTACAGCGAGGGGCGTACAACCGGAACATTCCAGTTTGAGTCGGCCGGCATGCAGAAGTATTTGCGCGAGCTCCAACCGTCGACTTTCGAGGATCTTATAGCCATGAACGCCCTATATCGTCCGGGGCCTATGGACTATATACCCGATTTCATAGCGCGTAAGCACGGCCGCGCACCCATTGTATACGATATTCCTGTGATGGAGAAGTATCTTAAAGATACATACGGTGTTACGGTATATCAGGAGCAGGTCATGCTGCTTTCGCGCCTGTTGGCCAATTTCACCCGAGGCCAGAGTGATACTTTGCGTAAAGCGATGGGTAAGAAGCTTATAGATAAGATGAATGAGCTGAAGGCTCTGTTTCTCGAAGGAGGTCAGGCCAACGGGCATGATCCTAAGATACTTGCCAAGGTGTGGGCCGACTGGGAGAAATTCGCCTCGTACGCTTTCAACAAGAGTCATGCTACCTGTTACTCGTGGGTGGCATTCCAGACGGCATACCTCAAAGCCAATTATCCGGCCGAGTATATGGCTGCGGTGCTTTCGCGCAACCGATCGGATACAGAGAAGCTGTCGAGCTTTATCGATGAGTGCAAGAAGATGCACATCCCGGTGAAAGGCCCGGATGTAAACGAAAGTTTTGCTACTTTCGGTGTGAACTCGCACGGCGACATCCGATTCGGTATTGCCGCGCTCAAGGGTATCGGCGAGAATGTGGCTGAGGAGATTCTCAAGGCCCGTAATTCGGGTGGCACCTTTACAGATATTTACGATTTTGTGGAGCGCGTCAACCCGTCGGCTCTCAATCGCCGCATTGTAGAGACTCTGGCTTATGCGGGCGCGTTCGACTGCTTCGCCGACCATATACAGCGCGAGGATTTCTTTGAAAAAACGCCCAAGGGCGATACTATGACCGAGGCTCTGTTGCGCTACGGACAGCTTTTTCAGGCTGATAAGATGAATCAGTCGATGTCGCTCTTCGGTCAGGACGATAGCGCAATGGCGGTGTCGGGGCGTCCGCCGATAGTACATGGGTTGCCCTGGGTCAATGCCGTGCGCCTCGAAAAGGAGCGCGAGATAGTGGGTATGTATCACTCGGCCAATCCGTTAGACCCATATTATATGGAGCTGCGCTTCGGTTGTACAACCATAAAGGATTATCTCGAACAGCCGCCCCAAGAGGGCCGGGAGTTTGCTCTGGGCGGAATGGTGATAGATTTCACTTCGCGTCCGTCGAAGAAAGGCGGCAATTTCGGTATACTCAAAGTGCAGGATTATACCGGCGCGACCGAGTTTATGCTTTTTGGTCAGGATTACATCAATTACCACAATTATGGCGTGCCGGGTACACCTATATATATAAAAGGTAGCTATAGCCGTAGATTCTCTACCTCCGACCTTAGGTTCAATATCAATGGCATCAGGCTATTGTCGGATATCCAGGGAGGGGTGGTGTCGGATCTCACGGTAGTGATTACACCTGACACTCTAAACCCTGCCGCCACTTCAATGATAGCGGAGCATCTTGCGCAAAAATCGGATGATGCCAACGGCACACTCCGTTTTCGGGTAGTGGACCCCGCTACAAGTCGCTCAGTGTTACTGACTACGCGCCGACCCTGCAAACTTGACCGTGAATTGGTAGAGCTTATAGAGTCGTTTGATCTTACCATGATTCCTCACCTCACTGGCAGCAACAACTGATAATGTTCCTATAATCAAGGAATTGTTGGTGATGATTCCGCTCGCCCGCTGTGTCTCGCTGCGCCGCTTATAATTTGGATTGCATTGCCCCTTCTGTTAATATGTGTTAAAAACATGTTTTACAACATAAATTTATTCAGTTAGTAATCAACGGTATCACGAGGAGTCGTAGTAAAAAGGAGTTATGAGGGGGTTGCACAGACCGCAAATAAGGCGTATCTTTGCACCGCTTTCCCGGAGAATGTGGGGCGCAGCGGCGTCCGGAACACAAAAAAAGAGAAAGCAACAAAAAAAGATGCTAAAAAGTTTGGCGGTTGAAAATTTTTTGTTGTAACTTTGCAAAGTTTTCGGCTCGTTGAAAAAGCGGCGATGCCGCGAGCGTCTGAAAAAAGAGAACATTGAAATATTTGCAATAGACAAAGAAGATACAGTACAAGAGTCATTGATTGCGCCTGTGCAGACAGGATGCAATCGGATATTGAAAAATGACCCGAGTTAATTCTTTTCTTTAAACGATATAAGTCAAAGTCGTTCCGAGCCGGGGAGCATCTCAGTCATGAGGCTCCCGGATGGTCACTCTAAGACAAAAACAATAAGAAGTGTTTTTGTTTTTTTTTGATAGAAAAAGAAAAAACGAAATACGAAACAACAACGAAGAGTTTGAT
>JAGAUN010000067.1 GCA_017620715.1 Muribaculaceae bacterium | reverse complement strand
CTACCGACTATGTGTTTGACGGCACCTCATGCCGTCCTTACAAGGAGTCGGACAAGGTGAACCCGGTATCAGCCTATGGCACATCAAAGCGCAAGGGGGAAATGCACCTTCTGGCGATGTGCCCCGATGCCGTGATAATACGCACGGCGTGGCTGTATTCGCCCTACGGCCGCAACTTCGTGAAGACGATGATAGAGCTGGGCCGCGAGAAGAAGCAACTGCGCGTGGTGGCCGACCAGATAGGCACGCCCACCTCGGCAGCCGACCTTGCGCAAACGATTGTGGCGATAATCAAGGCACGCCACTGGATGCCCGGAACGTATCATTTTACCAATGAGGGCGCTTGCTCATGGTATGATTTCACCAAGATAATACACTCGATAGCGGGGATAGAGGGATGCGAGGTAGTGCCCGTGACAACGGCCGACTACCCTACCGCCGCCAGTCGTCCGCCGTATAGCGTTCTCGACAAGAGCAGCATAAAAAACACCTACAATCTGACGATACCTTTTTGGGTAGACAGTCTGCGCAAAGTAATAGAGCGCCTGAAAACAAACAATTATTAATTAATCAATCACCACCATATATCGCCACATGTCGCAACTCACCGACGAAATAGAACGCAGACGCACATTCGCCATAATCTCGCACCCCGATGCCGGCAAAACGACTCTTACCGAAAAATTGCTGCTCTACGGCGGCGCCATACACATAGCGGGCGCCGTGAAGTCGAACAAGATAAAGAAAACCGCCACCAGCGACTGGATGGAGATAGAGAAGCAGCGCGGCATATCGGTAGCTACGTCGGTAATGGGATTTAATTACGGCGACTATAAGATAAACATACTCGACACGCCGGGCCACCAGGACTTTGCCGAAGATACCTACCGCACCCTTACGGCTGTGGATTCGGTAATAATTGTGGTGGATGTGGCCAAAGGTGTGGAGCAGCAGACCCGCAAACTCATGGAGGTATGCCGGATGCGCAATACGCCAGTAATAATTTTCGTGAACAAGCTCGACCGCGAGGGCCGAGACCCGTTTGAGATACTCGACGAGCTTGAGAGCGAACTGAAAATCAATGTGCGCCCGCTATCGTGGCCCATCAATATCGGAGCGAAGTTTAAGGGTGTGTACAATATCTACGAGAATACCCTCGACCTTTTTACGCCCAACAAGCAGAAAGTAACCGAGCGCGTAGAGATAAGCGACATCAACGACGAGCGCATAGATGAAACCGTAGGGCCGGAGGATGCGGCCAAGTTGCGCGAAGACATAGAGCTGATAGAGGGTGTGTATCCGACGTTTGACGAGCGTTCGTATCTGGAAGGGAAAACGGCGCCGGTATTTTTCGGCTCGGCACTCAATACGTTCGGAGTAAAGGAGCTGTTAGACTGCTTCGTGAAGATAGCGCCCAGCCCTCGCCCCACTCATGCCGTGGAGCGAGACATCAATCCCGAAGAGGAGGCTTTTACGGGCTTCGTGTTTAAGATACATGCCAATATGGATCCGAACCACCGCTCGTGCATAGCGTTTGTAAAGGTTTGCTCAGGAGAATTTGTGCGCAATGCTCCTTACCGCCATGTGCGTTCGGGCAAGGTGATGAAATTTGCCGCCCCTACTGCATTTATGGCTCAAAAGAAGAGCATTGTGGATGAGGCGTATCCCGGCGATATAGTCGGCATACCCGATACGGGTAATTTCAAGATAGGCGACACCATCACTTCGGGCGAGGAACTTCATTTCAAGGGTTTGCCAAGTTTCTCGCCGGAGATGTTCAAGTATATCGAAAACACCGACCCGATGAAGGCGAAGCAGCTCGACAAGGGTGTGCAGCAACTTATGGATGAAGGTGTGGCGCAGCTGTTTGTGAACCAGTTCAACGGGCGCAAGATAATCGGCACAGTGGGTCAGCTGCAATTTGAGGTGATACAGTACCGCCTGCTTCATGAGTATGGAGCGCAGTGTCGCTGGGAGCCGCTGAGCCTATATAAGGCTTGCTGGATAGAGAGCGATGACGCTCAGGCGCTTGAGGCGTTTAAGAAGCGGAAACATCAGTTTATGGCTACCGATCGCGAAGGACGCGACGTGTTTCTGGCCGACTCTGCCTATGTGCTGCAGATGGCGCAGACAGACTTTCCGAAGATCAACTTTCATTTTGCAAGTGAGTTTTAATGGCACTCGAGATTGAGCGGAAGTTTTTGGTCAGGGGTGATGGGTATAAATCACTGGCGACGAGCGCTACCGAAATAAAGCAGGGCTATCTGAACCGCGATCCTGACCGCACGGTACGTGTGCGTGTGTATGGCAACGCGGGGATGCTTACCATAAAAAGCCGCAATTGCGGATGCGTGCGCAATGAGTGGGAATACGAGATACCACGAGCAGATGCCGAGCAGTTGCTTTCGCTCTGCTCGGATGTAATTGCGAAAACACGCTATCGCGTGGGGAGATGGGAGATAGATGAGTTTCACGGCAAGCTCAGTCCGCTGGCATTAGCCGAAATAGAGCTTAACGATGCAGCGGAGGCATTTGAGTTGCCCGATTTTGTGGGGGATGAGGTGACGGGCGATGCCCGGTATTACAATTCTAATCTTGCGCGAGGCGACGAGTAAGGAGCACCACATTCTCAACATGATGGGTATGCGGGAACATGTCGACAGGCTGTACGGCATCAACCTTATACTCGCCATCGAGCAGTTCCAAATCGCGTGCCTGGGTTGCGGGATTGCAGCTTACATATACAATCCTGGCGGGAAGGGCACGGAGTATCACGTTGACAACATCGGTATGCATGCCTGCACGTGGCGGGTCGACGACCATTACGTGGGGCACGCCGTGCAGCCGTATGAATTCATCGGTAAGCACATCTTTCATATCGCCGGCAAAAAATTCGGTGTTGCCGATGCCGTTGACGCTTGAATTGATGCGGGCATCGCGGATAGCATCTTCGACATACTCAATTCCAACAACATGCGAGGCGCTGCGCGCGAGATAATTGGCTATGGTGCCGGTGCCGGTATAGAGGTCGTAGACAAGTTCGTTGCCTGAAAGGGCGGCGAATTCCTTCACTACATTGTAAAGGCGGTGGGCCTGCAGGGAATTGGTCTGATAGAATGATTTGGGAGCTATGCGGAAAATTAGGTCGCCCATCTTTTCTTCGATGTAAGGTGCTCCGGCATAGTGGAGAATATCGAGGTCGGCAATGGAGTCGTTGGCTTTGGTATTGACCACATAGTGCAGGGATGTAATCTGAGGGAAATGCTCTACAAGAGCGTCGAGCAATGTTTTGATAGCTGCGGAATAGTCGTCGCCGAACGACATTACCACCATGACCTGACCGGTTGAGGCGATACGTATCATGAGCGTGCGCAGAAAGCCCTGCTGGCCGCGGAGGTCATAGAAGGTGAGACCGTGCTCCTTACCCCACTGCTTGACGAACAACCGTATCTCGTCGCCGAGATGGTCTTGCAGATGGCACTGATTTATATTGAGGACTTTGTCGAAGGCTCCGGGGATATGGAAACCGGCGGCGTCGCGGTCGGGGAACTCCTGACCGGAACGGAGCTGATCGAATGTAAGCCATTTTTTGTTGGAGAAGGTATACTCCATCTTGTTGCGGTAGCACCATATCTGCTCTGAGCCGATGATGGGGCGAATGGCGGGTATCTCGACCTTGCCGATGCGACGGAGTGTACTTCGACCTGACGCTGCTTGCACTGGAGCTGGAAATCGTAGGGCAGATGCTGCCAACGGCAACCGCCGCACACGCCGAAATGCTCGCATAGGGGTTGCTGACGCAGCGGCGAAGGCTGCACAATATCAATGATATGCGCCTCGGCATAACGGCGCTTCTTGCGGTCGATTTTAATGTTGACGACATCGCCAGGTGCCCCGAAGGGTATAAAGGTGACCATGTCGTCGATTTTAGCTATACTCTGGCCTTCGGCAGCCACATCGGTAATGGTGAGGCCCTCGATAACGGGCAATTCTTTCTTGCGTCGTGTCACGGTGATTGTTGTTGAGTGATGTGAAATCGGATGCAAAGCTACTCATAATAGGCCGAATTATCTCTCACTGGGATAAAAAACTTATTCAAATTTTTTTCATATATGAGGGTAATTTTTTAAATTTGCAGATAGCTACCGATATAGTAGCAAAGAAATTGCGATAAAATCAAAATTCAATATTTATTCACCTTAATACCAATTAAATGAAAAGAGTCTACACGTTTGGAGACGGCAAAGCCGAAGGTAATGCCTCGATGCGCAATCTCCTTGGCGGTAAAGGCGCCAACCTTGCCGAAATGAATCTTTTGGGCATGCCCGTGCCTCCCGGATTTACCATCACCACCGAAGTATGTACTGAATATACCCAATACGGTCGCGACGAAGTAGTGAAACGCATCCAGAAAGATGTGGAAGCTGCTATAGCTCATGTAGAGAAGCTGACCGGCAATAAATTTAACGACTCCACCAATCCCCTGCTCGTATCGGTACGCTCGGGCGCACGCGCTTCGATGCCCGGCATGATGGATACCGTGCTCAACCTCGGTATGAACGACGCTACAGTGGCTTCGCTCGCCGAGAAGAGCGGCAATCCGCGCTTTGCATGGGACAGCTACCGCCGCTTTGTACAGATGTATGGTGATGTAGTGCTCGGCATGAAGCCCAAGAGCAAGACCGACATTGATCCCTTTGAGGAAATCATGGACCACATGAAAGAGGAGAAAGGCGTGAAACTCGATACCGAGCTTGACGTTGAAGACCTCAAGGCTCTTGTGAAACTCTTCAAGGGTGCCGTAAAAGAATACACCGGCAAAGATTTCCCCGACAGTGCATGGGAACAGCTTTGGGGTGGCATCTGCGCTGTGTTTGACAGCTGGATGAACGAGCGCGCCATACTCTACCGCCGCATGAACCAGATACCCGAGGAATGGGGTACGGCTGTAAACGTTCAGGCTATGGTATACGGCAATATGGGCAACAACTCGGCCACCGGTGTTGCTTTCAGCCGTGACGCCGCGACAGGTGAAAACATGTTTAACGGCGAGTACCTGATAAACGCACAGGGCGAAGATGTGGTAGCCGGTATACGTACTCCCCAGCAGATTACCATTGAGGGGTCGCGCCGCTGGGCCGAGCTTCAGGGTATCTCGGAAGAGGAACGCGCCTCGAAGTATCCCTCGCTCCAGGAATCAATGCCTGTATGTGCCGAGGAGCTTATAAACATTGCCAACCGCCTCGAGGACTATTACAAAGATATGCAGGATATGGAATTTACCATTCAGAACGGTAAACTCTGGATGCTTCAGACCCGTAACGGCAAACGCACAGGTGCCGCTATGGTGAGAATAGCAATGGACCTGCTCCGCGCCGGTGAGATTGACGAAAAGACCGCTCTGCTTCGCATGGAGCCCCAGAAGCTCGACGAGCTGCTTCACCCGGTATTCGACAAGGCTGCTCTCAAGCGTGCCAACGTTATAGCAAAAGGTCTTCCGGCATCGCCCGGTGCCGCTACCGGTCAGATAGTATTCTCTGCCGACGACGCCGAGGCATGGGCCGAGAAGAAGAAAAAAGTTGTGCTGGTGCGTATCGAGACCTCTCCTGAAGACCTTCGCGGTATGGCCGCAGCTCAGGGTATTCTCACCATGCGCGGCGGTATGACCAGCCACGCAGCCGTAGTGGCCCGCGGTATGGGCAAGTGCTGCGTATCAGGTGCCGGCGAGATTCTCATTGACTACAAAGAGAAGACTCTTACCACCGGTGGCAAGACATACAAAGAGGGTGACTGGATTTCGCTCAACGGCTCGACAGGCGACGTATACGAGGGTCAGGTTCCCACCACCGAGCCCGAGCTCGACGGTGACTTCGGCGCAATAATGAATATCGCTTCGAAATACACCAAGACACTCGTACGCACCAATGCCGACTCGCCCCGCGATGCAAAGCAGGCCCGTCACTTCGGTGCTCAGGGTATAGGTCTGTGCCGCACAGAGCACATGTTCTT
>JAGAUN010000066.1 GCA_017620715.1 Muribaculaceae bacterium | reverse complement strand
GTTGGTATAACGATTAAACGGCACCAAATCATTCACGAAGTCCCACACCTCTTTATTGGAAGTATGGAAAATATGTGCACCGTATTTATGCACGTTAATACCGTACTGCTCTTCGCAATATATATTGCCACCGAGCTGCGGTCGCTTGTCAATCACGAGACAAGTTTTGCCGGCCTTACGAGCCAGATACGCAAAAACAGCACCAAACAGGCCGCTACCTACTATAAGATAATCATATTTTGACATTTGATTAATTTGATGGTAAAGTAAACCTCATACCAAACAAGCGCAAACAACGCTTGCCTCCTTCCTTACGAATAGAGAATATACGTTGCATCGTACTTGTTCCGCCCTTACGTAAATACGGATAATCAAGCGGACGACGATACAACAACTGCACATCATGCCATTCACGCTTGCGAAAACAACTCGGAACCAGCTCCTCAAGCGGACATAAACGCTGCATAAGCTCCGAACAGGATGTCAAATAATCAGGCAGGGTCTCCGATATCCTCTTACGATAATCGGCTTGGAAAGAATGGAACACTCGGCGCAGCAATAATGAACGGCGCACACGATCTTCGGCAGGAATACTATCGAACAAATCCTGTTGCAGCTCAACTTCTCTCACAACGGCCCATGCTCCCTCCTCCATACGACGAACACTCGAATTCGGGTTATCCTCCCGATAATGGTAAAGAGAACGCGGCGTAATCACAATGCGATTGGCAAGAGCCCATGTTCTCATGCCGAACCCCAAATCCTGAAAAGAAGCGCGAGGAGTCTCGCTGAAGCGAATTCCCCGCTCTATAAGCCACTCACGGCGATAGATACCTGACCAAATAGCCGGACTACCCAAAAGAAATTGCGGAAGCTCAGTCGGGGCGAATACTCTTCCCTCGACAATATCAGCATACTTGCGGCCGGGACGACTCTTCAGTTCTTTCTCTCCGCAATAATCAGCCTTGGCAATGTCCGCCCCACTCTCTTCAGCCAATCGCAATAGTGTAGAAAACATATCCGGCTCCACCCAATCATCCGGCTCCACAATTCCCACATAAGTGCCACGCGCAGCAGCCATACCGGCATTCATAGCCTTGCCATAACCGCCATTGGGTTGATGAATCACACGAAATCGGGAATCAGCAGCAGCCTGAGCATCAAGCTCGCCCGGAGAACCGTCAGTTGAACCGTCATTCACGCAAATAAACTCAATTCCCTCGCAATCCTGAGCAGCGAGAGAATCCAAACACACCCGCAAATAACCACCGCTGTTATAAACAGGCACCACCACACTAAGCTTGGGCAAACTATCAGTCACACTCTACTTATAACGCAACATAGTATCATTGTCAATCTAATTCTAACCATATCCAATCCCCAATTTGAAAATACAATAATAAACAACCCATCCGTCATTTGTGTCAAAATTGTCACACGGCACTCTAAACAAAAAATCACATTTTTCTTGTCAAAAGAAAAGCGACATGGTAAAAGAGGGGCGTATACCATGGAAATCTACTACGTTATCTTTGGCATGCTGGCTCTTCTGTCGGTCTTCGGTCTGATAGTCGGAGTAAGTAACGACGCGTGCAACTTCCTCAATTCCTCTATCGGCTGTCGTGCCGGCACCTATAATCAGGCTGTAGCCGTTGCAGCCGTCGGTGTACTCCTCGGAGCCTGCTTCTCCAGCGGCATGATGAGTGTAGCCCGCAACGGCGTAATAGAACCGGCCATGTTCACCTTCCATGAAGTCATGATACTGTACTTGGCTGTCATGGTCGGCAACATCATTCTGCTCGACACGTTCAACACCCTCGGCCTGCCGACATCAACAACCGTTTCTCTCGTATTCTCCCTTCTGGGTGCGGCTATCGGCATGGCTATCTACACCAGCGGCGAGCTCTTCACCTGCCCTCTGGCAGACTATATCAACGAAGAGCGTTGCTTCAAGATGATTGTAGCCATCTTTGCCTCAGTCGCCATCGCGTTCACCGTAGGCTCTGTGGTCATGTGGCTTTCACGCCTCATCTTCTCGTTCCGTTTTCAAAAGATGTACCGCCTCATCGGCCCGTTATGGTGCGGTCTGGCATTTAC
>JAGAUN010000010.1 GCA_017620715.1 Muribaculaceae bacterium | reverse complement strand
CCTCCTCTTCATCGGGGGCATCATAGGTGAGTTTGGCCGACAGCTGAATTCGGTTGGTGTATGAAGGGTCAGGGCAGGCATGTAGCAGGCATATCTGCGCTTCGTGGCGGTTGGCCAACTTAAATGCAGTCTTGGCAGCCTGAAGCGAGGTGTCGGAGAAATCTACCGGAACCATTATTGTGGGTTTCTCGGTATTTTCCCGGGCCCGGGCATTTGTAAATAATTCCTGATTCTCAATGATACGAAGCGCCAGCGGCAGTGTGCTTTCGTGTATTCGCACACGCACTCCGGCCGATGCTACGGGAGTTGACAGGTTGACATTCTGCAAAGTTACCGCCACGCCTTCTTGCTCGAGAAGCGTTTTCAAAGCCATAGCCCGGTTGTAGGTGTGTATGGCTACTGTTATCAGACGGTCTTCGGCCACTTTGTCTTTATGCTATCGGTTAGGTACTGTGTGTATGATTCGTTTTGATAATGGAGGCGAGAGGAGAAGAGTAATCGTGGTGAGGATTTATTCTTTGTTCTGCTCTTTGATTATTTCTACGGCCATATCGTAAATTGTGGTGTCGTCAAGCACTACAATGCCACCGTCGGGGCCCGGCTCGATGTGTACACCCATATTTTTACCAAACTCATAGTTGCAACCTCCGAAATAATTTCTAACGGTTTGTACGGTAGTGTTGAGACGGTCGGCAATCTGATGGGTGGCACCGTCGGGCAAACTGTCTTTGATGCGACGAAGTTCGTTGAAAGTGATTGTTTTAGCCATAATCGGGGTTATTTAAGGTTGATTATACAATTCGTTATATTACACTTTATGCTCTAAAAGTAGATTAATTTGCCGAATAAAACAAATATATCGTAAATTTTTATCGTATTTTCTCTATATCCTTATCGTTTATCCAAGCGCGGTGCTTGTTATCGACCTGCACTTCATGCCATACCTGCGAGGTAGAGTCGGCCGGTTCGCCGAGTGTACGGAGTATTCTCACTTTAGTGCCGGCATGGAGCAGCATGGCCTCTTCGGCATGACTTTTGGGCGTGTGCGGGGCTGTGCTGAGTGTTGCCGATTCTGATGTAATCACGGCATACGAGTCGTCGAGTGCTTCCTCTCTTGCTGCTGTGGCAAGCACCAGAGCTCCGATACATAGTGCGGCAGTGACAAATCCGCCAAAGAATCCGGCTTTTCGCAACATAATGTCAGAGCTGAGAGCGTAGACGCCGGCAGCCGCTATGGTGACGAGCAGTAGAATGATTGCGGTAACGGCCCAGGCATTGCTCGACATCAGCCCTACAATATCTAAATAGAGGTTGTAGAGAAATGAGCCTGTCTCGCCCTTTTTGTCAATGATTCGCTCGTTTACGAACTTCAGATTGGCTTTTGCCTCGCTATTGGCGGGGTCGAGACGCAAAGCTCTCTCGTATGCCAATATGGCCTGCGGCTGATTGCCGGCTCGGTAATAGGCATTGCCAAGGTTGTAATAGAGGTCGGTCGATGTGCCCTCGTCGGATATAGCCCGGTTGTAAAACTCAATAGCACTATTGTAGTCACCCTTCTCGTAGCAGAGATCAGCCGAATCGGTAAGTTCGGTCGCAGTAGCGCTCACTGCACAGAAACATATTAATAATGTATATATGAAGTTACGCATCGTATCTTATTTATTAATCTTTATTTTACTCAGACGGCCAATTATCCATGCGGCTTTGTCGTATACTTTCGATAAGTCGGCAGTCTTGGCTTCGGGAGCGAATCGTGCCATTTCGCATTCGTCGAGCATGGCTATCAGACGGTCGCTCAACACTGCGGGAGCGTTGACCTCCGCCATTCGGCTCAATATTCTATCGCGGGAGAATTCGGCAATCGGTATTTTGAGGCGCGAGGCTGTATATCCGGTCAGAGCTTTGCCAACCTCTTCGTAGAAATCGTCGCGGCGACCCTCTTTCATACACTGGTAAGCCATCTTCAAACTCTTTTGAGCCTCCTTGCCGATGCGGTTTATTGTATCGGCACCGCGGGCACGCCGGCGCTTATATATTCTGTAGCCTATACCGGCCGCAACGGGGCACCCAAACATCAGCAACCAGAACCATACCGAAACAATGATGAAGCTGTGTGTGGCGGAGAGGTTGCCAAGCGATGGCTTTATATATAATATGTCGGTGTTTTTGGCAGCAATATCGCGTTGCTCCACGCTGCCGGTTCCGGCTCCGCGGGCTACCTTGACGGTAAACTGTTTTGAGGGGAGTGTGACATATTGAGCGGTAGCGGGATTGAAATACACAAACTCAGGGACGTCGATGGTATATTCGCCGGGCTCCTGGGGTACAAAGGTAAATGTGGTTACAGAGGTGCCCTTCACGTTGTTGCCTTGCATCGATGCATCGACTTTGTGCTCAGGGCTGAACTGCTCGAACTCGGCGGGGAAATCGATAGTAGGGTCGGTGATGTAACGGATGTTGCCGCTTCCGGCTACGGTATATACCAGCGATGCCGGCTCATTGGTGCGGAATGTGCTTGAGGATAATTTGGCGTCAACCGTGAAATCGCCTACGGCACCGAGGAAGCCTGCCGGTTTGGGTGAGGGGAGGGGCTTGATGTCGGCCGATGCGGAGTTGCTCGAAAGCTGTATCTTGCGATAGGTAGGCGTCATTGCCGAAAATACAGACATGTTAATCTTGTCGTACTGCTCCACGGCCAAATCGTAGGTGCCTGAACGGATGGTGAGTTTGCCTGTCTTTTGCGGGAAGAGTATGCACCGCTTCAGTTCGGCTGTGAAATAACGGTTGCCACCGACTTCCTCAATCTGGTTGAGTCGGCTTTGCAGGGGCAAGTCCTCAACAAGGAAACCGTCGAAACTCGGCTGCTGGGTGGGTATAAACTCCTGTATTCCGTATTTGGTATATAGCTTGATACTGCACTCTATGGCCTCGTATTCGTAGGCTGATGATTTGGAGAGGTTGATTCTCACAAAGATGTCGTTGGCATTGATTGGAGCGCCGGTAGGCTTGCTTGAGGGGTCGTCGAGTTGTACGCGGCCGCTTCCCGGGGCGGCTGCGCCTGCTGCAACCACCTTCAGCTTTTGTGCGTTGGTGGCAAACCTTTTGCCTTCGTCTACAATAGTTGCGGGGGGAACTGTGAATGTGCCTTCCGACTCAGCCTTGTATATGTATGTAAACTCTACACTGGTACTGCTTGATTGTCGGCCGTTGATATTGGAATAGCTCGATTTGATGAGTTTGCTGGGCCCATAGAGGAGAGTACAACCGTTGATGCGCGGCGCCTTGATGTCATGTTCCGATGCATTCGCACCGCTGAGCACGTATATTACCTGAAATTTGGCACCTACACTTACCGTTTGCGGTGCTTTTACCGTAAACGTTATCGCGGCATTCAGACCCATCACGCCTATCAGCAGCGTAACTAATGTAAGACAGATGCGTTTCATGTTTCCTTGTGTTGATGATATGTGCGGAATTTACATTTCATATACCTCGCCATAGGCGGCCTGTATCTCAATTGTGCGCTCCGGTATGGTTTGGTATTCGTGGCTGTCGGGGTCGAAGTACACAATCGCCGGAATCGTGACCTTGTGGCGTCCGGCTTTCCTGGCCTTGATTTTATATACCGTGCATTTGGTCCCCACTATGCTCTTGCCCGAAAGACGCACCTGGTCGATGCTTTGCTCCGGGATGATTTCGGCAGTGAGTCCATCGGGAAAAACCAAATCGGTGGTAGAAAGATTGCCGGGATTGCCCAGCCCGTTTATCATATAGCTCAGGGTGGCTTCATCGCCTACGGTGAGCACCTTCGACGACAACTGCACATCGTTCTCGAATATGCCTACGGCGCCTTTGTAGCCCGACGGCTTGCCCTTGGGGAGTTTCAGCACTTTTACTTCAACAGGCTCGGCGGTGACTGTCACCTCTATGGCCTCATTCTGATAGTAGGAGTGAAAGCCTCTCTCCACGAGGTAAGGCACGAGCACTACAGCCTTATATGTGCCCCCTTTCACGGTGCGCTTTCCGGTTTTTTCGGGTGTAAGAATCCATTGCTTTATCACTCCGGCAAAATACTGCCTGCCGTCGACTATTGTATATGAGGGCGATGTCTCCACCGCGGTCGGCCTGCACGCAAAGCCTTTGAACTGAGGTTCATCGGTTGCATTGATTGACTGAATGTCGAACGGCGTATACAACACCAGTCTCGCCATAACGCTCTCGCCATCGTATATCTCGTTGGCCGATAGCTCCATGCGGCAAAATACCTTAAATTCAGGAACCTCTGCTCGGGGTGTGGCTGCATGTGACTCCATGTGCCCTGCAAAAGCAGTGAATGCTAATACTATGATAACGAGAATGCGGAGTGACTTCATAAGCTCGAATATTGGTTACCAGGGCTTGTCGACAGTTACTCGAGTATTGCCGCTGTTCTGACGGCGTTCTATATCTTTGCGTGTCTGAGCCTCGCGTTTGCGGGCGGCGTCGAGTATTTGCTCAGCATTCTGGTTGGTCTGATTTCCGTTGGTTTGAGGCGATTGAGGCTGATTCTGCTGCTGGTTTTGCTGCTGATTCTGATTTTGTTGCTGATCTTGCTGATTCTGCTGATTTTGCTCTTTTTCTTCTTTTTCCTGATCCTGGTCCTGATTCTGCTGGTTCTGGTTTTGGTTCTGTTGCTGTTGCTTGAGTTTGATCTGGGCAATACGCAGATTCTGGCGCGCCTGAAGGTTGGTTTCGTCGATACGGAGCGACTGTTTGTAGTAGTCTATTGCCGATGCATAGTCCTCCTCATTGAATGCGAGATTCCCAAGATTATAGAATGCGAGCTGAAGGAGCTTTTTATCCGATGCGAGTTCGGTTACTTTGGTCAACAATGATTTGGGCGTTTCCTCGTTGGCCTGGGTATTGGCATCGGAGGCGGGAGCGGTTGTGCCCGACTGCTGAGCCAGAGCCTGCTTTTTGGTAGGGTGCTGACGTTCGAGAGCCAGCGCTAAATTGAACAGCGCTAACGTGGAGCCGGGATTATACTGGCGAGCTTCGCGGTACCAGGCCTCGGCTTTGGCGTAATCGCCGGCTCGGTATGCCTCGTTGCCGCTCTTTATGCAGTTGCGTTCACGTCGTTGCGATGCACTGCTTGCCGAATCGGATGCCGTGGCAAAGGCAATGCCTGTCAATAGTATTAATATGGAAAGCAAATATTTCATTCTTCAATCGTTATTTGCCGGAAAAAAACTTGGTGTTTCGCAGCCATTTCAGCTTGGTGTATGGCACGAAGAGGTCAATGGAGAGCAGTATAAACGCTATGGCTATGGCTATCGGGAACAGGTCGGTGGAGTCGGAAGGAATGGCTGTGCGTACATACTCTTTGGCTGAGAGCTTGTCAAGCTGGGTGTCTATCTGGCTCACAGCATTGGATGCTCCTCCCGATATGTAAATGCCTCCTCCGGCTTCGGCTATTTCGGCTGCTGCCGCATCGTCGGGAGCGGTCATGGCTGTCTCTCCGTTGTAGGTCAGATACTCCTCGGAGCCCTCTGCGACGGGAACCGGCATAGGTTGTCCGGGCACGCCTACACCGATCACATTGACCTGGACACCTGCCTCAGCTGCCTTCCGGGCTGCCGCTACGGCGTCATCTTCAAAATTCTCGCCATCGGTAACAAGCAATATGGTTTTGCTGAACTGGCTCTCGGGGTCGAAGGAGTTAAGGGCCATATCTATGGCGGCTCCTATCGAGGTGCCCTGCATTGGGAGCAGTCCTGTCGACATGCCGTTGACAAGCATCTTGGCCGCCTGAACATCGGGCGAAAGGGGGAGTTGAAGGTAAGCGTTTCCGGCAAAGACTATTATGCCCACACGGTCGTTAATCATATCGTCGAGAGTCTTGTCGAGAAGATACTTGGCTCTCTGAAGGCGGCTTACGCCTTTGATATCGGCGGTAGAGGATGCGAGCATAGAGTTCGAAAGGTCGCAGCATATCATTACCTCAATGCCGTTGACAGTCTCCTCCTCGCCCTGATAAGTGGCGTCGCTGTTGGTATGCACGTAGGGACGCGAGGCGGCCAGAAGCACAAATGTGATACCTCCGAGTTGCAGAAGCACCTTAATGGTAGGAATATAGCGCGACCTGTCGGGCATAAGTCGCTCAAGCACTTTATACCGGCCGAAGCGATTCATGTTGCGATGGTCAATAATCCGCCCCAATGCGTAGATGCCGGCGAGCAGAAGCACACACGGAAGCAAGTAGAGATATATTGGATTTGCGAAGCTGATCATATTGCTTTACTACAAATTAGGAGGGGTTCAGGGTATGTGGCGCAGAAAGAGGTTTCGGGTCAGGAATTCAACCAAAAGCAATCCCAAAGCCAACAGCACCCAGGGGAGATAGATATCTTCGTATGTTGCAAATTTCATGACTGACGTCTGTGTCTTTTCAAGTGCGTCAATCTCGTTGAATATATCTTGCAGCATGTTGGTGTTGGTGGCTCGGAAGTATTTGCCTCCGGTGGCGTCGGCCATAGCTGTAAGGGTTTTCTCATCAATCTGCACCGGGAGCATTACCTCGTATACGCGGCCAAACGCATCTTGCTGGGGGTAAGGCGCCATGCCGTTTTTGCCTACACCGATAGTGTAAACCTTGATGCCGTATTCGGCGGCTATCCTGGCGGCATCGGTCGGAGCGAGCTGCCCGGCGTTGTGTGAGCCGTCGGTGAGCAGTATTATGCTTTTCGATTTGGCTTTGCCCTCGCGCAGGCGGTTGATTGATGTGGCCAGGCCGTCGCCTATCGCGGTGCCGTCTTGCAGCAGACCTACATCCACGCTGTTGAGATAGTTGATGAGCTGTGCATGGTCGGTGGTCATTGGCACTGCGGTAAAGCACTCGGCAGCAAAGGTTACGAGGCCGATATTGTCAGTCTCGCGATTGGATATGAAGCGGGCCGCAACCTCTTTTGCTGCTTCGAGTCGGTTGGGCTTGAAATCACGGGCAAGCATACTCGACGATACGTCGAGAGCAAGTATGATGTCGGTGCCCGATGTCGACGACTCGCTCCAGCGTATGCTCTGCTGCGGACGTGCAAACGCCACTATAAGAGCGCCCAATGCCAAAAGGCGCAGGCCGAACAGCACATGGAGTGCGTAAGCTTTTGAAGTGGTCTTGAGATTGTCGAACACTACTGTGGTGGAGATACCCAGGGTAGGGTAGCGGCGTTTGCGGGTATAGATATACCATGCTGCGTAAGCCACGAGCAGCAACAGCAACCACAGATATCGGGGATGAGCAAACTGCATCATTGTTTATCCCCTCCTTCGGATATGGAGTCGTCTTTTTCGACGGTCTTTTCTACGGTATCCGCAGGGTCAGCCGGTTTCTCCTTGTTATCTTCAGCCGACGGCACAACGGGCTTGGTGTTCTCCACAAAGAGGTCGGCCATACGGAATGCTTTCTCGTTTTCTTCGGCATCGGGGCGGTTTTGCGCGAACTTCACAAAGTCGGCCTCACGCATCACATCCTGGGCGAGGGTGCGCACCTTGCGGGCCTCCTCGTTGGCTGAGAGTGCCTCATAAATCTCGCGCGAGGTCATCTCCATGGCGTTGATGCCGAAACGCCCGTGGATATATGTACGCATGATATCGGTGAGCTTCGTATAATACTCCTTCTCGGCACCTTTCTGCCACAAAGCCTCTGTACGCAAAGCCTCGAGTCTCTTCTTGGCGAGCTCATAGGGCGGGATGGGCTTACGCACGGGCATCAACGGTATCTTGCCGTGACGCAACCATTTGAAGTAAACGAATATCAGGGCGGCTATAAGAATAAGAGCTGCCAGTATCCACCAGCCATAGTCGGTGGCCCAGCCGGGCACAAAGTCAAAGAAGCGGTAGTCGGCGTCAATAACGTCGGTGAAATCATTGATAACTAAGTCGACAGGCTCACCGTTTTCCATTACGATATTGGCGGAGTCGAGGCTCACGGGGTCAATCTTCAGCACGGGCTGATTGGTGAGCACGGTGTCGGTGCCGGAGATACAATATACGGGCGGGAGAGTATAAAGTCCCGAATCGAATCCCTGCACTATAAAAATACGGCGCATGGTAGTACGGTCGTTGCCTAAGTCGGTATCCTCATCGGCCTCGGCGGGGGTAATCTCCACGTCGTGCCACATGGTGTCGACAATCTCGATATGGGCATTTGAAGCGAGGGGCCCGGTGAACTCAACCACCAGACGGCTCTTGCCTCCCTGCACGAGCAGAGTGCTGTCGAGGGTAGCTTTGGCCGTATAGCCCTGGGCGGCAGCATCGACTGACGACGCCCCGAATGCCGCAAGCATTGCCATCACAGCGTGTATGTATTTACGTAATATCATCTTACGCCTCTGTTTTTAAACAAACCCATCAATACTTTCACATAGTCCTCGTCGGTAGCTATCGACACATAGTCGACGTTGCATTTTGCCATTTCGGTCGACAGATACTGCTGACGCTCGTACCACCAGCGGTCGTATGCCTTGCGCACCTTTTCCGACGATGTGTTGAGCCAACGCACATTGCCGGTCTCCAGGTCGCTGACGTGCAACAGTCCTACCGAGGGAATCTTTGCATCGCGGCGGTCGTATACCTGTATGCCTATCAGGTCGTGTTTGTTGCTCGAAATCGAGAGCTCCTTCGAAAAGTCGTGTGTGTCGATAAAGTCGGAAATGAGGAATGTGGTGGCACGCTTCTTCATGGCGTCGGTGAAGTATTTCAGTGCCGCGCCTATGTCGGTGCCTTTGCTCTGGGGCTGAAAGTCGAGCAACTGGCTTATAATATACAGTATATGCTTGCGCCCCTTCTTGGGCTGCACTATCTTCTCAACCTTGTCGGAGAAGAACACCACGCCTATCTTATCGTTGTTTTGTATGGCCGAAAAGGCAATGGTAGCCGCAATCTCGGCAATCATATCGCGCTTCTCCTCGCCAACGGCGCCAAACAGGCGGCTTGCCGACACATCTACCAGCAGCATCACTGTGAGTTCGCGCTCCTCCTCATATACTTTGACGAAGGGCTGATTGTGACGGGCGGTAACATTCCAGTCAATGTCTCTCACATCGTCGCCATACTGATACTGGCGCACTTCGGAGAAGGTCATGCCACGGCCCTTGAAGACAGAGTGATATTCGCCCGCGAAGATGTTTTGTGATAGTCCGCGGGTTTTTATCTCGATAGAACGTATTTTCTTAAGGAGCTCGTTGGTAAGCATCTACACACTATTGTGTTAAGGCACCTCTACTTTATTGAGTATGTCGGATATAATCTCGTCGGCAGTAATATTGTTGGCCTCGGCCTCGTAAGAGAGACCTATGCGGTGACGGAGCACATCGTGGCACACTGCACGCACATCTTCGGGTATCACGTAGCCGCGGCCGCGAAGGAATGCGTATACACGTGATGCCTTTGCCAGACCGATTGACGCACGGGGAGATGCGCCGAAGGATATGATGCCCTCGAGGTCTTTGAGTCCGAATTCGCCGGGTGTACGGGTGGCGAAAACTATGTCGACGATATAGCGCTCAATCTTTTCATCGAGGTATATCTGCTCAACTACTTTCTGTGCGTCGAGTATGTCGGCGGGGTCAACCACGGCCTTTACCTCAACAGGGGTAGAGGAGATGTTCTGACGCACAATCTGCTGCT
>JAGAUN010000065.1 GCA_017620715.1 Muribaculaceae bacterium | reverse complement strand
GTCTCGCCCAACAAGCCCTCGTGCACTTCGCACACGGGCGTGCCGGCATGACTGGCCGACTGTGCAAACACAATGTCAGCGGCCGGATGGTTGATGAGCAACCTCAGCAACTCGCCGGCTGTATAACCGGCCGCACCTATTATACCTATTTTATATTTCACCGTCGAAATCCGATTTTCCGTTTTTGAGCTGATTGTTGTGATATATCTTCATCTGATTGCCGAGTATCGTGGTAAATCCCTTGATATCGTCGGCAGTCCAGGCTTTGTTTACCTCGCCGTATTCGCCGAAATCGGTCTTGACAAGGTCGAAAGGCGACTCCACTCCCACAAGCACGTATGAATATGGACGAAGTGTCACGATAACCGTACCGGTCACATTGCGCTGCGAACTCTCGAGCATTTTCTCAATATCGCGCATCACCGGTTCGAGATACTGGGCCTCGTGCAGGAACATACCGTACCACTGCCCCACCTGGTCTTTCCAATACTGCTGCCATTTGGTCAGAGTATGCTTCTCAAGCATCTTATGGGCAGCGATGATAAGTATGGGTGCAGCCGCTTCGAATCCCAAGCGGCCCTTTATACCCATTATAGTATCACCGATGTGCATGTCGCGGCCAATGCCGTACTGCGACCCTATGCGCTCTACCTCGCGGATGGCATCGACGGGGTTGGCGTAGTCCACGCCGTTCACTCCCTTCAGCTCGCCCTGCTCGAAATGCAATTTCAAGGTAGAGGGTTCGGTGGCGGTGACCTGCGAGGGATAGGCCTCCTCCGGGAGAGTCTTATCGGAGCACAAAGTCTCTTTGCCTCCTATCGAGGTGCCCCACAGGCCCTTGTTGATAGAATACTCCATGCGGGTGAAGTCGGCCTCGTAGCCATGGTCTTTAAGATATTGTATCTCGTACTCGCGGGTTAGAGTCATATCGCGTGTAGGGGTTATGATCTCCATCTCGGGAGCCATAATCTGGAAGGTAAGATCGAAACGAATCTGGTCATTGCCGGCGCCGGTCGAACCGTGGGCTATGGCATCGGCACCAATCTTCTTGGCATATTCTATTGTGGCAAGAGCCTGAAAAATACGCTCGGAGCTCACCGATATGGGATAGGTGCCGCCGCGCAGCACATTGCCTGCCACCATATAGCGTATGCTGCGGTGATAATATTGGTCGGTAACGTCAAGTGTGGCGTGCGACGCGGCTCCGAGGCGCTTGCTGCGCAAAGCTATAGTCTCGAGCTCCTCTTCCGAGAATCCTCCGGTGTTGGCTATGGCGGTGTGTACTTCATATCCGAGCTCCTTCGAGAGGTACATTACGGCAAACGAGGTATCCAAACCTCCCGAGAAAGCGAGCAATACTTTTTTGGTCTTATTGTTGTTCATTGTATGTAAGTGTGTTGTTAGCGTTTTAGGTGAAATATTTTTTTGAAAGCGTTGCGCAGAAGCATCATGTACGGATTAGCGCGGTGCTGGTTGGTGAGCGGTGTCTTGGGGTCGTAGAGCATACCGGTGCAAAGACACATCCTGCGGTTGTTGCGCTGCAGAATGTCGAAATTACAACAGCCGCGGCAGCCCTCCCAGAATTCCTCATCGTCGGTCAGCTCCGAGAAGGTTACAGGCTTGTAGCCCAGTCGCGAGTTGAGTTTCATTACCGGGAGCGAGGTGGTGATTGAAAACAATTTGGCAAAGGGAAAGCGCAGGCGTGCAAGTTCGAATGTCTTGTCCTTGATAGCGCCGGCCAGGCCCAGGTGACGGTATTGGGGGTCAACTATAAGACCCGATGTAGCCACATAGTCGCCATGTTCCCAGCTTTCTATATAACTGAATCCCACCAATTTGTCACCGTGAAGAGCCACTACGCTCTTGCCGGCATTGATTTTCTGGGCAATATACTCCGGCGAACGGCGGGCTATACCGGTGCCGCGCTGAAGCGCCGATTCATATATCAGTTCTACAATATGCGGGGCGTGCACTGCGTGTTGAGGCTCTGCAAATACTACGTTGATGTCGGATAACTGCATTGTTAATTAAGTAGTAATTGGTTAAGGCTTCGGCGAAAGCATTATAAATTAGCGCCTTAGCCAGTAAACATCCACAAAAATGAATAATCTTTGTATATTAATTCATACAAAAGGTTGACAAATGTACGTATAAATATTTACCCCCGCCACAAAAAGCGGTAAAAAAAAGCGAAAAAAATGCTCAGGAGTCAAAAAGCGCCAATAAACCAAGCCTATCTATGTATTCAAACCATACCTCGCAGAAATAAATCGTTAACTTTGCACTTCCATGAAAAGACTTTTATTTACAGCAATCGCTGTTGCCTCGGTTATTGCACTATGGGCGATAGAGACTCTGACCATGGGCTGGAGCTCATGGAATACATACCGCGTCGACATATCGGCTGACCTGATATGCCGTCAGGCCGACGCCATGGCTCAAAGTGGGCTGGGCGATGCGGGCTATCGCTACATCAACATCGACGACGGTTTTTTCGGCGGCCGCGACAGTTCCGGGAACCTGCTCGTTCACCCTCACCGCTTTCCCGACGGACTGCGCCCGGTAGTAGACCATATACATGCTCTCGGATTCAAAGCCGGTATATATTCCGATGCCGGCCGCAACACATGCGGCAGTTTCTGGGACAACGATTCGGCAGGCATCGGAGTCGGATTTTACGGTCATGACGCCAACGATGCGAAACTCTATTTTCACGACCTTGGATTCGACTTCATAAAAATCGACTTTTGCGGAGGCGACGCCAACCAGAACTTCGGGCATATCGACCTTGATGAACGCGCACGATACACCGCCATACGCGAAGCCATTGACGCCGTAGGGCGCAACGATGTGCGCATCAATGTGTGCCGTTGGGCCTTTCCCGGCACATGGGTCAGAAATATAGGTTCTTCATGGCGCATCGATTCCGACATATCTCCGCATTGGAGCGCAATAAAACGCATCATAGCGGCCAACAACTACTTGTCGGCATACGCCGGCCAGGGACATTACAACGATATGGATATGCTTGAAATAGGGCGTGGGCTCTCGGATGCCGAGGAGCGCACCCATTTCGGAATGTGGTGCGTGATGAGTTCACCCCTATTAATCGGCTGCGATCTCACTTCTATTCCGGAGCAATCGCTCAGGCTTATAAGCAACCCCGAACTCATTGCCGTAAACCAAGACTCGCTCGGACTGCAGGCCCACGTGTTAAGAACCGATACTTTGAGCGGCATCACGCTATATGTAAAAGATGTACATACTCTGCACGGACTCACCCGTGTGGCTGCCATATACAATCCATCTGACAGCATGGGAGCGTTTACCGTGCGCCCCGACGAACTTTCCCTCGGAGGAAAAGTAGAAGTGCGCGACCTATTGGCACGCCGCGACCTGGAGCCGATAGCTCCAGGCCAAGAACTTGAGATTACCTTACTGCCGCATGACACCTCAATAGTGTTGCTCACCGCTCAGGAGAGACTCGAACAAACCGTATACGAGGCCGAAACGGCTTGGCTCGAGCGATTCCAGATGCTTGGTATAAATCCATTGCTTGGCCATGCCGAATATGTGGAAGATGCCTCCTGTTCCGGAGGTGCCAAAGTAAGTCATATAGGCCATAACCCCGACAACTGGATGGAATGGCGCGATGTATATTCGTTTGAGGGTGGCCCATACGAATTATCGATAGATTTCATACCTGAGAGCGAATGCCGGGTAATCATAACGGTAAACGGAGACGAACAACAGTCGATACTTCTGCCCGCAGCACAATTACCATCCGATAAGACTTGCTCCGCCAAGACCAAAATTACTCTGGCGCCGGGTTCCAATACTATCAGGCTCGGCAGCGGAGCCGCGTGGGCGCCCGATATTGACTGCATACGATTAAATCGCTTAGATATCTGCGTTCAGGAGGTTGAATCACCGCAAAGGCCACAAAAAAGGGATTGAAAATTTGGCAGTTAAAAATAAATATACTACTTTTGTGCGAAATTTTGCCGCAGCAGGCTCCATTGAAGCGCCACAGCACATTTGCCCGGCCGCCTGTGAGGAACTAACCTAATCAACGTATCACTCAACAATGTACGCAATTGTAGAAATCCAAGGACAACAGTTTAAGGCAGAGCCCGAAAAGTTCCTGTATGTCCACTATCTCGGCGATGCCACCAAAGAAGGCGACACAGTAGAATTTGACCGTGTTCTCCTCGCTGATGCCGATGGTACTGTAAAGGTTGGCGCGCCCACCGTAGAAGGTGCCAAGGTAGTATGCCAAGTACTTTCTCCCCTTGTTAAAGGCGACAAAGTAATTGTGTTTAAGAAAAAACGCCGTAAAGGCTATCGCGTGAAAAACGGCCATCGCCAGTATTTCACCAAAGTGTTAATCAAAGAAGTAGTTGCTTAATCCTTAAAAATCCAAATCACAATGGCACATAAAAAAGGTGTAGGTAGTTCGAAGAACGGACGTGAATCCGAAAGCAAACGTCTGGGTGTGAAGATTTTTGGTGGCCAGCATGCTAAGGCCGGCAACATCCTCAAACGCCAGCGTGGCACAGTGCATCATCCCGGTCTCAATGTAGGCATGGGCAAAGACCACACTCTCTTTGCTCTGGTTGATGGTGTGGTAGTGTTTACCGAAGGCAAAAACGGTCGCCGCTTCATTAACGTAACACCTGCCGAAGCGTAAGCTTCGAAGCGGTGTTTCCAACCCCCAATAAAAGACCCCGCGCATGTGATGCACATTAAGCGGGGCCTTTTCTTTTTTTTATCCGTTAAATATTTTTACTATGAAGAAATTTATCGCAAGTATTGTCGTTGCCCTTTCGGGCGCACTGAGCCTGTCGGCCATTCCGTTGTTCCCGTTCTTTGTCGACACAGCCGGCTCGTATGAAGAAGGATGCCCCGAAGCCTTAAGAGCAATTGGCATAAAAGCCACACATTACACCGGCACCCCCTTTTTCTCATCTCTTAAGAGCGCCGACGAGTTTCTCAACGACGTACTTCCCTTCTCCAGCTATACCATCACCAAAGAAGAGTTTGAGCTGCAGGGAGCAAAAGTCACTCTCTACACCTCAGACATGGAAAACGGTCAGACCTCGACTCTGTATCTCATACAGCTGCCCGAGGGCAAATTCTATGTAGCCTACGACGAATCGGCAGCCAACTAATCGGCGAGTATCTGTTCGGCGTGTATTTTGGTCTTGATTTCTTTAGGCATGAATATACGCTCAACAGTACC
Source organism: Muribaculaceae bacterium (assembly GCA_017620715.1). Classification (GTDB taxonomy): domain Bacteria; phylum Bacteroidota; class Bacteroidia; order Bacteroidales; family Muribaculaceae; genus Paramuribaculum. Next base: position 10,308 of record JAGAUN010000065.1, on the reverse strand, counting down.
GTCGGGCCCTATTATAAAGGTGGTGCGGAAAGTGCCCATGTACTTGCGCCCGTACATACTCTTTTCGCCCCACACACCCATGAGCTTCTGCAGCCGCTGGTCGGTATCGGCTATAAGCGGGAAAGGCAATGAGTGTTTATCTATAAACTTCCGGTGCGAAGCCTCGGAATCGCTGCTTACACCCACCACTTTATACCCCTTGGCAGCCAGTTCGGAAGCATAGTCGCGCAACGAACATGCCTCGGCCGTACAGCCCGACGTATTGTCTTTGGGGTAAAAATAGAGTATCAGCCGGCTGCCTGCATACTGCTGCAGGGTCACCTGATTGCCGTTCTGGTCTACGCCCAGTATCTCGGGCGCTTTGTCGCCTACATTCATAGTGAGTTATTGATAATTAGTAAAACATGTCTACACAAAAGTAACAATATTTTCGTTACATTTGTGAGATGGATGCTCTTGAATTTGCCGAAAGTATTTACCTGTGTCTGCCCTACGAGCCCAATGAGCAGCAGATAAAACTCATTGCCTCACTGGCCCGGTTTGTCACACAGGACAACACCGGCAGCCCGCGGGTGTTTCTGCTCAACGGCTACGCCGGCACCGGCAAGACATCGCTTACCGGAGCACTTGTACAGGCCCTCCGCCCCACCGGCATTCCGGTGGTGCTCATGGCGCCTACCGGGCGTGCGGCAAAAGTGTTCGGGGCATACGCCTCATATCCCGCCAGCACCATACATCGCCGCATATACCGCACCGATACGTCGGCCGGGCCGAGCGACTATTCGCGCTCACTTGCCGAAAACAAGCTGCACAACGCCATCTTCATAGTCGACGAAGCATCTATGATAGGCAACGATACCGACGGCGAGGGCAAGTCGCTGCTCAGCGACCTCATAGAGTATGTTTATTCGGCCGAAGGGTGCCGCATGATATTGCTCGGCGACACGGCACAGCTGCCACCCGTGGGGCTCGACAAGAGTCCGGCCATGGAGCCCGACACCCTACGTGCGCACGGCCTGAAAGTGTCGCATGCAGTGCTTACGAAAGTAGTGCGCCAGGACGCCCATTCAGGTATTCTGCTCAATGCCACACGACTGCGCCGGCAAATGACCGTCACACCATGCCCGCTTCCGTCGCTGATACTCAACCGATTCCCCGACTGCTCATCGATACCGTCGGAGGAGCTCGAAGACGCCATCTCGCAGTCGTATTACAGCGAAGGCGAAGGCAACACACTGGTTATCACGCGCTCCAATAAACGGGCTGTGCTCTTCAATCTCGCCATACGCTCGCGCATACTTGGCCGCGAAGAGGAGCTCTGCGTGGGCGAGCGTATCATGGTGGCCAAAAACAACTATCTGTGGAGTGCCAAAATACCGGCACTCGATTTTGTGGCCAACGGCGACATGGCTATCGTGGAGCGGGTGTACGGCACGGAGGAAAAATACGGCTTCCGTTTCGCCGATGTGAGTTTGCAACTCTACGACCGCGACATCACTTTCGACTGCAAGATAATGCTCGACACCCTCATTTCGGAAAGTCCGGCACTCGAACCGGCGCGCACCAACGCGCTTTACATGGCGGCGCTCAATGACACCGACCTCTTCGCTCCCACCCATAGCATCAAAAGCCGGATGCGCGCGTTGCGCAGCGACCCCTACGTAAATGCGCTGCAAATAAAATATGCCTATGCCGTGACATGCCACAAGGCACAGGGCGGCCAATGGCCGAGCGTATTTATCGACCCCGGATTCATACCCCCCGACAGTTCTTCAATCGATATTCTCCGCTGGTTTTATACCGCCCTCACCCGCTCCACAGGCAGCGTGCGTATTATCAATGCTCCGACCGAAATCACCGGCGGCACATCGGAGCAATCGTAACCCATCCTCATCATGACAAAGAAAGTGAGAGTGTTACGCAGCCGGCTCGCGCCCCGAGGATATGTAATGAATATGTTCGGCGTGCTGCTGACCCGGAATAAGGAGATGATTACACCGGCCCTTATCAATCACGAGCTTATACATACAGCCCAAATGCGCGAACTGGCATACATCCCTTTCTATCTGATATATATCTTCGAGTGGCTGTGGCGGCTGATTACTACGCGCAACTTCTACCGTGCCTACCGTACTATTTCGTTTGAGCGTGAAGCCTATGCCCACGGTCATGACCGCCGGTACCTGCGTCGGCGCAAGCGCTGGGCCCAGTGGCGTCGGGAAAGTACCGATTGATAAACTGGTAGTTTTTGAGGCCCCATTTAGGCGATACTACCATTGACGGAGGCGCCTGCGACAACAGTCGCTCAACCATAATATCGGGGCGCAGCCTCCCGAGCACCTCGCGGCACAATGCGGCATAATCGTCAGGCGTCCACCGCTCCACCTCAATCTCACCGGCCTCAATCATGCGATGCAGCGGAGTGTTGCGAATCACCTGAAGATGGTGACACTTGAGAAGATCTACCGGCAGAGCGTTGACGGCATCGATTGTTGACAGTATCTCATCGCGATGTTCGCCCGGAAGTCCGAAAATAAGATGCAGCCCCACGGGCAATCCACAGCGGTGCGCCATCTCTACGGCCTCAACCGTCTGTGCCCAGGTATGGTGACGGTTGATGAGGCGCAGCGTTTCGTCGGAGGCTGTCTCGGCTCCGAACTCTACCATCATGAATTTGTCCGGCATAAGCGAGGCAAACCACTGCAGCAGTTCCTCACTCACGGCATCGGGCCGTGTACCTATCACACATCCGGCCACATCGCTATAGGCGAGCGCCCGGTTCACCTGACTCTTTACCTCCTCTAAAGAGGCATTTGTTGACGTATATGACTGGAAGTAGACCAGATAACGCATCTCGGGGTACTTGCGCCCGAAAAATTTGCGTCCGGCCTCAATCTGTGCCTCGATATCGGGATTTGCCGTGGTATAGCCCGGCGAAAAAGATTGATTTGAACAGTAAATACAGCCTCCACGCGAAAGGGTGCCGTCGCGGTTAGGACAGTTATGGCCGGCATTTACAGAGATTTTCTGTATTTTGCCGTCGAGGCGGCCGGCTATAAATTTGCTAAACGAAACGAGTTGCCCCATGGCTGCGATCCATCATTACAGCGTCGAGTATCACCAGAGCGGCCATTGCCTCAACAACCACCACAGCCCTGGGCACAACGCACACATCGTGCCTGCCGCGCGGTTGAAGAGTGACCTTCTCGCCACGGGTATTGACGGTATCGATGCTGCGCATCATAGTAGCTACAGGCTTGAAAGCCACGCGAAACTGTATGGGCGCGCCGTTGGATATACCGCCCTGTATACCGCCCGAATGATTTGTGGCGGTGGTAATGCGGTGGTTTTCATCGGCAACAAACTCATCAATGTGAGCGCTTCCCCGCATGGAGGCCGCTGCAAACCCGTCGCCATAGTCAAAACCTTTCGCAGCATTTATGCTGAGCATAGCGCCTGCAAGCATGGCCTGAAGTTTGGCAAACATCGGCTCGCCCAGACCGGCCGGACATCCCGTAACGGTGCATTGTACTATACCGCCCAAAGTGTCGCCATTTGCCCTCGCATCGGCTATAGCCAGTTTCATTTTTTCGGCCGCCGCCGGGTCGGGACAATACACCTCGTTGCGGCAACTGCCTTCGGCAACTCCCGCCTGCACCTCGCCTATCTGTGCTGTAAAGGCACAAACCTCAATGCCATATTGCCGAAGCAATTGCTTGGCGAGCGCTCCGGCGGCTACACGCACAGCCGTTTCACGTGCCGATGCACGGCCACCTCCGCGGTAATCGCGTATACCATACTTGGCCTGATAGGTAAAATCGGCATGATTGGGGCGAAACGCGTCGGCCAACTGCCCGTAATCCTCGCTGCGCGTATTGGTGTTGGCTATGATAAAAGCTATGGGCGTGCCGGTGGTCACACCGTTGTAGATGCCTGATAGAAATTGCACATCATCGGGCTCGCGGCGTGAGGTCACTACCGCCGACTGGCCCGGGCGCCGACGCTCCATCATGCTTTGCAGCAGGTCGAAATCTATCTTCACGCCCGCGGGGAAGCCATCGATTACACCCCCTATAGCAGGGCCGTGCGATTCACCGAACGTGGTGAGACGCAATATGTTGCCGAACGTATTCATATAGTCAAATCAGCAGTGGTGGCTCGGGTGAAGGCGATAAGATCGGCCGGCGCAACTTCAAGCTGCATGCCGCGCACACCCGCACTCACATATATTGTGGAATGAAGCGATGCCGTGGAGTCGATATAGGTGGGAAGAGCCTTCTTCATACCTATCGGCGAGCAGCCGCCGCGTATATATCCCGTGGCGCCGAGCAAATCGCGCACTGCGAGCATCTCAACCTTTTTGTCGCCGACCACGCGTGCCACCTTTTTGAGGTCGAGCTCGCACGGGGCCGGTATCACACACACTATCATGCCGCACCGGCTGCCGCGAAGTACGAGCGTTTTAAAGACCCTGTCGGGGTCTTCACCAATCGACTCGGCCACATGCACCGCGTCGAGATGAGCCTCATCAACCGGATAGCTCACCAACCGGTACTCAATCTTGGCCTGCGAGAGCAAGCGCGCGGCATTGGTTTTTAGTTCTTTCGCCATATATCACTTGCAAAGGTAAACAAAAACTCACAACATTTTTCCAAAAGCAGTTGTTTTAAGAGCATCAACAACTATTTATCAACCTCACAATTTTATTGTAGATTATGAAAAAGATACTCATTACATTGCTCGTGTGCGTAACATGCGCATTCGCTGCATCGGCACAAAAAGCTGAGCTCCAGCTCGGTTACGGTGGCTATACCCAGATGGATGCAACCAATATGCACGGCGGCCACGGCAAAGTGAATACCGCGTGGGGCGCCCTCACGGCAGGTGTCAACTTCCGCGTGATGCCTAAACTGTGGATTGGCCCGTCGTACACCTTCTCGTCGGCCGACTTCAAGCATGGCGACCTCAACGCTTACTATCACGTGATTATGATGAATGCCCGCTACGAGTATTACCGCAACTCAATTGTGAAGCTGTACGCTCACTTCGGTATCGGTGCCGACATTACCCACATAAGCGACGACGAATTCAGCGAGAACAAGGGCTACTTCGCATTCCAGATTTCGCCCCTCGGAGCCGAGGTTGATCTCAACCGCACCTTCAAACTGTTCGGCGAAGCCGGTTTCGGAGCACAGGGCCTCATTCAGGTTGGTTTCCGCGTAAATCTCTGACCTCTTTCCCTCTACACAAATACACAATCTTAATATACTGCAACTATGAACGACCGCCTTACATATCAGGAGAAAGCCGACCTGCCCGACTCGGTATTCGGTCTGCCCGAACGTCATGAGTATCCCATGCCCGATGCCGCCCATGTGCGCGCCGCCGAAGCATACTTCCGCTACTGCCCCGAAGACCTCAAGCCCCGCCTGGCCAAGGCCATAGTGGCTCGCGGACGCGAGTTCGGCGTCGACGTGGAGAGCCCTACAGTGCTACAATATGCTTCTATGTAACTCAATAAATTAATTTTTGATGATTCAATTGCCGCCGCGACCGGTTTTATACTTGCCGCGGCGGCTTATTAAGAGCCTGTTTTGCCATGCGGGCCGATTTTTTTTGTATTTTTGCAAAAAACAGAGTTCAACAATACCATTTACTCCAAATATTCAGATTCATCAGCAATGAATGTAGCTATAGTTGGCGCCTCAGGTGCCGTAGGTCAGGAATTTCTCCGTGTGCTCGCCGAGCAACATTTCCCCATAACCACCCTCCGCCTTTTCGGTTCCGAGCGCAGCGCCGGCCGCAAATTCACTTTCGAAGGCAAGGCAATTGAGGTGGAACTGCTCACACACGACCCTGAACTGTTCCGCAATATCGATTTCGCCTTTGTTTCGGCCGGTGCCGGCGTTTCAAAAGAATACGCAGCCGACATCACCCGCCACGGCGCGGTGATGATTGACAATTCGAGCGCATTCCGTATGGACTCCGACGTACCTTTAGTGGTGCCCGAGGTAAACGGCGACGATGCTTTCAACGCTCCCCGCGGCATCATAGCCAACCCCAACTGCACCACTATACAGATGGTTGTAGCCCTCAACCCCATACATCAGCTCAGCCCCATAAAGCGCGTGCATGTGGCCACATACCAGGCTGCTTCGGGCGCCGGTGCCTCGGCCATGCAGGAGTTGTCAGACCAATACGTCAGCATAGCCCGCGGCGAGGAGGTGAAAGTCGAGAAATTCGCCTATCAGCTGGCCAGCAACGTGATACCTCACGTAGATGTGTTCCTCGACAACGACTACACCAAAGAGGAGATGAAGATGTATCACGAGACCAAAAAGATAATGCATGCTCCCGGACTCGATGTGAGCGCCACCTGCGTGCGTGTGCCTGTGATGCGTGCCCACAGCGAGGCCCTCTGGATTGAGACCGAGCATGAGCTCCCGGTAGCTCAGGTACGTGAGGCGCTTGAGAAGGCTCCCGGCGTTGTGGTGGTCGACGACCCCGCCAACAAGAAATATCCCATGCCGCTGCATGTGGCCGGATGCGACCCCGTGTATGTAGGGCGCCTGCGCCGCGACATCACACACCCCTGCGGCCTCTCAATGTGGGTTGTGGGCGACCAGATTAAGAAGGGCGCCGCTCTCAATGCCGTGCAGATAGCCATGTATATGCTGAGCCACAAGCGCTGATTGCCTCACCTCTGACCCACAACAATCTCCGTCATACCGCCGATGCTTGCGGCAATTGCCCTTAAAGAGCCGCTTATCACCTCGCCGATGGGAATTTTTCTCACCGTGCTGGCCATAATATTGCTCGCTCCGCTTCTGCTCAACCGCATCAAGATACCCCACGTGATTGGCCTGATAATAGCGGGTGTGTGCGTGGGCCCGCACGGGTTCAATATACTCGGGCGCGACATGAGCTTCGAAGTGTTCGGCAAGGTAGGGCTGCTCTACCTCATGTTTTTGGCCGGAGTGGAGATTGACATGTACCATCTCAAAAAAAATCTTAGGCGCGGATTTATATTCGGCGTGTTCACCTTTGCCGTGCCTGCCCTCTTAGGGCTGCTCGGAGGTGTGTTTCTGCTCGGACTCGACTGGCTCACCGCCTCGATGCTCGCCTCGATGCTATCGGCCCATACCCTCCTGGCATACCCCATAGTCTCGCGATTCGGCCTCACAAAAAATCCGGCAGTAGTGATAGCTATAGCCGGCACCATATTCACCGTGCTCGGTTCGCTCGTGATGCTGGCCTCGGCTGTAGGCATACACCGCGCGGGCAGTTTCAGTTTCATGCTCGTGGGCAAACTCTTGCTGTCGCTCATAGCCTACTGTCTGGTGATAATATACCTTTACCCGCTCATCAGCCGCTGGTTTTTCAAGCATTTCAACGACGGCATCATGCAGTTTATCTACGTGCTTGTAATGGTGTTTGCCGCCGCCGAGATAGCCGTGGTGATAGGTATCGAAGGGGTGTTCGGCGCCTTTTTCGCCGCCCTTGTGCTCAACCGCTACATACCCGGGCGCTCGCCCCTCATGTCGCGCATTGAGTTTGTAGGCAACGCCATATTCATACCCTACTTCCTCATCGGAGTGGGTATGCTTATCAATGTAAAGGTGCTCACCGCCGGGTGGAGCACACTGTATGTCACCGCCATAATGTGCGCCGTGGCGATGGGGTCGAAATGGATTGCCGCGTGGCTCACACAGCGAGTTTTCGGCATGAAGCCACTTGAACGCTCCATACTCTATCAGCTCAGCAACGCCCATACCGCCGTAGCCCTTGCCGTGGTGATGATCGGATTTCAGATGGGTCTGTTCGACCAGAATATTCTCAACGGCACGGTGCTGATGATACTCGTCACCTGTACTGTTTCGTCAATAGGCACATCGCGCGCCGCCGCAAAGCTTAAGGTGCTCACGGTGGCCGAAAACGAGACGCTGCACGACCGCGGCAGCGACCGAGAGCCGCTTCGCACCCTCATACCGGTAGTCAATCCGGCCGGAGCATCCGAGCTTGTCAATCTTGCCCTGATGATGAACGACGGCAACAAGGAGCGCAACAAAATTTACGCCCTGCACGTGCGCAACGACAACAATATCACATCGCGGTCAATCGGCCAGAACTCGCTCGACACGGCACGGCGCATCGGCTCGATAATGGATGTGGATATACGCACCATAGAGCGTTTCGACCTCAACTTCGTGACCGGCCTGCTCAACACCATTGCCGAACGCGACATCAACGAGGTGGTGATAGGTCTGCACCGCCGCTCCACGGTAATAGACTCATTTTTCGGCGAAAAGCTCACCCAGCTCATCAAAGCCACCTATAAGATGGTGGTGATATCGCGCTGCTTTATTCCGGTCAACACCATACACCGCATTGTGGTTAGCGTGCCCGACAAAGCTCAGTACGAAACCGGATTCACCCATTGGGTGCGCTCGGTAGGCAACCTTACCCGCCAGATAGGATGCCGCATAGTGTTCTGCACCACATCCGAAACGGGAAAATACATCAAGGCTGTGCTCCGCGCCGGCAACTACGGCATACGCCAGGAATATATAGTGTTCAACGACTGGGATGATTTTGTACTGCTGTCAAACAAAATCAAAGACGACGACCTGCTCGTGGTAGTGAATGCACGCCGCACCTCGGTATCGTTTAACTCGGCCATGGATACTCTGCCCGATTTCCTGAGCAAATACTTTGCCGGCAACAACCTCATAGTAATCTACCCCGAGCAGTTCGGTCAGGAAACCCTGTCGCCGGCCATAACCGATGCACTGAGCGCCGACGTCGAGACACTGCCTATGCCTCTGTGGCTCAAGATACGCCACGCATATCTCGACTTCATACACCATCGGCGCCGACGCAACTCGTCGAAATCGCGCGAGCTCAATCTGTAACTCCTCCGCCGCTCTCCCACAATGAACTTCTACACACTGCTGCGTCGTCTCACCGCCATACGTTCGCCTCGTATCAGACTTCTGCTTTTCGGGGGCGCGCTTATGCTGCGGCGCCGTGCCATCGGAGTGTATATCGACCCCACCATAGGGTGCAACCTGCGTTGCGCCATGTGTGCGTTCTCATCCGCCAAAGAGCGCGCCGGGCGCCTCAAGGGCCGCATGACCGACGAGGCTATTGCCGCCCTCTCCTCGGCTCTTCTACCCTACGCTTTGAAACTGCAGATAGGCTGCGGCGCCGAACCGACTATCGACCCCCGAACCACACGCATCATAGCTGCCGGAAAGGAAGCCGGCGTGCCGTATATATCTGTCACCACAAATGGTCAGCTTCTCACGCCTGAGTTGCTCGAAAGCTACATAGAGGCCGGTCTCCACGAGGTCACCGTGTCGCTCCACGGAGTGAAGCCCGAAACCTACGAACGCCTGATGCCCGGCGCAAGTCACCGAAAGTTCCTACAGCTTATCGATACGCTCCGTGAAGCTAAAAAGCGTCACAGTTCATTGAAAGTCAGGGTAAACTTCACCGTCAATGCCGACAATCTCTTTGAACTGCCCCTCATACCCCAACTCTTTGGCCAAGGCGTTATCGATATTCTACAGCTGCGTCCCGTGCAAAATCTCGGAGATAGTGCCTATACCAACTTCGACCTCAACCCGCTTGTCGACAATTACGACGCCACCTTCGGCGTTCTGCGTGAGCGCGCATCGCAGATGGGTATCACCTGCCTCCTGCCCGAGCGCAACGACATAATACGGGCACAGGAGCCGCCCACCGCGCTCGAAACTCTTTTCGAAAGCCTTACTTACTGCTACACAGGCCCCGAGGGAGCATACTCAGGCAAAATGCCGCTTCCGGGCAATGATTACCGCACCTTCCATCGCCGCCGGCACACCCTTCGGCGCATACTGCGCGCCCTCGTGAGCCGCAACTCGCTCTCCCGCACCGACGTAACACGCAAACTCAACTACCGCCTGTAGGTAAACAGCCAATTCTGCTCTTCGGTAAAAAAATTACATAAATTGTTGTTTTTTAACCTTTCGCGACTTATATTTGCGAAAAGTCCCAATCATATCTTGCCATGAAAAAGTATATTACAGGAATGTTGGTAATGCTTATTTTTGCATTACACCCTAAAGCCCAGACACTTACCAGCCACCAGCTTTTCTAAAACCGAAGCGCGCATCTATCCAACGAGCTACTACTATCGATATTTCAAATATTCCCGCGGGGGTCTACGTAGTAACTATATTTATGGGCGACACTGCTTTCCCAATGAATTCTCAAAGATTAATCAAACAATAAATTGAATAATTATGAAAAAGAATATCAAGCTAT
>JAGAUN010000064.1 GCA_017620715.1 Muribaculaceae bacterium | reverse complement strand
CGGCTATGCCTTTGTCGGCGATGTGAGCGGCGGCCTCGGCATACAGCTCAAGGACTTCTGGGAGTCATATCCCTCGACCCTCGAGGTCAGCGGTGCCCGCACACCTATGGCTACCGTCACCGCGTGGCTTTGGAGCCCTGAGTCGGAGCCGATGGACCTCCGTCACTACGACAACAAGGCCCACGACCTGCTTGCAGCCTACGAGGACGTGCAAGAAGGCATGAGCACCCCCTACGGTGTGGCCCGCACTTCTACCCTCATCCTCAACCCCGGCGAGGGCTATCGCGGTAAAAAGCAGTTTGCCCTCGATGCCGCTTCTATGAATACTCCCGGCCTTATCTTGCCCACGCCTGAATACCTCCACGACCGCCGCGCCTTTGGTGTCTGGAGTCTGCCTGACCGTTCGACCGAAAATCGTGCCAAGGTCGAAGACCGTCTCGAGCAGTACATCGATTTCTATAAGAACGCTGTAGAGCAGAACCGCTGGTATGGCTTCTGGCATTATGGCGACTTAATGCACGCCTATGACCCCGTGCGCCACGAATGGAAATACGACGTCGGCGGATATGCGTGGGATAACACCGAACTTGGCTCGAACCTGTGGCTGTGGTACAGCTTCCTCCGCACAGGCCGCGAGGATATCTGGCGCATGGCCGAGGCTATGGGTCGTCACGTGGGCGAGGTCGACGTGTACCACTTCGGCGACAATGCCGGCCTTGGTAGCCGTCACAACGTGAGCCACTGGGGATGCGGCGCCAAGGAGGCGCGTATCAGCCAGGCTGCCTTCAACCGCTTCATGTACTACCTTACAGCCGACGACCGTAGCGGCGACCTGATGACCGCTGTAAGGGATAACGACCAGAAGCTCTATACCCTCGACCCGATGCGTCTTGCCGAGCCTCGCGACAAATATCCCTGCACCGCGCCCGCACGTCTGCGTATAGGCCCCGACTGGCTGGCATACGCCGGTAACTGGATGACCGAATGGGAGCGCACAGGTAATACCGCCTACCGCGACAAGATTATCGCCGGAATGAAGAGTATCTGCAAGCTGCCCGGACGCATGTTTACCGGCCCTCTCGCCCTCGGTTACGACCCGGCGACAGGCATCATCACCTCGGAGTGCGACCCCAACCTGCGCACTACCAATCACCTTATGACCATCATGGGCGGTTTCGAGGTCAACAACGAGCTGATGAACCTCATCCCCGATGCCGAGTGGGAGGACGCATGGCTCGAACATGCCACCGACTACAAGGCTATGGCCCGCAAGATTTTGCGCAACAAGTTCCGCGTGTCGCGCTTAGCAGCATATTCGGCATGGCAGCGTCAGGACAAGGCCGCAGCCGACGAGGCATGGCACGACCTTCTCACTACGAGCGAACACACCGTGGCACCGCCATTCTATATCTACAAGGTCGATGTGCCCGATGTGCCCGCACCCATCGACGAGGCGTCGCAAATCAGTACCAACGACGCCACTATGTGGAGCCTCGACGCCATCTACATGCAAGAAGTAATCCCGCAAGACTGATAAGCAGTAAATCATAAAAAAACCTTGGCCGTTGCCGGAAGGCAGCTGCCAAGGTTTTTTATGGTTGAATGTAGAAGTCGTTAGTTTGATAAGTGTCACAAAAACACGGTATTTTTGTGACATGGCCTACGATTGTTATTAAGCTAGTCAATCCCAATCATCATAATTTCTTTTTACATTTCCTTTAGGACCTTTATGGTTGGAAAATGAAGAACGAGAGTCTCTTTCATATCTGATATAAAATTTGTGAGGGGAAGCTCCTTTCACAACTTCTATAGTATGATTGTCCTTCGAACACCCTGCATTTATTTCGATAATAGCCGCATCCGCATGATAAAATGAAACTTCTTTAATAAAGAAATCATTTGTAAAAGAGTGCTCGATTACTTCGTTACCAATGCGATATGTGATATAGTTGGCAAATTTTAGTGGTGAATTGAGCAACTGATAAGTATAAGTGGGCGTTTCTTTTTTT
>JAGAUN010000063.1 GCA_017620715.1 Muribaculaceae bacterium | reverse complement strand
ATCGAAAAGCCGCGCAACGCATCTATATATTGAATACGCCCGTTCTTTTTTCTATCTTCAAGTTTTTCTCCGGTAAACATACAATTTTATTGGGGAATTATCTCTATAACTACCTTATTTCAATAGTTTTTTCTTTATGCGCATACGTTCCGCCATAACGTCCTGATTTAGCAATTATACCAATGGCATTTGTCGCATCCGTCCATTTCTTGGGCGAGGGCGTAAAAGCGTTCAGCCCGGCCTGTCGTCTAAACCCCTCGAATTCGGTGGGTTTAAAATCCGGATTGTAAAGCTGTTCCCAAATGCCTAAATACTCTATTGTGTTACGGTAGCGCAACCAGTTTGCAATCACGGCGTTAGGCTCATCGCCTTTATGTCGTGCCAAATTGGTCAACGAAATATAATCATCCCCATTGACGGTGATAATTGTTATATTGGTATTTTGAACTGTAATTGTTGCCATAGTTTCAGACGATGCCAATATACAAAGTTACGCATTATTGCTGACATACGTTTAGTGTCTCTTTGCTTTCATCGTCAATTGACATCCACAAACAAGATTATCGCGTGGTTTTCTGCTGTCAGCATTAATAATGGTATGATTTGCCTTAATTGTGGTAGGAGTGATAGGTGCGATTTCGTGTAATTTTGTTCCCGTAATGGAATATTGATTTTTTACATGAACAAGGTATTAATCTCGACGGTGTTATGTGCTGTAACATTCACTGTCGCAACTTCTAAAAATATGGATAACCCAAACACCAACACATCACTCGCTCCAATTGAGCATCTGCAGCTGACGCAGGAATGGGATAAGACTTTCCCAAAAAGCGAAAAGGTTGACCACTATAAGGTGACATTTGTCAATCGCTACGGCATCACGCTTGCAGCCGACCTGTATAAACCTAAGGATGCCGAGGGCAAACTGCCGGCAATTGCCATCAGTGGCCCGTTTGGCGCAGTGAAGGAACAAGCCAGCGGACTATACGCCCAGCAGCTTGCCGAACGTGGATTTCTCACGATAGCTTTCGACCCTTCTTTTAGCGGCGAGAGCGGTGGAATGCCGCGCCGCGTGGCTTCACCCGACATCAATACCGAAGATTTCTCGGCCGCCGTCGATTTTCTGTCGGTGCATCCCGATGTGGATGCTGACCGCATAGGTATAGTCGGTATCTGCGGCTTTGGTGGTTTTGCCATCAGTGCAGCCGCAAACGATACAAGAATAAAGGCTACGGTGGCCTCGACCATGTACGACATGTGCCGTGTTTCGGCCAATGGTTACTATGACTCTGCCAACAATGCTGATGCCCGATACAAAGCAAAGGTTGCCATGAATAACCAACGTACCGAAGATTACCGCACAGGCTCCTATGCACGCGCCGGTGGCGTGGTCGACCCGCTTCCCGCCGACGCCCCGCAGTTCGTCAGAGATTATTATGCCTATTACAAGACGCCGCGGGGTTATCATGCGCGCTCGGGTAATTCTACCGACGGTTGGAATGTGTCTTCGGCTTTGCCGTTTATCAATTTCACGCTTCTCGACCGTGCCGGTGAAATACGCAATGCCGTGTTGGTAGTTCATGGCGAAAATGCTCACTCATTGTATTTCGGCGAGAGCGCTTTCAAAAAGCTACAGGGTGACAACAAGCAACTGCTTATTGTTGCCGATGCCAATCATTGTGACCTTTATGATAATCTTGACAAGATACCGTTTGACGAGATAGCCTCATTTCTCAATAATTATATGAAATGAGGAGTGAGAATGGAGGTATCTGCCTGCCGGTAATCAGGGTAGGACGTGGAGGAGTGTGAGGCCGTCGCGCAGGGGTATTATGGCTGTTTCGAGGCGCGGATGTGCGGCCACGTAGCTGTTGAAGCGGAGTATGCCCTGAGTCTGACTGTCGGGGCGCGCGCCCGCATCCACCACTTTGCCTCCCCAGAGAGTGTTGTCGGCCAGTATGTATCCGCCGGTGCGCATGCGGGGCATGAGTAGCTCGAGGTACTCAATGTAATGGCGTTTGTTGGCGTCGATGAGCACCATATCCCATTGCCGGCCGAGGGCGGGTATTATCTCGAGGGCGTCGCCTATATGCAGATGTATGCGCTCGGCGGCGGGATGCAGGGCAAATTCGCGGCGCAGCTCATCTTCGTTCTCATCGTCAATCTCTATGGTGTGCAACTGACACTCGGGCGGCATTCCCTCGGCCATGCACAGGGTTGAGTATCCGGTATATGCACCTATTTCGAGTATGTGGCGCGGCTGTATCATGGTGGTGAGCATCTTGAGCAGCCGCCCCTGTATGTGGCCCGAACACATGCGCGGATAGAGGTGGTAGAGGCATGTGTTGCGGTATATGCGGGCCAGTTGTTCGGGCTCGGGCGAGATATGGGCTTCTATATAGTCATCCAACAACATAGGGCAGTTTTCCTGTTACTTGCTCAATGGTACGTGAGGCTGTGAGCACGCACTCGCGGGGATGGTCTCCTCGGGCTGTTTCGCCGCAAAGCAGTACCCATGTGGCCCGTTCCATCACGGCAAGGGCAATGTCGCTCAGTTCGGCACGCGACGGGGCCGGAGCCGATTCCATGCTGTGGAGTATTTGGGTTGATATCATCAGCGGCTTGCCCCTGCGCCATGCTTCGGAGGCTATGCGGTATTGGGCTTCGGGAATGGTTTCGAGCGGTATCTGTGTGCCCAGGTCGCCGCGTGCCACGAGCAGTCCGTCGGCCACGCGGGCTATTTCGGCGATATCAGCAAGGGCCTCGGCCGTCTCAATCTTTGCGTAAAGCTGTATGGAAGTGCCTTGCAGAAGCTCCCGCACCGCTAATACGTCGGCCGCGCTGCGCACAAACGAGTGGGCTATGATGTCAATGCCGGCCTCTCGCGCCGCTTCGATACTGCGACGGTCGGCATCGGTCACTGCCGGCATCGGGGGGAGGGTAACGCCTGGCAGTGCCACCGTTTTGTGCGAGCCCAGCAATCCGCCGGTTACCGTGTGCGCCGTGATGCCGCCTGCCGCAGGGCCTATGCGTCGGAGCTTTATCGCGCCATCGTCAATGAGTATTTCATCGGCCCGGCGCAGGCTTGCTTCTATCCCCGCTACGGGAAGATATAGGGTGGTGGAGTCGCTTGGGCCCATGCCTTCGCATATGGAAATCTCGCGGCCCGGGGTGAGATTGAGTTCCTGGCGCGGTGGTGCGAAAGCGGTGGTACGCAGCTCCGGGCCCTTTGTGTCGACGAGTATCGATATGGCGGGGTCGATAGAACGTATGTCGGCCACCATGCCGCGCAGCGTCGAGGCATCGGCGTGGGCCGAGTTGATGCGCACGCCGGCCATGCCGCCCTTACGCATGCCCCTGAGCATATCGGGAGTGCAACGCCCGGGTGTAAGCGTGGCCATCACAAGGGTCTTGGTAGCTGACGGTTTCATATAAGGGCTTCTATGGCAAGACGGTAACTGTCCATGCCGAATCCGGCTATGCTGCCCCGGCACACGGGTGCTATCATAGAGGTGTGGCGAACACTCTCACGGGCTGCCACATTGCTTATATGCACCTCTACCACGGGCAGCTTTATGGCCTCAATGGCATCGGCTATAGCCAGCGAAGTATGGGTGTAGGCACCGGCGTTGAGCACAATGCCGGCATACGACTCGATGTCGTAGCCCACCTGCTGTATTATGTCGATAATCTCACCCTCGTGATTGCTCTGACGGTATTCGAGTGTGACGTCGGCATAGCACTCGCGCAGAAATTCGAGGTACTGCTCCATTGACTGGTTGCCGTAGATCTGGGGCGAGCGGAGGCCGAGCAGATTGAGGTTGGGGCCGTTGAGAATAAGTATTTTCATCATATATCAGGAGGGTTGAACAGGCATAAAGCAGAGAGCCCAGATGGCCAGGTGCGACATCCACATAAGCGCTACGAGACACCAGGCCAGGGCGGTGCGGTCGCGGTAGCATTGCCATGCGAGGTAGGCGGCGGTAATCACATACAGCGGATAGATCCATATCCATATGCGGGCGCCCGATCCGGGCGTGAGAGCGCTTAGGAGCAGCGGCAACTGAAATACCGGCAATATACTCACTATCACCACTATCAGAAACCATACCGGGGCCTTGCGCATATCTACGGGTATCATTGTCGGGCTCCTTTCTTAGCTTCAAGATAGGCCTCGACGGTATGCTGTACCCCTTTTTCGAGAGGATACCGCACGGTGAAATTGAAGTCGGCCTTTGCGCGGCTCACATCGCAATTCCAGTTGCGCTGGCGCATTATCTTGTATTTGTCGCGGTTGAGGGTAGAGGGTTTGCCGCGCAGAGTGCCTATACGTTCGGCCATGGCCGAGGCTACGTAGGCCATCCATAGCGGCAGTTTTACAGGTATCACCCACTTGCTTCCGAGGGCGCGGGCCACCATCTTGCGGAACTCCCGCTGGCTGTAGGCGCGGTCTTCCGATATTATGTACTTGCGTTTGATGGTGGCGTCGGTGGCCAGAGCGTCGAACATGGCGTTGACCAGATCGGTCACATATATGAAAGTGAGCATCTGGCGGCGCATTCCCACGCCGAAGTCGAAGTGTGAGTCGATGCTCTTTATCATCATCAGATAGTCTTTCTCGTATGGGCCGTATACGCCGGTGGGGCGGAATATAGTCCAGTTGAGGTCGGGGAGAGTCTCGAGGTAAGTCTCGGCTTTGATTTTTGATACCCCGTAACGGGTGTTGGGCGACGGGATGGATAGGTCGGTCAGCGGAGAGTAATTCTTTTCGTCGCCGGGTCCGAGTGCGCTGAGACTGCTCATATACAGAAATCGGCGCGGCAGCTTGTCGGCCGCTCTGAGCGCCTTGGTAAACTCCTTGAGATAGATATAGTTGATGCGGTTGAAATCGGTGAAATTTATGCACTTGGTAGCGCCGAGGTTGTAGATAATCATATCCCAGCGCTCACCTTCGGGGAGTGCGGTGGCAAGAGTCTCGGTCATAGACCCGGGATTATCGTAGTCGAGAACCACAAAGTGAAGGCGCTCATCGTCGAGACGACTGCGCGAAGTGGAGGCGCGCACAGCCACCCAGGTGTCGAAGCCGCGTTCCAGAGCGCCGGCCACTATATGGCCGCCGATGAAGCCTCCGGCTCCCACCACCAGTAAGCGTGGTGCTGAAGTATTGTTTGATTGTGACATAGCGCAAAGATACGAATAAGTCGAGAGCAATAGCAAATTTT
>JAGAUN010000062.1 GCA_017620715.1 Muribaculaceae bacterium | reverse complement strand
CTTGACAAAAAAGTGGTCGACAAAGCGTTTGCCCAGCTCAAAAAAGACGGCACCATAGTGTCGCCGGTGCGCTGCAAATACACACTTGCCTGACCACACCAACGCATCCGACTTAAAAAACATCTCCAACAACGGGAGCGGCAACCAAATCAAAACGGTTGCCGCTCCCGTTGTAGCTTGCACCCAAAGTCGGCCGCCAATACAACCGTATAAATGACAGCCCTCCGCTCCGCCTGACATTCTATAATAGATATAACCTTAATCTCATTATATTTAGGTAACTTTGTGTTTTAAAACCGAGACCTGTAAATCAAATTACGCAGTGCGCGAAAAGCAGAAAATATCGATACGATTCTTTGACGACCGCGAAGTGCGGGCTGTCTGGGACGAGGCGGGAGCCAAATGGTGGTTCTCGGTGCTTGATATAGTAGGCGTTCTCAACGCACAGGATGACTATGCCAAGAACCGCAATTACTGGAAGTATCTGAAAACCAAACTCCGCAACGAAGGTAATGAAGTGGTTAGTGCCACTAACCAGTTGAAGCTGCTTGCCCCTGATGGCAAACGCCGTCTTGCCGATATGCTTGATAATGCCGGTGTCATAGCTTTGGCGAAGAGTTTCCCGAATAATAAGGCTTCCAGATTCATAGAATGGTTCATAAACAGCGACGAGAGCATTGACGGCAAAAGCCGGTCGAAAGCATACGCTTTGTTTGAGAGCAGCCTTATCGACAGTATCGAGGTTGGTACGGCGAAAGGATTGCAGCAGATTCATGCTTACCTTTTCGGAGGACTTTATGATTTCGCCGGACAAATCAGGACTGTCAATATAGCGAAGGCGGGGTTCCAGTTTGCTATGTCTCAACATCTGGGTCAGACCTTGGCCGATGTTGAACGTATGCCGGAAGATTCGTTTGAGAATATCATTGATAAGTATGTTGAAATGAATGTCGCCCATCCGTTCAGAGAAGGCAACGGCCGCGCCACACGCATCTGGCTCGACCTTATATTGAAGAAAAATCTGCAACTGTGCATTGACTGGAGTCAGGTCGACAAACGAAATTATCTCGAAGCCATGACGCGTAGCGTTGCCGACCCGACTTCCATAAAAGATTTGCTTCGGTCAGCACTTACTGACAAAATAAACGACCGCGACACCTTTATGAAAGGTATCGACTATTCATATTATTATGAACAGGAAGAATGACAGTAGTTCACAAAAAAACTAAATCAAAATAATGGCAACAGTTATATTCAAATGGAATCCGGCGTTTTCATCATATGCTATGAAATCTTTCCTCATTGACTTATCATATTGTAAAAATGATGGCAACGACTATATGGATTTCAACTGGAGCGTTTGGGATTACGACAAGATTCACAAGGACGATGAATTCTATTGGGTTAAAGTCGGACTCGGACAGACCGGAATAGTAGGTCACGGCACCATAACATCCGACCCATACGAAGGCAAGGATTGGTCAGGTAAAGGACGCAAGACTTTCTATGTAAATTTTGAGCCGGATATTCTGATCAATCCCGATGCCTTGGCGTTGCTTACTTGCAGAGAATTATCAGACGCTATTACTGACTTTGAATGGGACAAAGGACACTCAGGACTTGTGTTAAATGACCAACAGGCAGAAAAACTTGGATGCGTCTGGGCTGCCTATTTAGAGCTACATAAGAAAAAATTTCTCCGTGAAGCCCTAAAGGCCAATGATATAATATATATTGAGCATGGCTTGGAAGACATTGCTCTTGAAATCGCTACGAGAGCACATTACGGTCAGAAGGACAAGGCCGGCAAAGACTATATTGAACATCCTAAGAGAGTGGCTGCTAAATGCGATAATCCTCAAGAACGTATAGTGGCGTTACTACATGATACGATTGAGGACTCTGATGTTACGCCGGAATTTCTTGCCGAAACCGGATTCACGGAAGAAATAATTGAGGCTATTCTTTCTGTAACTAAAAGAGCTGGAGAGAGTTACGATGAATTTGTTAGACGCGCCGCACAGAATCCGATAGGGTGTCAAGTGAAGTTACACGATCTTGAGGATAATCTTGACATTCTGCGATTGGAAGTGCTCTCTGAAAAAGACCTTGAACGCCTCAACAAATATATGCTTGCCTATCGCTATCTTTCAGCGCTTGATAGCAAATAGCGTTCCGTATTGGGATATCCATATTGTACCATGTTCAAGACCCCGCACCATACGGAGAGGCTTAACGGTAGGCTAAGGCTTGCAGTGCGGTAAAAAATAAATCGGGAATCCAAACCATATAGGATTCCCGATTTTATTCTGTTTCGTAAGGTGTATTCTCAGATTATCTGGGTGTAATTGCTGCGGCGCTGACGCCGGCCGAGTATGTTGTGGCGCCATGTGCGCAGGGGGCGGGTGAGGCTGAGCCAGGGCACGGTGAAGAAGAGGGGACGCATGGTGAGGGCTCGTGCGCAGCGGCGATACAGTATCTGGTGTATGAGGCAGAAGCTGACGGCTACAACAAGCATGGCTGCGGCTGCGATGAGCGAAGGCAGTGCTACTATGGCTGCGCCTGCTGATGCGCCGAAGGCTATCCACCAGGCCCACGAAGCGAGTGCTGTGGCGCGATAGGAGCCGCGCGGCAGATAGCGCGCGGTGAAGTCTCGCCGGCTGCGCATGGTGTCGTGAATGAGTGCGGGCCGGGCTTCGTCGTGACGCACGCGGGCGTTGTGGCTGAGCTCTACGGCGGTGTTGGCGCGGGTGGCTATCTCGTTGATGAAGATATCGTCATCGCCATAGTTGAGGTTGAGTGTGCGGGAGAATCCTTTATGTTCGAAGAATATACTCCGGCGGTAGGCCAGATTGTAGCCTGAGGCCATGTATGGGCGATGATGTATGGCGGCGGAGAGCCAGCGGGCGGTGTCGGAGAGGTCGTCGAAGGCACGGCGTCGGCGTCGGCTGTCGGTGTCGGGTTGGTCGTTGCCCCACGGACGTGCATACCCTATCACTATCTCTTTGCGCGGGTCAGCGAGGTGTGCGGCCATGCTGCGCAACCACAGCGGCGACTCTATGCGGCAGTTGCTGCAGGTGAGCGCTACTACGTCGTAGCGGGCGGCCTTGATGCCGAGTGTGATGCTTAGCTTGCGGCGCGAGAGGCTGCGGGACCGCTCGGGGGTGAAGGTCATGTAGAGGTTGGAGTACTGCATCTCGAGCTGCGCCACTATGGTGGCGGTGTCGTCGCTGCCCATGTCATTGACCACTATCACCTCCATCGGTGCGGGATAGTCCTGGCCAAGTATCTGCGGCAGGAGGGTGTGCAGATTCTGGGAGTCGCCCTGGTTATATACTATTACCGATACCGAAGGATATGCCTGAGGGTCGGAGGGAAGTGGTGAAGCATCGTCGGCCTTTACGCGGCGACTGATGCTGATGAAGCGCGGCCACCACACCGTTGCCACAGTGATTATGGCCAGTATGGCAGTGGCGGCAAGGGCCCACACTATTGGTGAGAACTGAAGGGAATATAATTGGGAAGGTATTGTCATTGCAAATAATTGTAATGCAAAGGTATTAAAAAACAATGGGCAAAGTATTGCCCGAAGGTTAAAAATGGGGCCGCGAGGGGGTAAATGTTGATAACTTTTGGGGTACAATACATGAAGAATGATAAAAAATAGGGCGGATATTTGCATGGTATTTGAAAACTTTGTAATTTTGCACCGTTGAAACTCAACACACCTCCAAAAATTGCCTTGTGGTGTAATGGTAGCACGTCGGATTCTGGTTCCGCCTGTGAGGGTTCGAATCCTTCCAAGGCAACTTCTTAAAATTGCAGTTAGCTGATAATCAGCTAACTGCAATTTTCTTTTACTATATTTGCACAACATTTGCACAACAGAATTAGAAAATTCCGTTCAAAATTCATCGTCATTCACCCTCATTCACTACGGCGGAGCGATTTTGCATTTTTTAACAGCGCGTCATTCACCCGATGATGAACAATCGGAGTTATGCCGTGGTTATAGGAATTGTGGTGAAGTTTCAGGCGACCATTCCCGAGCAGAGGCTCGACCATCAATGTGATGTCTGTAACATAAGCCCAATAGTGCTCGTAAAGAGTGATTTTTAACATTTGACCTCTGTTTAGGGGTCGAAATACTATTGCACAGTCCGAAAAGTGTGCCGAACTTTGCAACCGAAAATGATGCCGATGCATCGAGCGCGCGGGAACAGACCCGACTATGCGCTGTAATGAGTTGCACG
>JAGAUN010000061.1 GCA_017620715.1 Muribaculaceae bacterium | reverse complement strand
GTGGCATGTGATGATTTTTGAGTTGTTGAGGTCGAGTCCGAGCAGTTCGGCGGCACGTGCGCTTACATAACGGTGGCTTGTGCCGTGGAATCCGTAACGGCGCACGGAGTCCTCTTTATAATAGCGGTAGGGGAGCGCGTACATGTAAGCCTTGGCGGGCATTGTCTGGTGGAAAGCGGTATCGAATACGCCTACCTGAGGCACATCGGGCATAAGAGCGCTCACAGCCTCGATACCGGTAATGTTGGCCGGATTGTGGAGCGGAGCCATGTCGTAGCAATCTTTTACCTGCTGTATCACCTGGTCGGTGATGAGTACGCTTGCGGCAAATTTCTCGCCACCATGCACCACGCGGTGTCCTACGGCGTCGATTTCGTTGAAGCTCTTTATGCAGCCTACCTTTGCATCGGTAAGAATGTTGAGTATTGCTTCAACTGCCTGCTTGTGGTCAATCATGCCGAGTTCCTTCACAGCTTTCGAGCCGTCGGGGAGACGATACTTGAGGAAGCCGTCGGCCAATCCTATCTTTTCTACTCCGCCCTCGGCGAGAGAGCGTTCGTTGTCGGTATCGATGAGTTTGTATTTTACTGAACTGCTGCCGCAGTTGAGCACGAGAATTTTCATTGCCTTAAGTGTGATGGTTATGAGTGATTACTTGTTTTCTTTCAACCCTATGGCCTGATTGCAGGTCATGATGATGGTTTTGTATATATCTTCGGGGAAGCAGCCGCGGGAAAGGTCGTTGACCGGAGCTGCGAGTCCTTGAAGTACGGGCCCTACGGCTTCTACACCACCGAGACGTTGCACGAGTTTGTAGGCTATGTTTCCAACTTCGAGCGAGGGGAATACCAGTACGTTTGCACGGCCGCTCAGAGGTGAGTTGGGGCACTTGGTATTAGCTACCGTGGGTACAATGGCGGCGTCGGCCTGCAGCTCGCCGTCGAGTATTAGGGATGGCTCCATCTCGTGGGCTATGCGGGTTGCTTCGATTACCTTATCAACTCGGTCGTGCTTGGCGCTGCCCTTTGTCGAGAAGCTCAATATGGCAACACGGGGCTCTATGCCGGCAATATCGCGGGCAGTCTGAGCGGCTGATACGGCTATCTGTGCAAGTTGGCTTGCGTCAGGATCGGGTACAACGGCGCAATCGGCAAATACGAGAATACCCTCGGTGCCGAAGTTGAGTCCTTTGGGAAGCAGCATGAGAAATGCTCCCGAAACAACGTCGATGCCGGGCTGCGTCTTGATTACCTGAAAAGCGGCTCTGAGCACATTGCCGGTAGTGTTCATGGCACCGGCTACCTGACCGTCGGCATCGCCGGCTTTTACCATGAGGCAACCGAGATAGAGTGGATTGGCGGTGGTGAGACGTGCTTCCTCCATTGTGATGCCCTTGCTCTTGCGGAGCTCGAAGAAGAGGGGGGCATAACGGTCTATTACGCTCTCGTCGGCGGGGTCGACTATTTTAGCTTCGGCTATATGAGTAAGGTTCATCTCACGGGCCATACGCATTATCTCTTTTGCATCGCCTATGAGGATTATACGGGCGAGAGAGTCTGCGATTATGCGGTCGGCAGCCGCGAGTGTGCGTGGCTCCGTGCCTTCGGGCAACACAATGCGCTGGGGCTGTTGCTTGGCGCGGGCGCTTAATTTATCGAAGAGTTTCATAATGGTATAAGGTGTATATATTAAGTGCAAAGTTAAGAATTTCTCATCAGAACAATAGTTGCTTTGAGTACGTTTTTAAGTTGAATCAACAATTTTTTAATACTGTTTTCAACTATGGAAGATCGTAACAGACAACGCAGAAGGCGCAACACTCAGATGTGGCTTGCTATCGGGGCAATCGTGCTTGTGATACTTCTTATCGTATGGCTTACCGAAGCTGACCTTTGGGGCGATACAGATGTCAATGCCATAACCTCGCTGCTCGGGGCCTAAAATACAACATCGCCGCTCAGTCGGGTTGCGACAAAGCGGCGATGCTGGTATTGTCTGGCCTGTTTATTGCCCGAGATAGGGCTTGAGAAGGCGGCTTTTTTGCCCTTTGAGGCGGCGTATAGCCTTTTCTTTAATCTGGCGCACGCGTTCGCGTGTGAGATCGAATTTGGCTCCGATTTCTTCGAGGGTCATTTCCTGACAACCTATGCCGAAAAACATCTTGAGTATTTCACGCTCGCGTTCGTGCAACTGGCGCAGTGCACGGTCTACTTCTTTGGCAAGTGATTCCTGAGTGAGTGTGGAGTCGGCCATAGGGGAGTCGTCGTTGGTCAGCACATCGAGCAGGCTGTTGTCTTCGCCTTCTACGAAGGGAGCGTCAACCGAGATGTGACGGCCCGAAACCTTAAGGGTATCGGCAATTTTGTCGACCGGAACATCGAGACGTTCGGCGAGCTCTTCGGCCGAGGGGCGGCGTTCGTGGTCTTGCTCGAATTTTGAAAGAGCTTTGCTGATTTTATTCAGCGAGCCTACCTGATTGAGGGGAAGGCGAACTATGCGCGACTGCTCGGCCAATGCCTGCAGAATAGACTGGCGAATCCACCAGACAGCATAGGAAATAAATTTGAAACCTCTCGTTTCGTCGAATTTTTGCGCTGCTTTTATCAAGCCGAGATTGCCTTCGTTGATGAGGTCGGGCAGGCTGAGACCCTGATTTTGGTACTGCTTGGCTACCGACACTACGAAGCGTAGATTTGCGCGTGTGAGTTTTTCGAGGGCTTTCTGGTCACCTTGGCGAATGCGCTGGGCGAGCTCAACTTCCTCTTCTACAGAGATGAGCTCTTCGCGACCAATCTCCTGAAGATATTTGTCGAGCGATGCGCTTTCGCGGTTAGTGATTGATTTTGTGATTTTTAGTTGTCTCATTGTGCTATGTGACTAATAAGCGTGCAAAGTTAACAAATTCTTGACTATATCGCCTATTAAGATTTACACAATAAATGTTAATTGTAGCGTATCCAACGAATCATTTCTTTCACGCTCGGTTTCTTGCCGTACATGAAAATACCCACGCGGTATATCTTGGCGGCAACCCATACCATGGCGAAAAACGATAGATACAGCACTATGAGCGAGAGTGCAATCTCCCACCCGGGCACTCCGAACGGAATGCGTGCCATCATTACCATCGGTGAGGTGAAGGGTATAATCGAGGTCCAGACGCTTAGTGTCGAAGATGGGTCGGATGCTGCCTGTACGCCGAATATGATTCCGCAAATCACCGGTATAATCACTATCGACTGAAGCTGGCCGGCGTCCTGGATATTGTCAACCGAAGAGCCGATGGCGGCATACACTGCGGCATAGAGCATGAAACCGCCTATAAGGAAGAGGAGAAGGAGGGCGAAGAGCTGAAGTAGGTAGCCTACGTTGCCAAGCATAGCCACGGCCTGAAGCATATCAATGTCGGTGGTGGCGTCGGCGGCCGAGAGAGTATTGGCATTGAGCGCGTCGACCTGTGAGGCTATCTCCGGCGAAATCATCGAAGGCAGCAGAAGTGAAGATGCTCCGGCTATGAGGATAGTCCAGATGAGTATCTGCGTTACGGCCACGAGGCCTATGCCACATATCTTGCCAATCATGAGTTGGCGCGGTTTTACCGATGATACTACTATCTCGAGCACTCGGTTGGTTTTCTCCTCGATGATGCTTGTCATTACCATCTGACCGTAGAGGAGCAGACACATGTAGAGCAACATGGTGAGAATCATTCCGAGCACATAAGCCACTACGGTTGATGACTCAGTGTCATCGCCCTCTGCGTTGTATTTGAGAGTACGCAGCGTCACATCGCTTTCCACGGCAGTCATTATCGAGTCAAGGTTGTCTATACCGTATGCGGCCATTCGCTTGTGCTCGATAATTGTGTTGAGCTGAGATGT
>JAGAUN010000060.1 GCA_017620715.1 Muribaculaceae bacterium | reverse complement strand
GTGTATGGTAGGCGGTTAGAAATGCCGCTACCGAGTAGGTGCTCCCGCTGTTTCGGAGGGTGAATGTGATTTTCACCTGATTGAGCTCCTGAGCGCTTATCTCAACATCCGACAGTGTTGCGCGGCTGCCGGCAAAGGCTACATCGAGGCTGCGGGCCGAAGTGGCGGTGAAGCCGTTCTGATGCAGGCTGAGCTGCATTGAGGGCACGGTGAGCTCCCCTGCTCCGTCTCCGGGTATCGAAAGGTGCTCTATGGTGAGGGTGGCCGTGGAGCGTGTGGGGTTGAGCGTGAGCCGGTATACGGGGTCGTAGTCGATATGGGTGAGCGAATCGGTGAGATTGTCGATGCGTGTGGTGCCGTTCATAAATATATGGTACGGGAATGATACCACCCGATACCGGCCATAGATGGTGTAGGCGGCAAAGAGGCCGCTGTATCCGTAGGGGTCGAGGTCGTTGGCCTGAGAGTGGATGAAGGTGGCATCGGTAATCTGTGTGCCGGCATTGACGGGGTCGTTTGACGTGAGGGCGTCGGCGCGGATTATGCGCTGCAGGTTGTGGCGGTCGGATGTGTAGTCGATGGGCACTCGCTCGAACGACAGTGTGAGGGGGCTTCCCGAGGGCTCAATGACGAGATTCGATATTGTGAGGTTGGCGCAGCGGGCGTCGTCGTCAAACACTATGTAGTAGCCCGACTGTTCGAATATTTCGGCATCGGATGCGGATCCGCGCTGCAGCCGGGTCACATAGTTGAAGGTCTCGGGGTTTTGGGTCACCACTACATTGTCGAGTGGCTCGGGCGACGAACACGAAGCGGCCACCGCGGCAATTGCTGCTGCCGCAAGGGCTCTGATGGTGTGTGATGAAACGGCGGCCGACATATCTTTCTCCTCCTCGTTTAGGGATGTGTGTTGAAACAGTACATCGAGGCCTCTTACAGGCCCCTTTGTACTATCAACGCAGTGGAGAAGGGGTTGGTTGCGGCTGTTTAGCTTTATTAACTACATATTGACGCGCAGGGTGACGCCGAAGCGGCGGGGATTGGCCTGCTGCAGAAAGTCGTTGCCCATCGACGAGAAGTAGAAGGTGTTGTATTTGTGGTTGGTTATGTTGGTAATCCAGGCTTCGAGCGAAATCCAGCCGTGGTTGGCGGTCACCGAGCCCCCGAGCAGGGCGTAGAGGGGCTGCGAGAGCGAGTTCTCCTCATTCCAGTATATGCGGCCTGCGCAGCGGCAGTCGAGGGTGTAGGTCAGCTTCCAGTCGCGGGGAAGCGAGTGGGTGTAGGAGGCTGAGGCAAAGGCTGTATGCACCGGTGCGTAGGGCACATGGTTGCCGCGATAGCTCACGGCGCCGTCGCGATAGCGCAGAAATGTGGCGTTGGTGTAGCCGTAGTTGGCAGTGAAAGCCCACTGCAGGGTGGGTTTGTAGGATATCTGCACCTCGGCGCCATAGCTGCGGGTGCGGCCTGCGTTGGTGGTGATACGGCCGGTGGTGCCCGCGTCGGGGAAGATGGTGATCTGCTGGTTGCGGCAGTCGATGTAGAAGAGCGAGAGGTCGGTGACCACGCGGCCGTCGGCGCAAAATATGTGGGCGCCCAGCTCGTAGTTCCAGCTCGTTTCGGGCAGATAGGCCACGGTCTGGCGTATGTCGGGGAGCTCTGAGGGACGGGAGGCTCCGCCTGGCATAGCGCCTTTGAGGTCGGCCTCGAGGTGTGCCTGCAGTATGGTGCTGAACATCTGGGTATTGAATCCGCCCGACTTATAGCCTTTGGCTACGGAGGCGTAGATGCTCGAGCGGCTGCGCATGTCGAGGTCGCAGCTCACGGTGAGCTTGGGCACATATTGCAGAAAGTGATCGCTGAGCTTGCCGGTGAGGTCTACGTCGAGCTCCTTGGTGAGAATGGGCGTGGGGGGGATGCCCGATTTCATGTAGGCCGAAAAGGAGGTGGCGCAGAGGCTGTTGTAGTTGAGCGAGGTATGCTCGTAGTCGAGGCGCTGACCCAGGGCTATGTTCACGCGGCCGAGGTCGAAGTCGGTCTGCAGATACACGGCGGTGCCCCATACGGGTTGACGGAAGTGGCTGTCGAGCAGTATCGAGGGGTAGTTGCACTGCAGCGACACCGGTATGGCGGGGTTATTGTTGACGGGGCCCACAATCATGCGGTCAATCATATCCTCCTTGAGCTGCACGGGCGCCCACATCGAGGTGTGCTTGTAGAAACCGAACAGGCCGCCCATCCATTTGAAGAAGCCGTTGGAGCCGCGCACCACCACATCCTGGGTGATGTTGAACTCATGCTTGCGCTGTGTGAGGGTGAAGTAGTTGAGGGGCAGGAAGTCCTGGTCGAGGGTCATATTGTCGTCGACATACTGCAGCGAGGTGATACCGGCTATCGACACAGAGCCGGTGTTGTATTTTATGGTGAGACCGTCGGCCACGGCGTTGCGGCGATAGAAGCAGGTATCGTTGTAGTTGACCATGCCGCTGCCCGCATACTGATAGGGATAGCCGCTCTGACGGTACATGTTGAACGATGCCACATTTTCGAGCATCAGCGCCTCACGGGGTTGCCATTGGGTTTTCCAGCGCAGTGTGCCCCCCTTTTCGGTATCGGTCTTGTAGGTGTTGTAGTGGTTGCGGTAAAAGCCGTCGAAGAAGCTGAACGACCCGGAGAAGCTCATGGCCAGCGAGGGGGAGAACTTGCGGTAGTGCGATATGCCCAGACGCGCCTCGGGGCCGTTGCCCACCGTCGCCATCACCCGCGAGCCCTGATAGTTGAGCGGCTGCAGGGTATACACATTAATCTGGCCACCCATAGTGTTGCGGCCGTAGAGGGTAGATTGCGGGCCGCGCAGCACCTCCACGCGTTCAATATCGAGCACATCGAAGTCGTAGCTGTCTTTGCTCAAGTAGGGCACATTGTCGACGGTAAGGCCCACAGCGGGCTGGTCGAGACGCGAGCCGATACCGCGCACATATATGCTCGATGTGAGGCGGCTGCCGTAGCTGGGTATGTAGAAGTTGGGCGCTATCTCGCTGATATTCTTTATGGCGTTGACGTGCCACTTCTCAATCTGGCCGCTTGTGAGCACCGTGGTCGAGAGCGGTTGCAGCGAGAGGTCGGCCGTCTGCTTTATGGCTGTCACGGTTACATCGCTGAGTATAAGAGTGGTGTCGGCTGTCTCGACAGGCGTCTCGGTTGCAGCTTGCGAGGCATTGGCGGCAATGGTGCCCCACACGGCAAGTGATACGATTGATATGGCTCGGGGGAGGGTCATTTTCTTTTTCCAGGTTGCAAATTCGGCGCAAAGATACGAAAAGCATCGCGAGTATGCGCCCACTTGCCAAATATTTCATACATTAGCGCTCTAATACATATACATAATATATACGCACGATGAAAATACTGATAATAGGCGCGGGCAAGATGGGGTCGTTTTTCTGCGACCTGCTCTCGTTTGACCACGAGGTGGCGGTGCTCGACACCGACGCCCGTAAGCTGCGCTATACCTTCAATGTTGAACGATTTACCTCCCCTGCCGAGGTTGAGGCGTTCGCTCCTGAGCTGGTAATCAACGCCGCGACGGTAAAATATACACTCGAGGCATTCGAGGGGGTACTCCCCTACCTGCCGCAGTCGGCCATACTGAGCGACATAGCCAGTGTCAAGACCGGGCTGCCTGAGTTTTATGCACGGGCAGGTCACCGGTTTGTGTCGACACACCCCATGTTCGGCCCCACATTTGCCTCGCTGAGCAATCTTGCCCAGGAAAACGCCATAATCATCAAGGAGGGTTGCGACGAAGGGAAGCGCTTTTTCCGTGAGCTCTATCAGAAGCTGCACCTGCATATCGAGGAGTATACCTTCAGCGAGCACGACGAAACCATAGCCTACTCGCTCTCCATACCTTTTGCCTCCACTCTGGTGTTTGGCTCGGTAATGAAACATCAGGATGCCCCCGGCACCACCTTCAAGCGCCACCTCGCCATAGCGCGCGGACTGCTCGGGGAAGACGACTATCTGCTCACCGAGATACTGCTCAATCCGCACACTCCGCATCAGCTCGACCTTATAATAGAGCATCTTAGCGAGCTCCGCCGACTCATAAAGCTACGCGACGATGCCGGACTGCTGCGCTTCATCAACTCCGTGCGCGGCAACATAGAATAAACGTTTTCCGTGTTTTCCATGTTTTCCATGTTTTCCTGTTTTCCGTCTGTGGAAAACAGGAAAACATGGAAAACATGGAAAACGGAGGCAACCCGATTGAGGCTGCCTCCGCTTAGTTTGTGTACGGGAGAGTATACGGTATTATTCCTCGGTGTTCTTCTCGGCGTACTCTTTGAGGAGTTTTTCCTGTACGTCGGAAGGTACGAGCTCATATGAAGCGAACTTCATGGTAAACGACGAACGGCCACCGGTGATTGAGCTCAGAGCTGTGGAGTAGCTCGACATCTCCTTAAGAGGCACTTTGGCCGAGATTTTCTCGAAGCCGTTTTCGCTTGTCATACCCATGATTATGGCACGACGGCCCTGGAGGTCACTCATAACGTCGCCCATCACATCGCCGGGCACCATCACCTCTACGTCGTAAACAGGCTCAAGCACTTTGGGATTGGCTGCGCGGAAGGCCTCGGAGAAGGCGTTGCGGCCTGCCAGGCGGAACGATATTTCGTTGGAATCAACCGGGTGCATTTTGCCGTCGTAGATGCATACGCGTACGTCGCGGGCGTATGAGCCGGTGAGGGGGCCCTGCTCCATGCGGTCCATCAGACCCTTTACAATGGCGGGTATGAAGCGGGCATCGATAGCGCCGCCTACTATACAGTTGCAAATCACGAGCTTGCCGCCCCATGCCAGAGGCACCTCCTGAGTGTCGCGCACGTTCATCTTAAACTCCTGATTGCCGAAACGGTAGGTGTCGGGAGCAGGCATGCCTTCGGTGTAAGGCTCAATGATGATGTGTACCTCGCCGAACTGACCGGCGCCGCCCGACTGCTTCTTGTGGCGGTAGTCGGCACGTGCGGCCTTGGTGATAGTCTCGCGGTAGGGTATCTTGGGCTCTTCGAATATAATGGGTAGCTTGTCGTTGTTTTCAACACGCCATTTGAGGGTGCGCAGATGGAATTCGCCCTGGCCCGAGAGGATGGTCTGCTTAAGCTCTTTCGACTGCTCTACTTCCCAAGTGGGATCCTCCTCATGCATGCGGGTGAGAATGCCGGCAAGTTTTTCGGCGTCGCTCTCGGTAACGGGGCGTATGGCACGCTGATACTTGGGAGCGGGATATTTAACGAAGTCGAAGAGATAGTCGCAGCCTTTGGCGTCGAGGGTGTTGCCGGTGCGGGCGTCCTTGAGCTTGACGGTAGCGCCTATATCGCCTGCGCAGAGCTTGTCGACCGGGGTCTTTATCTGACCGCACACGCAGAAGAGCTGTGCAATGCGCTCTTTCGAATCGCGGCTCACATTGTCGAGGTCGACACCCGGAGTGAGTGTGCCCGACATTACCTTGAAGTAGCTTACCTCGCCGATGTGGGGCTCGACGGTGGTCTTGAACATGAAGAGCGAGAGGGGGCCGTTGCTGTCGGGCTTCACCTCACGGCCGCGTGAATCGACGGGAGCGGGCATCTGCTCTATAAAGGGCACCACGTTGCCGAGGAACTCCATCATGCGGCGCACACCCATATCCTTGGCGGCGCTCACGCAGAATACCGGGTAGAGCGAACGGTCGGCAATGCCTTTGCGCAGACCCTCGCGCATCTCATCCTCCGAGAGGTGGCCCTGGTCGAAGAATTTCTCCATAAGGTTCTCGTCGTTTTCGGCGGCGGCCTCCACCAGCAGCTGGTGCAGCTCCTGGGCTTTCTCCATCTGGTCGGCGGGTATATCCTCTATCACAGGCACGCCGCCGTCGGGGCCCCACGAGTATTTCTTCATCAGAAGCACGTCAATCATGGCGTTGAAGCCGGGGCCGGTGGAGAGAGGATACTGTACCAGCACGAGCTTGTTGCCGAACACCTCGCGCATCTGCTCGTATACATTGTCGAAGTCGGCCTTCTCGCCGTCGAGCTGGTTTACTGCAAATATCACAGGCTTCTTGAGCGACTGTGTGGTGCGGAATATATTCTGTGTGCCCACTTCCACGCCATACTGACCGTTGATGAGTATCACGCCGGTATCGGTGACATTGAGGGCGGTGATGGCGTTGCCAACAAAGTCGTCGGCTCCGGGACAGTCAATCACATTGAGTTTCTTGCCGAGGAATTCGGCATAGAATATGGTGGAGAATACCGAGTATCCGTATTCCTTTTCTACAGGGAAATAGTCAGACACGGTGTTTTTGGCTTCGACCGTGCCGCGGCGTTTTATAACTCCACACTCGTAGAGCATAGCTTCAGCGAGTGTGGTTTTACCGGAGCCTTTGCTACCGAGCAAGGCTATGTTTTTAATTTCGTTGGTTTGATAAACTTTCATGCTATCAGATGTTTAGATGAATAAATTACGATTTTTCCCGGGTCATTGCCGCAGTGTTTTCCGGCATTGACGGCGCAAATTATAAATATTTTTTTGAAATGAAAAGTTTTTGAAATATGTTACACAACACGTTTTTGGGTTGATTTCCAATTACCAACTATTTTCAGTAACTTTGCAGCCCTGTAATTGAAAATGATTGTAAAGGTTACTATTTGATGAAGAAGAAGTCAGAACATATATTTTCGTTAAACAAAATCAGTGTCGATGCATCGCGCCCCGAGGGCAAGATTGAGGAGCGCGACATGCTCGTGTTGCCCACCCGCGACTTTGTGATGTTTCCGGGCGTCACATTCTCCATCTCGCTCGGACGCACGCTCTCGATAGCCGCCGTCGAGAGAGCCGCTGCCAAAAACGAACCCATAGTGGTGGCCTGCCAGCTCGCCCCCGATATCGACACCCCCTCCATACCCGACGACCTTCATCCCATAGGCGTGGCAGCCACCGTGGCAAAGGTACTCGACCTGCCCGGAGGCACCAAGACCGCCATAGTGACCGGATTTGCCCGCGTACGGCTGCTTGAGGCCGGCCGCACAAGCGTTTCGGCCAAAGTGACCGAGATTGACGACGAGATACCCTCGGCTACCGACAAGGAATTCGAAGCCATAGCTCTGGCTGTGCGCCAGTCAACCATGCAGCTGCTCAAAAAGGCCGACGAGGAAGATTCTGATCTGGCCATAAACCTGCGCGACATCACCGACAGCGCCCTTATTATAAATATGGTGGCAACCCACGCCCCCATAGAGAGCAAATTCAAGCAGCAGCAACTGCTCGAAGCCCCCAACATTGTGGTGCGCGCCACCCGTCTGCTCGAAGCCCTCTCGGAGAAGCAGCAGGTATTCTCGCTGCTGGAATCGGTACACGAGCGTGCCAAAGCCAACATGGCCGAGAGTCAGAAAATAACCTTTCTGCAGCAGCAGATGGAGGCCATACGACAGGAAATATACGGCGACGACTCCGACGACGTAGCCCAGCTGCGTCACCGCGCCGAGGAGGCCAACCTGCCCGAATATGTAGCCAAAGCCTTTGAACGGGAGGTAGAGAAGCTGTCGCGCCTCAATCCGCAGAGCCCCGATTACGCCGTGCAGTACGGTTATCTCGACGTGCTGCTTAGCCTGCCGTGGAGCAAGGTCGACACCGCCCACCCCACTCTCGACGACGCCAATGCCATACTGCAGGCCGACCATTTCGGTCTTGAAAAGGTGAAAGAGCGCATACTCGAACAGCTCGCCGTGATAATCAACAGCGGCAACAACAAATCGCCGCTCATATGCCTTGTAGGCCCTCCCGGCGTAGGCAAGACATCTATCGGACAGTCAATAGCCCGCGCCATGGGGCGACGCTACCAGCGCGTATCGTTGGGCGGTCTGCACGACGAGGCCGAGCTGCGCGGACACCGCCGCACATATATAGGCGCAATGCCGGGCCGCATAATTGAAGCGGTGCGCAAAGCCGGCACATCCAATCCGCTGCTGCTACTCGACGAAATTGACAAGCTCGGAGCCGACCACAAATCAGACCCCTCGGCCGCATTGCTCGAGATACTCGACCCCGAGCAGAACTGCAACTTCCACGACAACTTTGTCGACATCGACTTCGACCTCTCCAAAGTGCTCTTCATAGCCACAGCCAATACCCTCCAGGGCCTCTCGCGCCCCTTGCTCGACCGTATGGAGGTAATAGAGGTGTCGGGCTATATCCTCCAGGAGAAGCTCGAGATAGCCGCCCGATACCTCGTGCCCAAGCAGCTCAAGGCAGCCGGATTCAAAGAAACCGACATCACCTTCACACCCCAGGCGCTGCAGGCCATCATAGAGGGCTATACCGCCGAGAGCGGTGTGCGCGGTCTCGAGAAGCAGATAGCCTCGGTGATACGCAAGATACTGGTGCGCAAGCTCATGGGGCAGCGCGTGATACGTACCGTCAATCCCCGGCACGTGACCACACTGCTCGGCAAGCCCACTCACCTGCAGCAGGATATCGACAATCTGCCCATGCCCGGCGTAGCCACCGGACTGGCATGGACTGCCGTGGGAGGCGAGACACTTAGCATCGAGACCTCAATATCGAAGGCCAAGACCCCGGCCCTCACGCTCACCGGCCAGCTCGGCGACGTGATGAAGGAGTCGGCCACCATAGCCCTGCAGTATGTCAGAGCCAACATCGACCGCTATGGCGGCGACCCGGAGATATTCGACACCCACTCGGTGCACATACACGTGCCCGAAGGCGCCATACCCAAAGACGGCCCGTCGGCCGGCATCACACTGGCCACCTCGATACTCTCGGCCGTGACCGGGCGCCGTGTGCGCGGATGCGTGGCCATGACAGGCGAGATAACCCTGCGCGGCCGCGTGCTGGCAGTGGGCGGCATCAAGGAGAAGATACTCGCAGCCAAGCGCAAAGGGGTGTCGGAACTGATACTTCCCGCACCCAACCGCCGCGACATCGACGAGATACCCGCGCAGTATCTCGAAGGCCTCACATTCCACTACGTCGACACCGCCGACAAGGTGTTCGACATAGCCCTCGAAAAAAAATAAATAGTGAATATTCGGGAAATAATATGTAAATTCGCCCGAAATTATGGTAAGCAAAACCCGCGACAAGCTCCTTGAAGTAGCCCGCCACCTATTCATGGTGAAGGGAGTGGAACACACCACCATGAACGATATAGCCGCGGCCTCCGAACGCGGCCGCCGCACCATCTACACCTATTTCAAGAGCAAACGCGAGATATTTCAGGCCGTGATAGAGCGAGAGTCGGAGACCGTAATCTCGCAGCTTCGCGCCATAGTGGAGAGCGACCTTTCGCCTCGTGACAAGCTGCACCAATACCTCACCACCCGATTCGACATACTTGCCAGTTCGCAGCAGCGCGGCCGCCAGCGCCCCGACCGCTATCTGACAGGCATCTTCGCCCGCGATTCGCGCCGCGGAGAGCGCATATACCAGCTCGCACTGGCCAAAGAGGCAGATCTCTTCGAGTCGCTCCTACGCGCCGGTGTTGAAGCCGGAGTGTTCGACGCCGAGCAGGCCCGCCGACTCCCTACCCTGCTCCATCACATCAACGTGGCCGCAGTGACACAGCACCAGATGCCCGACACCGACAACGCGCCACATACCAACCGACGCATCATCGACTTCATAATCAGCGGAGTCGTGACCCGTGATACAAACCAATAATTCAAATATAAAAATACAATTCGACATGAAACTACTTGAAGGAAAAACAGCGCTCATCACCGGAGCCGCACGCGGCATAGGCAAAGCGCTCGCCCTGAAATTTGCCCAGGAGGGCGCCAATATCGCATTCACCGACCTTGTAATTGACGAAAACGGGCTGCAGACCCAGAAAGAGATTGAGGCCCTCGGCGTAAAAGCCAAAGGCTATGCCTCGAACGCAGCCGACTTTGCCCAGACCAAAGAGGTGGTAAAAGAGGTGATGAACGACTTCGGCCGCATTGACATACTCGTAAACAACGCCGGCATAACCAAAGACGGCCTCATGATGCGCATGACCGAGCAGCAGTGGGATGCCGTAATCAACGTCAACCTCAAATCGGCCTTCAACTTCATCAACGCCGTGCTCCCCATCATGCTCCGCCAGCGCAGCGGCTCCATCATCAACATGGCATCGGTGGTAGGCGTGCACGGCAACGCAGGCCAGTCGAACTACGCAGCCTCGAAAGCAGGCCTCATAGCCCTTGCCAAGAGTATAGCACAGGAAGTGGGCTCACGCGGCATCCGCGCCAACGCCATAGCCCCCGGCTTTATAGAGACAGCCATGACAGCCGCTCTGCCCGAAGATATCCGCGCCGAGTGGACCAAGAAGATACCCCTGCGCCGCGGCGGTCAGGTAGAGGATATAGCCAATGTAGCCACCTTCCTGGCATCAGATATGTCGAGCTACGTTACCGGCCAGGTAATACAGGTAGACGGCGGCATGAACATGTAATCCGCCCCCCCTATTGACACCATGCTTCCGGGCCCCGTGCATTGCGGAGCCCGGAAGTATTGTATCTATTTTATTATGAGAGTTGGCCAAGTAGAAAAAAACGTGTAATTTTGAAGTCGGTTTATATAGAATAGCCGAAAACACGATATGTTGAGATACAATACACAGCAAAAGCCACTTATACTGCCCGAATACGGCAGGATAATACAAGATATGGTCGACGCCTGCATCAAGCTCGAAGACCGCGCCGAGCGCACCCGCTGCGCCTACGCCATAATAGAGAGCATGGCGCGCCTCTTTCCCGAACTCAAAGCCGGCGGACAGTACCACCACAAGCTATGGGACCATCTGGCCATAATGGCCGATTTCAAGCTCGACATCGACTACCCCTGCGAGGTGATAGCCGCCAATGCCCTGCACACACACCCCGACCCCATGCCGGTGATGCGCAAGACAGGTGGCCGCAAGCTATACGGCCGCTACGTAGACGATATGATTGGCATGGCCCTGGAGATGCAGCCCGGATCTGAGCGCGACACCCTGTGCCGCTTCATAGCCGCACAGATGAAAAAAACCATCGCCGCCACACACCCCGATGCCGCTACCGACACCCGCGTGTTTGCCGACCTGGCCGATATGTCGGGGGGCGCCATACGCCTTACCCCCGAAACCTGCAAGCTGCACGAATATATTGTGCCCCAGCCGGTTGTTGCCAAAAAGAAAAAGAGAAAGAGATAATACATTCATACACCGATGATTACCGCCGACAGCATCACACAGATAGGCACCGTGCTCAAGACGCACGGCGTGCATGGCGAGCTCACCGTAGCCCTTGAGGCTGACGATGTACTCTCAGAAGAGCATTGCATAGTGATGGATATCGACGGCATCTACGTGCCCTTTTACCTCATATTTCTTCGCCCCAAGTCAGCCACAAGCGCACTGATAACCATAGATGGATACCACTCCGACGAAGCCGCTCGCGAGTTTGTAGGCAAAAAAGTGTACATGCTCAACTCCGACCTGGGCGACAGACTCGGCACCGACGATGATGAAGGTATATACCTCGACGACCTCGTGGATATGACCCTCGTTGACGAAGAAGGCACAACCGTAGGCCGCATAACCGGTTACGACGATTCAACCGCCAACATAGTGCTCGGAGTAGAGCTACCCGACGGCCGCAAGGTATTCGTGCCTATGGCAGCCGAACTTTTTATCGATATTGATTATTCTAATAAAAGATTGCAGCTCGAAATTCCTCAGGGACTGCTCGAGCTGTAACACACCCCCACACCCGCAGAGCGTAAGATGAAAGAATACGACGAAACACTGGCCATAAAACGGATGAACAAAGCCGTGGGCGCCGATTATGCCGACGACGAAGTGCTCAACGTCATTGACATGATATGGGATTACTACGAGCAGAACGGCATGCTCGACCCTTCGCTCGGCGACGACGACGCTTCAACCGAACTGGCCGACATCGTAGAGTATGTGACACGAATGGTAAAGAAAGACCGTCGCAGTCAGATACAACCCGAGCATATAGAGGGCCTTGTGGCCGCCGAGCTGGCTTATGAGGCCGAACTCGCTGACTTTGACTAAACACCCCGGAAGCTATGAACAACCTCATGCAACACATTATCGCCCTGGCGCTTGCTCTGACACCCATTGCAGGCGCGCACGCCCAGGATACCGTCGACTCAGCCGCCAAGTATCCCGATTATCAGGAAGATGTGTTTATGGATATGGACTTCGACACCAACATAGCCACACCCGCCGCAGCATCGGGCATAAAGAAAGAGGTTGTGAAGCATCAGCGCAAGCTCGCCGAACAGTTTAAAGACCGATACACCGTCGACCTCATGCGCGACGGCGAGGTAGTGATAGTGTCGGTTCCTACCGATGCACTCTTTCTGCCCAACGACACCCTCTTCTGCAAGGAAGCAGCCGGGCAGCTCACTCCCCTTCTTGCGCCAATGGCCGACCCCTACATGTATAAGATAATCGTGGCCATTCATACCGACGACACCGGCTCCGAATCGTATCGCGAGCATCTCTCCGACGAACGTATCCGCACCGTCTACGACTGGATGATGAACGAGATAGACCGCGGAGTGATTTCGGAAGACCTCGTGATTGTGCCCTACTCCATGGGCTCCACAATGCCGCTCGTGCCCAACGACACACGACGTCACCGCAAAGAAAACCGCCGCCTCGAAATCTACTACATACCCGGCCCTGAACTGCTCTCAAGAGCAGCCGCACACACCCTCAAATAATCTGAATTCAGCATATAATACATACCAAACAGAATCAATCATAACACATTAAGAATAATGGCAAAGGAACTTAAAGACCTCACGAAGCGAGCCGACGACTACTCGCAGTGGTACAACGATCTTGTGGTAAAAGCCGATCTGGCCGAACAATCGGCCGTAAGAGGCTGCATGGTGATAAAGCCCTACGGCTATGCTATATGGGAAAAGATGCAGCAGCAGCTCGACCGCATGTTTAAGGAAACCGGACACCAGAACGCTTACTTCCCCCTGCTCATACCCAAATCGTTTCTGAGCAAGGAAGCCGAGCATGTAGAGGGTTTTGCCAAAGAGTGCGCCGTGGTGACACACCACCGCCTGATGAACGACCCCAACGGCAGCGGCGTGGTGGTAG
>JAGAUN010000059.1 GCA_017620715.1 Muribaculaceae bacterium | reverse complement strand
GTAGGGGTTGTTGGTGGGAATGACGCGGTTGTAGTCGGGGAAATTGCCTTTGATGAGGCGGCAGCAGAAGGTAAATGAGGCAGACTTGAAGAGGACGGCGGTTTTGCTTACGGTTACCTCAATGCTGTCTTCACGGCTGAATACATTTTTGAGCACTGTGGCACCTTTCTCCGGGAGGATGAACGAGCAGGTCTGGCCGGGCTGGCAGGTACCGTCGGTATAGCGTACGAGCTTACGGGTATCAGTGGCTACAAATACTATGTGTTCAGGTTTTACGTCCCAGAGTATACCCATCATCTGTGGGCGTATTTCATCCTTGCCGGTGGCAAAGAGGGTGTTTTCGATACCCTTTACTGCCTGCTGGGCAGAGCATGTGAATGTTATCTTCTCATTGTCGGCAGCATTGTCGTTGTCTTCTTCGGGATATTCGCTGCCATTGAGTGCGATGGTGTTGTAACGACCTTTGGTATAATCGATCGTGACCTCAAAGTTGTCATCGTTGATGCTGAACTCAATACCCTGGTCGGGCATCTCTTTGAATAGTTCCACTATGCGTCGGGCATCAAGGCAGAATCTACCTGACCCTTCGGCATCGGCTACCGGCAACACGCCCACGAGGTAATTTTCCATGTCGGACGCGCGTATCGAGAGCTGGTCGCCTTCGAGCACGAAGAGAAAATTGTTGAGAATCGGCATCGCATTTTTGGCGTTGATGATTTTGCTTACCGACGATACGAAGTTGTAGATCGTCTTGCTTGATACGTTAAATTTCATTGGTTTATAGCTTTTTAGTTTTTAAATTTCAAGGTTTGATTAGGATAGGAGCGAGACTCTCAGTCAAAAATTTCTTCATCGGCCATTGACGCTGAATCGGGTTGGGCAAATACTTCGTTGCAAAGCCGTATATCCTTGGGGAATGTAAATTTCTCGTTGGGTGAGTAGGGCAGATTGGCATCAGAGTATACCTTTTTCATAAACAGGCCGTAGATAGGCAGCGCCATTGCTGCGCCCTGTCCGTAGCCCATATTGTTGAAGTGTATGAATCTCTCTTCGCCGCCTACCCATGCACCTGCTACAATCTGTGGCGTGAAGCCCATAAACCATCCGTCGGCATTGTAGTTGGTGGTTCCGGTTTTGCCTCCGATATCGCCGCGCAGATTATAGGGGGCGCGGCGCAGACGGGCGCCTGTACCGCTATCCACAACGCTGAGGAGCAATGAGAGCATTCTGTAATATGCCGTTTCCGAAATTACCTCGGAGTGGGTAGTGGTAAACTCAGATATTATGTTGCCGTTAGAATCGGCTATTGCTGTGACAAATATGGGCGACGAGAGAATACCTGCGTTGGCAAACGCGGTGTAAGCGCTCACCATCTCGCGCACCGACACGTCGGCAGTACCGAGACAGAGCGACATCACCGGATCTAAACGGGATGTTATGCCGAAGTCCTGCATGGTCTTTACCAACGCCTGAGGTGAGAATTCGCTTATGAGGCGAGCCGAAATCCAGTTGTTGGAGTTTGTGAGAGCCCATTTCAGGTCAACCATTTCACCTACTCGGGCGCGGCCTGAGCGGGGACGCCAGGGTCGGCCGCCTACGGTAATATCGGGCAGTGTGTTGGAATATGTATCGCAAGGTGTGCGGCCCTCTTCCATGGCGTATGTATAGAGGAAGGGTTTCACTGTAGAACCAATCTGACGGCGTCCGGTCGATACCATGTCGTACTGGAAGAAGTTGAAGTCGGGGCCACCGACGTATGCCTTGACATGACCGTTTGACGGATCCATTGCCATGAAGCCGGTGCGAAGCAGGTGCTTCTGATACAACAGAGAGTCGTAGGGCGTCATGAGCGTATCGACTACACCATGGTAGGTGAATAGTTTCATTTCATGGGGCTCGTCAAAAGTGGCGCGCGCTTCTTCGGGGGTATATCCGGCTTTGATGAGATTGCGGTAACGGTCGGTTTGCTTTATGGCGTTGTTGATGAGGTGATGTACCCTTACCTCCGAGACTTCGGTGCGGTTGGAAGAGTAGGGCGCTGTAGACGAGCCGCGTTTCTCTCTGAAAAATGCCGGCTGCAGATAGCCTCCGAGGTGCTCTTCAACAGCTTCCTCGGCATACTGCTGCATACGGGAATCAATAGTTGTGTATATACGAAGACCGTCGTTGTAAATATCGTATTTCGAGCCGTCGGGCTTGGGGTTTTTCTCAATCCATCCGAAGAGGGGATTGCGCTCCCACTCTACTGAGTCAGTGAGGTAGCGGTCAATCTCCCATCCGCGGTAGTCGCTGCGTACCGGTTTCTTTGCACGGAGCATACGGCGTAATTCCTCGCGGAAGTAGGGTGCTATACCCTCTTTGTGGTCAACGCGTCTGAAATCGAGTTCGATTGGCAGATTCTTAAGAGAGTCGGCCTGTGCTTGAGTAATCTTACCCGCCTTAACCATTTGCTCGAACACAACGTTGCGGCGTTCGGTGGTGCGCTCGGGGAAGCGAACGGGGTTGTAAATCGACGGATTCTTAACCATGCCGACAAGCATAGCCGCTTCCTGTATGTTGAGGTCGGCAGGACGCTTGTTGAAGTAGACCTGTGCGGCCGATTTGATTCCCACGGCATTATAGAGAAAATCGAACTGATTGAGATACATCTTGATGATTTCCTCTTTGGTGTAGAATCGTTCGAGCTTCACGGCAATCATCCACTCAATCGGTTTCTGAAAGGCGCGTGAAAGCATTCCGGAACTCTCGGGCGAATAGAGCTGCTTGGCAAGCTGCTGGGTTATTGTGGAGCCACCGCCCGACGAGCGATCCATCATAAGCAGTGTCTTGAAGCCTACGCGAAGCAGTGCTCTGAAGTCGATACCCGAATGTTCCTCAAAACGAGAGTCTTCAGTGGCAATGAGAGCGTCGACAACATAGGGCGAAATCTCGTCGTAGTCGGCATAGACACGGTTGCCGGTATTGCGGAAATATCGGCCCATCTCCTTGCCGTCGGCGGTGTAGATAATCGAAGCGAATCTGTCGGTAGGATTCCGCAACTCCTCAACGGGGGGCATGTAGCCTATTATTCCGTTGTAAATCAATATAAAGAAGAGGAGAATGGCGCCAACAAGCGCACCAAACACAATCCACAAAGTGCGAATGATGTTGCGGTTGCGCTTTGGCTTGGGTTCTTTCTGTTGATCCATAGGTGTTTATGGTGTGCTGAAAGTGTGTGGTCGGTATTATGGGAATATTATACAAAGATATAAAAAATCATTCAGCCCGACAAATCTATTTTGCCGGGCTGAAGAAATCTGTATTTTTTATTGTCAGAGAGCTAAGAACCGCTCTACATCGAGAGCTGCCTTGCAACCGCTGCCGGCCGCCGTTATGGCCTGACGGTAATGCGGGTCGGCCACATCGCCTGCCGCAAAAACGCCGGGTATGTTGGTGGCGGTGGAATGGTCGCGCGTCACGATGTAACCAGCTTCGTCGAGTTCAATCTGACCTTCGAGGAGGTCGGTGTTGGGCTTATGTCCGATAGCGAGGAAGAAGCCGTCAATTTCGAGGTCGAAATGCTGTTCGCGTTCGGTGCCTTTTTCCTCAACCAAATGGGCTCCCTGAAGGAACTCGTCGCCATACAGTCCAACTGTATTTGTGTTGAAGAGAACAGTAATGTTCGGCTTGTCGAGCACTCGCTGTTGCATCACTTTCGATGCACGGAGATAATCCTTGCGAACAATCATGAATACTTCGGCTGCAATATTGCTTAGATACAGAGCCTCTTCGCAGGCAGTGTCGCCTCCGCCTACCACAGCCACTCGCTTGCGGCGATAGAAGAAACCGTCGCATGTGGCGCAGGCCGAAACACCCAGACCCATGTATTTTTTCTCGTCAGGCAGTCCGAGGAATTTTGCCGATGCGCCTGTCGATATAATTACGGAATCGGCCTCAATAGTGTCGCCTCCGTCGGTTAGAGCCGTAAAGGGTCGTTTCGAGAGGTCTATTTTTGTAATAAGACCTTGGCGCACGTCGGCACCAAACCGTATTGCCTGACGCCGTAT
Source organism: Muribaculaceae bacterium (assembly GCA_017620715.1). GTDB lineage: Bacteria > Bacteroidota > Bacteroidia > Bacteroidales > Muribaculaceae > Paramuribaculum. Next base: position 5,426 of record JAGAUN010000059.1, on the reverse strand, counting down.
ATCGTCCATAAGTTGTGTGCCGGTAGTGCCTTCAGGATAGCCGGGGAAATTTTCTACTTCGGTAGTGATAGTGAGCTGACCGCCGGGCTGGTGCCCCTCATACAGGAGCGGACCGATATTGGCTCGCGATGTGTAGAGGGCGGCTGTATAGCCCGCAGGGCCAGAGCCTATTATGAGGCATTTGGTCTTGATTTCTGACATATTGTAAATTCGATTTGTGGGATTACGATATGGTTGATAAACGATTATCTCAAGTCAACGGTTTCCACTCCGGGATATTTTTTTGCCGGAAAGCGAAAAGCGTTGATATTTACTTGTTTGCCAATGCTAAGGCGCGTAATGGTGATTGTTGCTTTCTGTCCCGAAAGCATTTTTAAATCTATTCGGGAGGGGAGCATGGTTAAGGCGTTGATGGTAAGGGTAGCCGACTGAATCTCAGCCTTTTTTGACTGAGCGGTAAGGGTAATTACTTTTACACTTTTGTCGGTTTTAACCACTTTTGCCGTATAGCCGCGTTTGAAAGTGGATATAATGGTAAAGGGGTTGACTGACTGTAGCTCTTCGGCGGTCGGCTCCGAGATGTTTACTTCATTTTCAGAGGGAAGGTACGACCATTGAGTCGTGCCGTCGTACCACGTGAGCAATTCGGGCGACTTGATATGGAATTTCTGGCCGGCAAAGAGCATCTCGCCGGAGCTTGTACCATTGGCTGAAGATATTGTATAGTAGGCTGATATGGAGGGAGCCGATGAGAATTTCTTGGCTGTACGGTCGAGAATGTCGGAGGCTTTTTCGGCCGCGAAACATTGCGGAAACGATATTATTGCGGTAAGTAATATGATAAGGTGTTTAATCATAGCTGTGTGTCTATTGCTTTAGGGTGAGAAGCAGATTCTCGAACTGGATGATATCCATAAGCACATCGCGGGTCTTTGAACCGTTGGCCGGGCCTACAACGCCGTGATAGCACAATTGGTCGACAATCTTACCGGCACGTGGGAAGCCGATAGCCAATGCCCGCTGTATACCGGTGGTGGAGCATGTGCCCATGCTTATGGCCTGGCGCCCGGCCTGTTCAAAGAGGCTGTCGAGCGTTCCGGAGGCATCAGCTGAGGTAACAGCGCCCTCTTCAGGAGGCGCGTCGGGCAACTCATAAGCAGTCGGATAGCCCTGTTGCGACGAAATAGCTTCGCATATACGTTCTACCTCGTCGGTATCGATAAATGCACATTGCACACGATCCATTACACCGTCGCGTGAAATGAGCATATCGCCTCGTCCTACAAGCTGTTCTGCTCCCGGGCGGTCGATAATGGTGCGTGAGTCGTTCATCTGCGTCACGCGGAATGCCATACGCGAGGGGAAGTTGGCTTTAATTGTACCGGTTATAACGTTTACGCTCGGACGCTGTGTTGCCAATATCATGTGTATACCAACGGCGCGGGCTTTGGCTGCGATACGCGAAATGGGTGTCTCGACCTCTTTGCCCGCCTGTAGAATCAGGTCGGCAAACTCATCAATCACCACCACAATATAGGGCATATAGCGATGTCCCTTTTCCGGATTGAGGCGGCGCGATATAAATTTCATGTTGTATTCCTTAAGGCCTCTTACACCGGCCTGTGAAAGGAGCTCATAGCGTCGGTCCATTTCCACGCACAGCGATTTAAGAGTAGATACAACTTTTAGCGGGTCGGTTATCACAGCCTTCTCTTCGTCGGGCAGTTTGGCCAGGAAGTGTCGCTCCAGACAACGGTACAGGCTGAATTCTACCATCTTCGGGTCGACAAGTACGAATTTTACCTCTGCGGGATGCTTTTTGAATATTATCGATGCAAGTATACAGTTGAGACCGACCGATTTACCCATACCTGTAGCGCCCGCTACAAGCAAGTGTGGCATTTTGGCCAAGTCGGCCATATATACCTTGTTTTCGATAGTGACACCCATGGCCAGCGGCAGTTCGGCTGTCGACTCATGGTATGCTTTCGACGACAGGATGGATTTGATGCTCACCACGCGCGGCCGTTTGTTGGGCACCTCCATGCCAATGGTGCCTTTGCCGGGCATGGGGGCAATGATACGGATACCCACGGCTGCAAGCGTCATGGCCATATCGTCGCCCAGACGTTTGATTTTAGATATGCGCACACCGTCGGCAGGTACAATCTCGTAGAGAGTGACTGTGGGCCCAACTGTTGAACGGATGCTGGCAATTTCCACGCCATAGCTTTGAAGGCTGCGGCGTATATTTTCGCGATTTTCTTCCTGTTCGGCTTCGTCAATAGGGCCATTGGTATCTACGCGGTCTTCAAGTAAATCGAGCGACGGAAAACGGTAATGCGAAAGCTCGGCCGTCGGATCAAAGGCATCGGTGTCAAACGTTTCGGCTTTCTCTATCTCCTCCGGAACGCTCACTTCGATCTCAGGAATCTGACTTTCAGTAGCTTCCTCAATGATTTCTTTGGGGTTAACGTCCTGTTCGGGTTCAGTTGAATCTACGGTTAGCGGAATTGCGGGTGCCGGACTGTAGATTTGCTCGTTTTCGATAGGTTCGGCAATAGAGGGCGCCTGTGCTTCCGGGAGCTGAGTTGTTGATGGCGTTTGTGTGTCAGCGGCTTGCTCGGTGCTGCTATCGGTTATCTTGTCACTTTGCACGAGTTGTGCAACTTCGTTAACGGTGGTTTCCGCTGTTGCGACTTCCGGCGATGTCGGCGCCTCTTCCTGAGCAGCTGTACGCGATTCGTGCGCAGCCTTACGTGATGCGTAGTAACGTTTGCGCATAGCCTCACGCTTGTTGGCCCAAACCTTGCGGGTCACAGCCAGAGCTTTTTGTATCGGCTTAAGGAAAATCAGCACCAATGTTGTAATCATCAGTATACTCAGTCCTATGGCAGAGTATATCGAGGCATTGTCAATGAGCAAGGTGTTGATGTACATGCCGTGTTCGCCGCCGAGCATACTGTGACCGGGGAAAATACAGGAGATGAGTCCGGCAATGATTGATACGGCGATGGCAGATATAATCGATTTGAAGGTGAGCGTCCAGAAGCGAAACTTATGGAGCTTGACCAGCGAGAGGCCCAATGCCAGTACGTAAAAAATAATGATAAAGCCGCCCAGTCCGAGCCAGCGATACATTATGAGGTGCGAGAGGAAAGCTCCGACCCATCCTGCGCCGTTCTTTACCCCCTCATGTGAGTTGGAGATAGCAGTGGCTGTCTGGTTTTGCACTATGCTCTGATCGGCACCTCCGGCAGAGATGGCCGAAATTGATGCGATGAGCATGTAGGTGGCAACGAGCAGCAGAAATACGCCAAAGAAAATGCGCCATCTGCCGTCGCCGAATATTTTGGCAAGACTCAGATGGGTTTCCTCGTCAGTATTGGCGTCAGTATTGGCGGGAGTATTGGCGGGAGTATTGGCGGTAGCTTGTGGAGCTGTAGTGGTGTTTGGTGTAGCTGTAGGTTGGGCTGCGGGCTGCGGCGCAACCTGGGACGATGCGCTTTGAGCTTGCGGCTGTTGCTGCGGTTCCAGATCCGGGCGCCAGAAGTCAGTCGAGGAAGCAGTATATTGCGGCGTGCGTTGCGAAGGCGATTCTTCGCTCAATCGCGAGGGATTTTCGTTTTCGTAATCTTGAATCATCTGTATATTGAGGAGTGATAATGGTGGGGTATGTGCGTCAAAGAGCAGCTAATCCGGCAATGGCCTCTATGGGTGACGGAGCTGAAAATACATAATTGCCCGCTACGAGTATATCGGCTCCGGCATCTGCGGCGGCGCGTCCGGTGGTCAGGTTTATGCCTCCGTCTATTTCAATCAGTGCTTTAGAGTCAGTAGCTGTGATGAGGGCCCTGAGCTCTTTGACTTTTTGCAATGAATGTTCGATGAATTTTTGTGCTGCGAAACCGGGATTGACCGACATGATGAGCACCATGTCGAGGTCGCCCAGAATATCGGTGAGCAGCGAAACGGGTGTGGAGGGATTGAGCGTGACAGCAGCTTTCATGCCAGCATCTTTGATTTGCTGCACCACGCGGTGAAGATGCGTGCAAGCCTCGAGGTGCACATTCATGATATCGGCTCCGCAATCGGCCACCTGACGCACATAGCGTCCGGGATCGGTAATCATCAGATGCACGTCGAGCGGTTTGTCGGTCAGTTGCCGTACACATTTTATTATCGGAAAGCCAAATGAGATATTGGGCACGAACACACCGTCCATTACATCAAGATGAATCATGGAGGCGGCAGATTCGTTAAGCATCTGCATATCCCGGTGAAGGTGACCAAAATCGGCCGATAGAAGCGAAGGGGAAACCTGTGTCATATAGCTTTTCCTTTAGGCTTGAGAAAATTGTATACGATAATACCCACACATACCAGAGCGATAGCGAGGCCGGCATAGGTAAGATATACGTTGTAGCGTTCGATATATTCCAGTAAATCAGCGGGCTTAACCATAGTGCCGAGCCAGTAGCCGAGGGCTGCAAGCACGCTGTTCCATACAAAAGCACCCAGAGAGGTGAAAATCACGAATTTGCCCAAATTCATGCGTGCCAGTCCGGCGGGAATTGATATGAGCTGACGCACAGCTGGTATCAATCGGCCTATAAATGTGGATATTGAACCATGCGCATCGAAGTATCTCTCGGCTCTGTCAACTTTGGCGCGGTTTATCAGGCATGCGTGACCTATTCGTGAGTCTGCAAACTTATATACTATAGGGCGCCCTATCCAGTATGACAAGCCGTAGTTGATGAGCGCGCCTGTGAGGGCACCTGCAGTTGCGGCAAGAAGTATCACTATTATGCTCACATCGTGGCGAGTGCAGGCCAGGTATGCGGCCGGGGGAACTATCACTTCCGAGGGAAAAGGTATGAAGGAGCTCTCTATCACCATCAATCCAAGCACCAGAAGGTACACAATCAGCGGTGTTGCGCATAGAAACTCATTGACTATGGCTGATGTATCAAACATATTACGAAGCGGCAGGTTAAGGGGGAATCTGATTCGTTATGCAAAAGTATCTATTATTTCACACTTTTCAAATACCAATGTAAAGATACACTACGTATGCCACGTAGCATGCTACCATCAGGGCGCCCTCAGCGCGCGTTATAACGCGGTGCCCGTATACCCATCCGCATAGCCAGAAGAGCAATGCAGCTCCTGTCATTACGAGGAGGTCAACGATGCCTATCTGTCCGAAGCCAAGCGGTGTGATGCCGGCTGTGATGCCTAATACAAAGAAAATGTTGAATATATTTGACCCTATCACGTTGCCGATGCAGATGCCGGGGTAACCTTTCAGGGCTGCCGCCACCGAGGTGGCCAGCTCGGGAACGGAGGTACCCGCAGCCAATATGGTAAGACCAATCAAGGCATCGCTCCAGTTGCAGGCGCGGGCAATGGCGGTAACTCCG
>JAGAUN010000058.1 GCA_017620715.1 Muribaculaceae bacterium | reverse complement strand
GTTTCTCGGTGAGCTGCTGCAGAACCTCGGAGTAGAACCGGGCGGCACGACAGTGGCCGACATGGTGCGCGAGGCTATAAGGCTGCTCAAGCGCCGCGAAGGGGTTCTTATAGTGATGGACGAGGCCGACAAACTGAGCGATCAGGTGCTTCACTTCTTCATCACGATCTACAACAAGCTGGAGGACACCGTGGGGATCGTGCTCTGCGCTACTCAATATCTCAAGAAGCGCATCGAGCGCGGAGCCACCAATAACCGCAAGGGTTATAAGGAAATCTACTCGCGCATCGGGCGCAAATTCATACCGATGCCCGTAGTGAACCGTGGCGACATCAAGGCCGTATGTATGGCCAACGGCCTCGAAGACCGCCGGGAAATAGAACGAATCATCGAGGATTCTGACAACGACCTGCGGCGCGTAAAGCGCCTCGTGTGCGCCCTTAAGCTCAAATCAAACGAGGACTGAGAACCGATTAAACGCTGATTAAATGGCACGGGCATTAAGCAACAAGAATATGTGCGACGCGAAATTCTCGGTCGCTGACTTCTCCGGGGAGTGGCTTGCCACCATAGGCAAGCCGGAACTCCGGGGTGCATGGATCATCTTCGGGGAGAGCGGCAGCGGCAAGACACATTTCGCCCTCCAGTTGCTTGCCTATCTGTCGCGGTTTGTCGACCGCGTGGCCTACGACACCATTGAGCAGGGTTACTCGCTGAGCTTCCAGAACTCGTGGAACGACGCAAATATGGGCGCTCTCGGCAACAAGGTCATAATCTTAGACAAGGAGCAGATCCCCGCGCTGCGTGAGCGGCTGCGTAAGCGGAAAAGCCCGCAGGTTGTGGTGATCGACTCCATCACGGCTCTGGTCGGCTTCACCCGCGCCACGTTTGCCTCGCTAATCGACGAGTTTCCCAACAAGCTGTTCATCTTCATCGCGCACGAAGAAGGAGGCAAGCCTTATCCGGCAGTGGCGCGCCATCTCCGCAAACTCTCCGAGGTAAAACTGCGCGTCGAGGGTTATATGGCGTTTCCGACAACCCGTTTCGCCACCCCGGAAGGCGGCGGTGAGCCTTATACAATATGGCCGGAGGGCGCGGCCAAATATTACGCCCAGATAATAGATAACCAATAACACGAGATATTATGGCAACAATCACCCGACAGAGTCAGAAATGGCTCCTGAAAAAATTTCATTCACTGTGTTTCCGGCTGAACATGACAGCCGACGATAAACTTGCGCTGCTTTCAGGCTACGGGGTGGAGAGCAGCGTGGATCTGAGCAACGCGGAGCTTACGGAGCTTTGCGATCGGCTCAACGACATACTTCATCCCGAGGACGCGAAGCGCGACAAAATGCGCAAACGCGTGATCGCCGCCATCGGCGGGTGGCTTCGGCTCATCGGAAAAGGCGACGAGAGTGTGGACTACATCAAAGGCGTTGCCTGCCGGGCCGCCAAGGTCGGAAACTTTAACCAAATCTCCCTCGACCGACTGACCACGATTTACAATATGTTTCTGAAACGTCAGAAGGATGCCAAGGCCATAAACGAGGTGGCCGGACAGATAGCCTATGAAGCGCGGTTCGGCAAAGATGATTTACTCCTAAACTGATACGGACATGAGTGCAGCAAGAGATGAATTAAATGCGGCCAAAAAGGTTTGCATGGATAATCGCGGCAATGTTGTCGAGGTCGTGGAATATAACAGAGCCGTGTCCGCCCTCCTAATACAAAAGGCCTGCATGATTTCTGGCTTCAAAAGCATTCTGACAAAAGTCGCCCTTGCCAATGCTTTAGGCCGACATGAGAATTGGGAGGAAATAGTAGATAAATATTTTAAAGACTATTGATATGGCAAAGAAGAAAAATAGAGATCTCGTCGAGGAACAGGGCGTCGGCTATATCAAGGTCACGGCAAAAGTCAAGATAGGCGCCGTCACCGAGTGGTACACCTCAAAGTTCGGTTTTGCCTCCGTTTATACGACTTCGGATTTAAGGAACGGCGCCGAAAAGATAAAGGAGATCGTAATAAGAGGTCTCCGCAATGAGAACCCGGAGGCCGAAAGCATCACCGCAACCACAAAAATATTTCATACCGCGTGCGAGTATATCATTCCGCCCGGTAAATCCCCAAAGGAATAACACTAATTTTTAACTCCTAAAAATAACAGCAATGGCACAATGGTTTGAAACAAAGCTCCGCTATGGCAAGGTCAT
>JAGAUN010000057.1 GCA_017620715.1 Muribaculaceae bacterium | reverse complement strand
GCTCAGCCGAGGTGTATGTAGCACCGTCTTTCTCTTTCTCGGCACCGTTGTTGAGCGAGCTGTAGTGGTATTTGCCGTCGCGGTAGAATTCCGACGAAGCGCAGTCGAGACCGATGGTCACGTCCTTACCGGGAACATAGCCGGCGAGCTCGATAGCCTTGATGATGCAGTCGAGAGCATCCTCGGTACCGTTGAGCTTGGGAGCGAAACCGCCTTCGTCGCCTACGGCTGTCGAGAGGCCGCGCTCGTGGAGCACTTTCTTAAGGTTGTGGAATACTTCGGTACCCATGCGGATGCCTTCTTTGAAGCAGCAAGCACCGATGGGACGAATCATAAATTCCTGGAAGCAGATAGGAGCGTCTGAGTGAGCGCCGCCGTTGATGATATTCATCATGGGCACGGGGAGCACGTAAGAGTTGCAGCCGCCGATGTATTTGTAGAGGGGGATGTCGAGATAGTCGGCAGCAGCCTTAGCCACGGCGAGCGATACACCGAGTATGGCGTTTGCACCGAGATTGCTCTTGGTGTCAGTGCCGTCGAGCGCTATCATAGTCTCGTCAATCTTAATCTGGTCGAGAGCGCTCATGCCTACGAGAGCCTCTGCGATGGGGCCGTTTACATTGGCTACAGCTTTGAGCACACCTTTGCCCATATAACGCGATCTATCGCCGTCGCGAAGCTCGAGAGCCTCGTTTACGCCGGTTGAAGCGCCCGAGGGAACCGATGCGCGGCCACGTGCGCCGCTTTCGAGTAATACATCTACTTCTACTGTGGGATTGCCGCGTGAATCAAGCACTTCACGACCGATAATTTTTGCAATTTTCATGATGTAAAAAACTTAAAAAGTTGGTTATTTCAATTTACAATTTGTTGGCTTTGTAATATGCGCAAAGTTACTACTTTTTACTTACTTGCACAATGATTTAATGATTTTTCAACGGTGGCCGACGAGCCAATCCAAGTAAGTGATTTCCATACTCTTTCGAGGGGGCCCTGACGGTGACTGCGCAGCCACATGCGCCCCGTCCACCACAGAGCCGCAATAATACCCGCAGCTATCACCGCCGACAATATGGGCCCGCAATACCGATATAGCCCCAGCCCGTAGTTGTAGAAGATGGTAACACCAAGGAGCGACTGCGTGATATAGGCCGTGAGCGACATGCGCCCTATCGGTATGGCAAAACGCTGAAAGCGGAAACCGTCACCGGCCGAGAACCAGATGAGCGACATCAAAGCCACAAGTACCGCCATCATACAGAAATTGGCAGGCATAGACAAAGCTATGCCTATATGGCTCACCCACGTCTCGGCCGACGATAGCGCCACCACGTAGGGCTGCACGAAATACAGCACTGCCCAAAGCACAAGAGCGTAAGCCGCTGTCTTGCGCCAGAATCGGATGCTCGCTCTGCTTTTCACAAAATACGCCTTGCGGCCGAGCCACATGCCGAGCATAAACAGGGCCGGGGTCTGAGTAATACGGCCGGCTTCCACCTGCCAGAAATTGGAATATAACTGGCCGTTGGTGATATTGTCGGCCCACGTTTGCCATAGATTGCCGTGCATGGCTATTTGTTCGGCCTGCGACGCAAAGGCGGCGAAACGATTGTTGAGGTCGACATACGACGGATTGACAGCGCTCACTATGATGTGTCCCCAGTCGATGGGCTGCAACAGAAGAAACAATGCGATTGCCAGCAGAGCTTTATTGTTTAGCCTCGAAGCCGGTATCAGTATTAGCCCGCATACGGCATAGAGCAGCAATATGTCGCCGTTATAAAACAGAGCATGCAATTGGGCGAACCCCGCGAGAAGCAACATTCGCCAGGCAAACCGCCATCTGAAATCGCAACCGCGGGCACGTGCATTGCGCATCTGTATATAAAAGCTAAAGCCGAAGAGCAGCGAGAAAGTAGCGTAAGCCTTACCGGCAAACAGCATCCACACCGTAGAGGCAAAAGCCGAGTCGAGTGCATTGAGCCATTCGGGCTGCCATTGCGGTGTATAGAAACAGTTGTAATGCTCTATACAATGCAGCAAAATAATCGCCATCAGTGCAAGCCCGCGCAGCGAGTCTACCAATGCCAGTCTCGCGTTTCCCGGCATCAATGTATGCTCCGTACTACTCATCGCTACATCCCGAGCAACTCTCGGAGTCGGGAATTAGGTAAAACCACAAGATCCACATAATTGTCGTCCACATAATAACGATAGGCGATACCATACCCCGCTTTTGCATATATATTTACTTCAGCGTTAGCCGTCGGGTCATCAACAATCCTCTGAGTTACTGCGTTATACAAAATATCTTTACAGCTTTTTAAACTCTCGATAGTATACGTCGACGTATCGGCATTATTTACATAGATTATATAGTCCCCTACTATCACTACCCTCTTGAGTATAATGCCAACGTCTACCAGCACCGGGCACATTGAATTTGACGACGCAACCAGCGACTGCGCATATTCCCTCAGCGTAGAAGCGTCATCGCCGGCACCTGAGGCAAGTGTTCGTATCTCAGCCTGCGTAAAAGATATGGTCATGCGGTGATTGTCAGGGAAAAGGTACGTATACGAAATACTTGCGTTAGCTTTTGCCAGTATATTCAGAAAATCGGGCTGAGCTTTCATTCCCAGGCCGATAGTCCTCTTCAGCGCCTGAGTATCGGAAATGTTATTGAGCATGCTCTGCATCATGTCGGTAACCGACACGTAGGCATTTACAGTATTGCCATTGGTATCGTATCTCACAGTAGTCAGATTACCAAGTGTACCCATATCGTAGGGACACACCGCCTGCATCTCGTCAACCACAAACATAAGTTCGCGTTGAGCCTGGTTCATCGGAGGTGCTGAGATTGCCTCCGCTCCACACACAACTAAAGAGAAAAATACAAGCAAAAGTTTACTGAACGTTTTCATGGCATAAATGCAAACAGATTGATGAGCTATTATAAATCAATCTGTCGCTACGGCAACTATTGATAATTGCTGCAGCGACAGATTGTATCATGTATGTATCGACTTTGTCGAGACTTATTCTGCTGCAGGGAGTTCCTTCTCCTCTGCGGCAGCAGGCAGTTCTTTTTCTACTGCGGGTGCTTCTGCCACGGGAGCCTCGGCGGCAGGTACTTCGGCGGCAGATGCGCCTTTACGGCGGCTGCGGCGGGTACGCGACTGTTTCTTGGCGCCCTTCTCCTTAAGCATAGCCTCGTTGTAGTCAACGAGCTCAATGAAACACATCTTGGCGTTGTCGCCCAGACGGTTTCCGGTTTTGAGTATGCGGGTATAACCGCCATTGCGATCGGCAATCTTCTGCGATACTTCGCGGAAGAGTTCGCTCACGGCATATTTGTTTTGCAGATAGCTGAACACCAGACGGCGATTGGCCATCGAATCTTCCTTGGCGCGGTTGATAAGGGGCTCGGCATACATGCGCAGAGCCTTAGCCTTGGCCAAAGTAGTG
>JAGAUN010000001.1 GCA_017620715.1 Muribaculaceae bacterium | reverse complement strand
CGGTTGCGGGAGTGTCGCCCGTCACTATCTTCACCTTTATGCCGGCACCTGTCACCTCATCGACGGCAGCAGGCACATCGGTGCGCACGGGGTCGGAGATAGCCACCACACCTATCAGTGTGAGGCGCGCGTCGCAAAGGGCGCCATGCTTCACCGGGTGTTGGCCGTCAGCGAGCACGCGGTAAGCCAATGCGAGTGTGCGCATGGCTCTGTTCTGGTAATCGCGCAAGCGGGCATCGAACATTTCGGGTGTCACGCCACAGCGCTCGCTGCACATTGCATACACTATCTCGGGAGCGCCCTTCACATAGAGTATCTCGCGGCCATCGACTGTCCTGACGATTGTGGCCATATACTTGCGCTCGGTGCTGAAGGGGATTTCGTCGACCGCAGTGACACGGCGTCGCACTTCGTTGTAGTCCACTCCCCTCTCGCGCAGCCACAGCAGGAGCGCCCCCTCGGTGGGATTGCCAATGATGCGGGGGCTGTCGGCCTCTGAAATATTGATCTGAGCTGTTGAATTGGCGGCTATCGCCTCCTCGATGACTGTATCGGAGGGGTTGCCGAAAAATTCGGCATGGGCCACCTGCATACGGTTTTGTGTAAGAGTACCGGTCTTGTCGGTACATATCACGGTAGTGGCGCCCATTGTCTCGCAGGCGTGCATCTTGCGCACCAGATTGTTGGTACGGAGCATACGGCTCATGGAGAAGGCGAGCGAGAGAGTCACGGCCATTGGCAGGCCCTCGGGTACCGACACCACAATGAGGGTCACAGCCACCATCAGTGTCTGAAGGGTGTAGCTCAGCAGCGCAGCCCACTCCGTGGCGCCCGACTGAGCGCCAAGCATGGCGTAAACGCCCATCACCGTGGCTATAAACACTGCAAACGCGGTTATGATGGCAACGATACATGCCGCTTTGCCCCAATTTCTGAACTTATACACTACTATGGCGAAGAATGCTGCCACGGGCAATACGGTGAGCCACGACTGCCAGTTACCCCATCCCAGGAAGTGTACTACGCGCCCCACTATAATCAGAGCCGCGCAGATATAGCTCGCGTTGGCTATGACATGGGCAAGTGAGTCGAGTTGCTCGTTGAGTGGCGTTTTCATGGTAGAATCAATCTGTGCCTGCTCAAACACCTTGCCCATCTCGGTAGCGTCGCCCACCTGCTCCACCACCATTGCGCCATGTCCCTCCATAACCTTTGTGCCGCGGAGCACGCGGTTTGAGGGATAGGTGGCATCGGCATCGAAATCGGCCTCAACAATAGTTTTGTGGCACATCGGCTCGCCTGTGAGCGACGACTCGTCAACGCTCAGCGACACCGCATCGACAAGTCGGCCGTCGGCCGGCACCTCGCAGCCCGTGGTGAGGTAAACCAGATCGCCCGTCACCACATCACGACGCGGCACAGTGGTGACGAAGCCGTCGCGCATCACCTCTACCGGCTCGTCGTCGTTTACACGGTTTAGAAGCGCGAAGGCCTTGTTGGCACGCTGCTCGAACAGAAAGGCCAGTCCCGTGGCCAGAAAGATAGCCACAAAAATGCCGATGGGTTCAAAAAATACCTTCCAACCGGCTCCGAGGCCGTAATATTCGTAGAAGGCAATGCCAACGGAAAGAGCACCCGCTACGAGCAGAATGAGAATAAGAGGGTCGGCAAACTTATCGAGGAAATCACGCCACCATGGCTTGCGGCGCGGCGCCCGCAGCACATTGGCTCCATGGAGACGGCGGCTCTCATCAACCTGTGCGGAGCTGAGCCCCGCATATTTATCTGTCATCAATCTTGTCAGTTAAAAATTCCGTACAAAGATACGCCAAATATTCATCAGGGCAATGAATAGAGGGTGGAGAGGGCGGCATTGAAGCGGTATGGCGAGTATTGATGCTCGCAGGCAGGTTCGAGACACATACGTGCGTCGATACCACGGCTTTCAAGGTCGCCCACTATCTCGCGGGTATCGGCCTGGAGGTGACGCGTGTCGGCCTCGCGGCTGTCGCCCTCCGACATGCCTATCGAAAAGTATGCTTTGCCCTTCTTTTTGCGCGGAAGGTGACGGTAGAACCAGCTCACGAAACCTTTGTACCAGAAGGCCCCCGACAGGCAGGCTATGGAGGTGAAGGTGTCGCACTGCGTCCACTGCCACAGGGCAAAGAGGGCACCCAGCGACACTCCGGCCAACACTCTGTAGGGGTGCAGGCTCATTGCCAACTGGCTCTCGACCGCCGGCACCACCTCGCTGCGCAGCCTGTGCAGGAAATGCGCCGCGTGACCGGCAAAATTCTTTGCGCCGCGCCTCACGGGCGATGCCTCCCAGGGTGTGAGGTCGTCGGCCCAGTCGATTCCGGTAATCACCACAATGGTGATTCCGTAGCGGCGCGCGGCCTCCACTATCCAGTTGCCGATACAGGCTATCGGGTACAATATATAAGCAATGCGATTGTTTGACTGCTTGGCACATACACATTCCAATGTGCCTATATTCACTACGGTTGTCATAATTTCACAGTACGGCCACATGGGCCTTAGGTTCTCTCCTGATACCAACGTTCGGGTGCCCGAAGTTGTTGACTGTTTTACTACATTGTAAAATTTTTTATAGATTGTTCTTGCAAACTAATTTTTTAGTTGATATATTTGCCACATCAACTAAAAAATTAGTTAGACATGCGCAGCAAACCTCAACGACTTACCGAAAAAGAAACCGAAGTGATGGAGCGCCTCTGGGCCGACGGCCCTCTCACCGTGCGCCAGCTCCTCTCCACCTATCCCGACCCCAAGCCGCACTTCAACACCGTGGCCACCACCGTGCGCATACTTATCGACAAGGGATACGTGGCTCATGTGGGCGAAAACGGAGGCGCGTATCTCTATGCCGCCACCGTTAATTCCGACTCTTTAGGCAGGCGCTCGCTCGCGAGCGTGGTAAAGAGCTACTTTCACAACAATTACCGTTCGGCCGTGGCCTCGCTCGTAGAGGAGGAGAAAATCACTCTCGAAGAGCTCCATGAGCTGATAGCCATGGTGGAACGCAAGAAACAATAACCTCACGCTTCAAGCACTACACACCTATGGCACAACTATTTGTATACACTTTTGAAACGGGGCTGATACTGGTGGCCGGATACCTGATATATAAATGTATCATGGCGCCGCTTAAGCAGCCGGCCCTCAACCGCTTCACCATCTTGACCATTATGGCCGTAGCGATGCTGTGGCCGGTTTACCACTCCGGAATAAACTCCCTGTTGATTTCGGCAACATCTCCGGCCGTGATGGCCGAGGTCGGAGCACTGCAACCCGGCATAGTGACCGCCACTCCGCAAGCACCCCCCGTCTGGCCCCGCATTGTGCTAATTATATACATAGCGGGGATGATATTGGCCTCGGCACGCCTGATAGCGGGAGTAATCAAGATATCGAGCCTGATACGCCGCGGCAAGAAAATCCACATTGACGGCTACACGGTGGTGCTTCTGTCCGATACCTCGATAGCTCCTTTCAGCTGGGGCCGGTATATAGTGATGTCGAGCGCCGACTACCACTCCGACCCGCAGGTAATACTCACCCACGAACTCGCCCATATACGCGCCCTGCACACCCTCGACCTCTCCGTAATGCATCTGCTATGCATCCTCTACTGGTACAATCCGGCTATATGGCTGCTGCTCGACGAGCTGAAAACGGTGCACGAGTATCAGGCCGACCGCTGCGTACTCGCCTCAGGCGCAGATGCCCGTACTTACCAACTTCTATTAATAAAAAAGGCTGCCGGCACTCGTTTTCGGTCGCTTGCCAACAGCCTTCATTGCAAACTTAAATCACGTATTACAATGATGCAAAAACCTAAACCTCGCCGCTTCAGCCGCTTAGCAGGGCTGGCGGTAGCCATGGCACCTGTTGTTGCTCTGGCCGTGCTCCGTATTCCCACCGTATCGGCTGCCGTAAACGCGCTCAACGCAACAACGCTCAACACCACGCGGGTAGAAGCCCCGGCACCTGTGCAGGCACCTGCCGAGAGCAAAGTTAGTGAAATTTCTCAAGAATCGCACTTTGCCGAATATCCCGGGGGCGAAGCCGCTATGATGGAGTTTTTATACTCACAGCTCCGCTATCCGGCAGAAGCTCTTGAAAACAACGAGCAAGGTACTGTAATATTACAGTTTACAGTCAACACCGACGGTTCTATAAGCGACATCAAGGTTGTGCGCTCAGTATCGCCCGCGCTCGACACGGAAGCCATTCGCGTAGCATCGAAAATGCCACGCTGGCAACCGGCCGTTGAAAATGGCAAAGCAGTTGCTGTAGGCTATACCCTTCCGGTGAAATTCAAGCTGCAGGACAAAGGCTCGGCCGCTCCCGCAGAACCGGCCGAAACTACCGCTGCTCCTTCGGAGAAACAGCTCCCGCAATTTCCCGGTGGCGAAAATGCGTTGATGAACTGGGTGGCATCGCACCTCCGCTACCCTGTCGAAGCTATAGAAAACAATGAGCAAGGCACAGTGATAGTGCAATTTACCATCAATACCGACGGCACGATAAGCGATGTAAAGGCTGCGGGTACCGTAACACCCGCACTCGACCAAGAGGCCATACGCGTGGTATCAGAGATGCCCAAGTGGCAACCCGCAATGGAAAACGGCCAAACCGTAGCCGTGAGCTACGCACTCCCCGTAAGATTCAAACTCGCACCAAAAGAGCCTCAGGCCGAATAATCCACGTAACACCCCATCACTCAGAGCCGCGCCCTTGCCATTGCAGCAAAGGCGCGGCTCTCTGCATCGGAATGGATAATAAACACTTCACGGCCACGGAGCGTTGATATTGTGTATCAACTATTCATTCATGAGCATTATGTCACGCATACTACTTACGGCCATTATAGCCGCTATATCCGCCGTAACCCTTTCGGCTCAGGATCTCATTGACCGCCAGACTCAGGCCACAATCGACAGTCACAAAATAATATATATCGACGGACGGCCCGACTCAATCCGAGAGAAGGCAATAGCGGACTCAATGCGAGAGGTGGTGGGTAAGTTTTTCTACGACCAGTTCCGTCACTTCATGGAGCCGGCCGCGCCATATTTCCTGTTCATGAGCAAAGATGCGGGGCTTACATTAGGTATAGGCGGTGCTGTGCGCATGCGTGCATATTACGACTGGCACGGGTCGCCCAACGCGGCCGGATTCTCCCCGATACTTCTGCCCATGACTCCCGATCCCACAAGCCGGCGCAGTTTCAACACCACCCCTTCGGGCACATGCTTCTTCTTACGCCTTATCGGCAATAACTCCACCATTGGAGAATATCAGCTATATATCGAAGCCAACTTCACCGGGTACGAGGGCAGAGACCTGCGTCTCAAGAAAGCCTACGCCACCGTGCGCGACTTCACCGTGGGATACGCTCCATCTTCATTCTCCGACCCGGCCGCAATGCCCGCTATGGTAGATGCCGCGGGCCCCAACAACAAGGTGAGCCCCACTTCGGTGTTGGTGCGCTACATGCCGCGCATAAAAGAGCGCTGGACTCTGGCAGTGTCGGTAGAAACGCCTTCGACCCAAGCCGATGTTGACGGGGTGAACAATAACGTCGTGCGCGACTATGTGCCCGATTTCGCCGCTTTTGCCCAATATCAGTGGAGCGAGAGCCAGCATGTGCGCCTGTCGGGGATTCTGCGCACACTCCCCTACCGCAACCGCCTGACCGAACGCAATCACAGCGTGATTGGCTGGGGCGTGCAGTTGAGCAGCGTAACCCACATCACACCCAATTTCACCGGATATCTCACGGCCAACTACGGGCACGGCTACGGTTCGCTCGGTGGCGACCTGGCCATAGGCAATTTCGACCTCATACCGCGCACTCCGCAAGCGGGCGAGATGTATGCACCGCGGTCGTGGGGCTGGTGCGCCGGACTGCAATACAACTTCCGCCCCAATCTGTTTGTGACCGTATTAGGCAGTCAGAGCCGATTCGATCCATCGGGGACGGTATCACCAGACACTTACAAGACGGGACTGCTTGCCGCTGCAAATATATTCTGGATGATTACGCCGCGGCTCACCACAGCGGCCGAATTCAACCTCGGGCAGCGGCGCGACTACTCGGGTGCGCGCCACACCAGCTACCGCGCGGGCGCCATGTGCCAGTTTTCGTTCTGAGCCCTCATCCAATTTATCTCCAGCAGACATAGAATGCAACAAGGGTTGTCTCTCCGACAACCCTTGTCTTATGTTTCATCAAAAAATGTCTCCTAATTACTATTCTGCAAAATTCTTGGTATAGATGTTTGATATATTGTGCGTTGGTTTACTACCTAAACGAGGTTTGATTATATAACGCCAAATTTAGCGGTAAGATTGCTCACGGGTGTGACGATGCTGTTACAATGCAAACACAATGCTGTACGCCTACCAAAAATTAAGATATCTTAACGTTTCGATACTTCTTAAGGGTGAATACGAACTCCAGACCGCCGTTGCTGCGGTTATGCACCGAGAGCACTCCGCCCATTGCCTCGATAGTGTTTTTGACAATGGGGAGACCGAGACCGGTGCCGCCGGTCTTACGCGAACGGCCGGTGTCGACCCTGAAGAAACGGTCGAACAAGTGCGGTATATAACTGGGGTCGACACCGCGGCCGTTGTCCCAGAATGCGAAGGTATAATACTGCTCCGATTCCGCAACGAGCCGTATGCCCATAGCGGTGCCCTGCGAGTGCAGCACGGCGTTTTTGGCCAGATTGGTCATGGCGCCGGCCAAAAGGCCCTCGTTGCCGAGCACCTCGCAGTCAAACGGCACCTCGTACTCAAAAGACATGCCGCCGTTGAGATGAGACGATTCGAAGTCGTTCTGTATGCCGTAAACGAGATCATGGAAATCGATTGCGCGCATAGGTATATTGCCGCTGCCGTCCTCGAGGCGCGTCATGGTTGACACGTCGTTGAGCAGGTTGCACAGACGGTCGACATTGTCGGAGGCACGCTTCAGGAAGTACATGCGGGTGGTATCGTCCATGTCGGGCGAAGAGAGGACGGTATCGAGATACCCCTTTATTACGCCCACAGGTGTTTTGATCTCGTGGTTGATATTGTTGGTGAGCTGCCGCTTGATGCGCGATTTCTCCTCAATGGCATGTATGGCTACATCGTGCTCGCGCCGGCTCTTTTTCAGGGCCTCGCTTCGCTCGCGGTACAGGCGTACGATATCACGCGAGATATCGCCCAACTCGTTATGCGGGAATTTCGATTCGTCGAACTCCACGCCCTCGTCTTTGGCACGGGCGGCAAAGTCGCGCAGCATCTTGATGTTTGACGAGATGCGTGACACAATGTAATAGGTAAATCCGGTAGTGATGACCAGCAGTATGAGCAGCACGCTCCAGAAGCCAAAGTCGGCCACGCGCAGCGAGTCGATCATGCGCTGGTTGAGATCCATCATCATGAATATGCGCAGGGGCTCAATATCGTCGTTGACCTTGGAGTAGCCGAAGAATGTATTGTCGTTGAGCCACACAAAGTCGCTGCCTATGGGCAGCTTGCGCATGGCGTTGTTGATCTGCGGACGGGTGATGAGCTGACCGAGATAGAGCTGCGGCACCACATTTTCGTTCCACTCGCTCTCGGTGTACACTGTCATGCGTACGCCCTCGTAACGGGAGTCCTCGAAAAATAGCGCGAGCGATTTGAGGAATTCGGCCATCTCGTCGGTGTCGTATCCCTGCTTATGGGCTTTGAGCACCGATGCCGACATCACTCCAAGGTGGCTCTCTATCGATTCACGACGATACTCCTTCTCGTGAGAGTATTGCTGCCACATAAGGAAGGCGATGATGCACCATAGCATCACCACCAACGGCACAAGTATGCGCCACCTGAAGCTATACTGTCTCTTTAAACCCATATCCGAAGCCCAGGCGAGTAACTATATTGTTGCCATAAGGGCCTATCTTCTTGCGTAGGCGAGCTATGTTGGTATCGATTGTGCGGTTTGTAACGACTACGTCGTTTTCCCATACCTGCTTGATTATCTCCTCGCGCGAGTAAATGCGGTTGCGGTGGGTGAGGAAGAAGAGCAGAATATCGAACTCGGTGCGGGTGAGACCCATATCCACGCCGTCGAGCAGAGCCACTTTGTCGTTGCGGTCGATGCGCAGGCCCTGGAATGTGACGTCGCTCTCGTACATGCCCTGCACCGGGGCGACCTCTTCGCGGCGGTGTGATGCCTGGCTGCGGCGGAGTACCGCACGCACACGCGCAAGTACTTCCGATACCACGAAGGGTTTGGTAATATAGTCGTCGGCGCCGATGTTAAGGCCGGTCACGGTGTCGTCTTCGCCGTTTAGAGCCGAGCAGAATATGATGGGGGTTTCTTCTATCGCAGCCATATTGCGCACACGCTTGGCAAAATCAAATCCGCTGAGACGCTCCATCATTATATCAACAATGAAAAGCGAATAGGGGGTAAGATCCATTTCAAGGGCGCTCTCGGCACTGTATGCGCAGTCTACTTCGTATCCTTCGCGCTGAAGGTTAAACTTAAGTATCTCGCACAGTGCTTCTTCGTCGTCGATTACCAGTATTTTGGTGCTCATAGGTAGTTATGTTGTTTTTGTATTGTATATATTTCCTATCATCTCCTGCAGAGGGGGGAAGTACATACCTGCAGCAGGGAGTGTAAAGTTAAAAAAACTGCACGGTTGGAGAGTGCTAATTTATGTTAATCTTTGCCTTTCTCCCAACTTTTCTCTCTATAGCGGTGTTTAAGTTGTATAATTGCTATTTGCATTGTGTTTTTTCATGGTATTAGATTTAAGGTTAAAGACAAAACCTGCTGTCGTGAGACAGCAGGCTAATCTTTAGCTGATTCTGTATTGTTGCGGCCCGTCAAGGCCGTTTTTTTTTCGAACGAGCCCTAATTTATTAACACCGGGGAGGGTCAGAAGGCGTTTTTCTCGCCTCGTGCGGCATTGAATACCGTGCGGAACATTATCTTGATATCCAGCCAGGTACTCCAGTTTTCGATATACCACACGTCGTGCTCCACGCGGCGCTCCATCTGCCACAACTCTTCGGTCTGACCTCTGAAGCCGTTGATCTGCGCCCATCCGGTGATACCGGGTTTGATGTAGTGGCGCACCATATACTTGTCGATGAGCTGCCCGTATTGCTCGGTGTGGGCGAGCATGTGCGGGCGAGGCCCTACCACCGACATATCGCCGATGAGCACGTTGATAAACTGCGGCAACTCGTCGATGGAGCTGTGACGCAGAAAGTCGCCGAGTCTGGTCTTGCGGGGATCGTGTTTGGTGGCCTGGGCGGTATCGGCCTGCGCGTTGACGCGCATGGTGCGGAATTTAAAGCATTTAAAGGCGCGGCCGCGATAGCCGGTGCGCAGCTGTCGGAAAAATATCGGGCCGGGAGAGCTCATCTTGATGGCTATGCCAACCGGTATGAGCACCAGCGGGAAGAAGAGCAGGGCCATCGACGAGACAGCGACATCGAATGCACGCTTGGCCAATCGGTTGCGAAAACGCGACAATGGCTGATGGCGCATGCTCAGCACCGGCATGGTGCCTATAGCAAACATCTCATATCTGCGCGGTATG
>JAGAUN010000056.1 GCA_017620715.1 Muribaculaceae bacterium | reverse complement strand
GAGATGGTGGGTAGGTATCAGCTTGCGCTTACCCGTGCCGAAAGTGTGATTTTTATATTTCCCATCTGGTGGGGTATGATGCCGGCTATGCTCAAAGGCTTTATCGACAAGGTATTCCTTAAAGGTACAATATACGATACCACCCCCGAGGGAATACTCATACCATGTCTGTCAATCAGCAAAACCGTGGTTGTAACCACATCTGAAGAGCCTACGGCAGTGCTCGAGCCCTTCATGCAGGGTTACTTCACCGAGCAGGTGCTCAATACTGTAGGTATGGACAATGTAACGTGGCTCAATTGCGATAAGGTGAAATCGGGCAGCGAGACTCACCGCAAGGAGTTTATTGCCGATGTGCTTGAAGCAGTTGCAAAGTAGCAGCAACCATATCACCGTTGCTGTCAAGCCAATGTAGATTGGTATATTTGCGCATCCAGGTGAGCTGCTTTTTTGCGTATACCCGTGTGTTTTTGGCAATGCGCGATATGGCGGTTTCGCGGCTGAGCATGCCGTCGAAGTAGGCAAACATCTCTTTTAATCCAACTGTATTGAGAGAGTTGAGGTGCCGCAGGTGGAATACACTGCGCGCTTCCTCTTCCAGGCCGCCGCCGACCATTGCGTCGACTCGTGCATTGATACGCTCGAACAGCGCATGGCGCGGCCATTGCGGCGCCACCATCAGCACATCGTAGGGGCGCTCTTTTTTGGGGCGGTTGAGCAGCGACGAGTATGGCATTCCCGCTTCAAGGCTCACCTCAATGGCGTGTATGAGGCGTGCGTGATTGTTGAGGTCTACCCGGTCGTAATATTCGGGGTCGAGTTGTCGCAGCCATGAGCGCAATCCCTCTGTGCCGTGAGTATTGTAGTGTTCTAGCACACGAAGCCGTGTGGATTCGGGAATCGGGGGAAGGGTGTCGAGGCCGTTGATCACAGCATCGATATACATCATTGAGCCGCCGCACATTATAGCTATCGGATTGTTTGCCCAGAGTTGAGGCAGCAGTTTCTCCACATCGTCGGCATAGGCTGCGGCGCTGTATGGCTCCGTGAGGTTGCGGCAGGCTATGAAATGGTGCGGCGCCGCGGCGAGTTCGTCTGGGGAGGGCGCGGCGGTGACTATGGGGATGCCACGGTATATCTGCCGGGAGTCGGCCGAAACGATATGGCAGCCAAGTATCCGTGCGAGCTGTATGGCAAGCGCCGACTTGCCCGAGGCGGTCGGACCGGTGACAACGAGCAGCAGCGGGCGAGGCATCGCGCTTATCGGGTAGCTACCAGGCGGGCTATCTCCACTATTACCTGAGTGGCTTTCTCCATCGAGGGGATGGGAACGAACTCGTAGCGCCCGTGGAAGTTGAGGCCTCCGGCAAAGATATTGGGGCATGGCAGCCCCATGAACGACAATTGCGCGCCGTCTGTGCCACCGCGTATGGGCACCACCTTGGGTTCTACGCCGGCATCTTTCATGGCCTCGATGGCCACGTCGATGATGTGATGGAGCGGTTCTATCTTTTCGCGCATATTGTAATACTGGTCGTTGATTTCGAGCGAGGCCACACCCGGGAATTCATGATTTATTTTGCGCGTGAGGTGCTCGAATTCTTTCTTGCGGCGCTCGAAGCGGTCGCGGTCGTGGTCGCGTATTATGTAGGTAAGCACCGTTTTCTCTACGGTACCTTCTATCGACACAAGGTGATAGAATCCCTCATAGCCCTCGGTATGCTCAGGTGTTTCCCAGCGCGGAAGCATTATGGCAAACTGGTTGGCTATGCGTATGGAGTTGACCATTTTGTGCTTTGCGTAGCCGGGGTGCACATTGCGGCCGGTAAAGGTGACACGTGCCACGGCGGCGTTGAAGTTCTCATATTCGAGCTCGCCTATCTCGCCGCCGTCCATAGTGTAGGCCCAATCGGCGCCGAAGCGTTTCACATCAAATTTGTGTGCGCCTTTGCCTATCTCTTCGTCGGGGTTGAAGGCAATGCGTATCTTGCCGTGTTTTATCTCGGGATGGTCAATGAGATACTGCACGGCGGTGACAATCTCGGCGATACCTGCTTTGTCGTCGGCGCCGAGCAGCGTGTTGCCGTCGGTCACAATCAGGTCTTGCCCCTTGTAGTGAAGCAGTTCGGGGAATTCGTCGGGCGAAAGCACAATGTTTTTGTCGGCATTGAGCACAATGTTGTTGCCGTCGTAGTCTTTCACTATGCGCGGGCGCACATGGTGGCCGCTCATGTCGGGCGATGTGTCGAGGTGTGCTATAAAGCCTACCACGGGCACATCAGTGCGGTCGGTGTTGGCCGGAAGGGTAGCCATGAGGTAGCCGTTGTCGTCGAGCGTAATCTCGGTAAGCCCCATCTGGGTGAGCTGCTCTTCGAGGTAGCGGGCAAAAATCATCTGGCCCGGAGTGGAGGGTGTGAGGTTGGTGAGCTCGTCGCTCTGTGTGTCAAACTGCACGTAGCTGAGAAAACGGTCTACTAAAGCGTTCATGGCTTAATAATTGTATTGGTATTGAGTATCAAATGATGTGAAGTGCAAATTTAGCGAAAAAAGCTGTTACATGTACTCCCTGCCATTGAAAAATATGCGATGAATATACGGATTGGTGTACATGTAGGCTGCCATGGCGAGCGGGTCGCTTCCCGGAGTGGGATGGGTAAGTATCAGATTGGCGAGTTTGCCGGGTGCAATGGAGCCTGTTTCGGCGCCGAGTCCCATGGCGAATGCACCGTTGATGGTGGCGGCATGAAATGCCTCGGTAGGGGTGAGGCGCATGCGTATGCACCCCATGGCATATACCAGCCGCATATCTCCCGAGGGGGAGGAGCCGGGATTGAAGTCGGAAGCGAGGGCTACTATCGCGCCGGAGTCAACGGCGTGTCGGGCAGGCGCATACGGCATTCCTAAGAAGAAGGAGGCGCCCGGCAGCATTGTGGCCACAGTGTCACTGCCGGCGAGCATCTTTATGTCTGCCTCATCGGCCCGCTCAAGATGGTCGACCGACAGAGCTCCGTGCCGCACGGCTACCTCCACGCCGCCCGATGCTGCGAGCTCGCAGCCGTGTATCTTGGGGCGTATGCCGTATTTGTAAGCCGCTTCAAGTATGCGGGCCGTTTGCCCGGGAGTGAAGAATCCGGTGTCGCAGAATACATCCACATAGTGCGCAAGCCCTTCGGCCGCTACCGCCGGGAGCATACCGGTTATAACGTAATCAACATATTCCTCCTGTCGCCCCTGATACTCGCGGCTTACCGCGTGCGCGCCCAGGAATGTGGAGCGCACCGGGACGGGTACCTCTGAGGCAATGCGGGCTATGACGCGGAGCATCTTCATCTCGGAATCGAGCGAAAGTCCGTAGCCGCTCTTTATCTCTATGGCGCCGGTGCCGCTGCGTATCACTTGCTTAACGCGGGCCAACGAGCATTGGTAGAGGTCATCTTCAGAGGTGGCCGCCAGTCGGTCGGCCGAGTTGAGTATGCCCCCTCCGCGGGCGGCAATCTCTTCGTACGACAGGCCCTGTATCTTGTCGATAAATTCACCCACGCGGTTGGCCGCCCACACAATATGGGTATGGGAGTCGCACCACGCCGGCATTATGGCGCCTCCGCGGCAATCGATAATCTCATGTGCGCCGCCCAGGAGCTCAGGCGAAAGAGTGCGCATGTGGCCGAACGATGCTATGCGTGAGCCTTGGGTAAGCAGCCATGCATCATCTATGCTGTGCTGCTCACCCAAGGCCTCGCCGCGCAGATAGTGTGCGTCGGTAGTACCGTATAGCCGGCCGATATTGATAAAGAGCATTACTGGTTGGTTTTGAGAAATTCCACGGTAGCTTCGATGAGTGGCGACATCACCGTGTCGTTTTCTATATAGGGTACTTCATTTCGGTAGTCGGTATACCACTGCTCGAGTATCGGCGATGTGCGCGCGGGTCGGCGCAGGTCGAGCGCCTGCATGGCGTTGAGCAGCTCTATGGCCAGCACGCGCCGCGTGTTGGCTACTATCCGGCACAGCTTGGTGGCTGAGTTGGCTCCCATCGACACATGGTCTTCCTGACCTTGCGACGAGGGTATGCTGTCGCAACTCGTGGGCCAGCACAATCCTTTCGACTGATTGACTATCGAGGCAGCTGCATACTGCGGTATCATGAAGCCTGAGTTGAGCCCGGGGTTGGCAACCAGAAAGGATGGGAGCCCGCGCACACCCGAAATAAGGCGATATGTGCGGCGCTCGGAGATGTTGCCGAGTTCGGCTGCGGCGAGTGCCAGATAATCCATGGGCAATGCTATGGGTTCGCCGTGGAAATTGCCGGCCGATACAATAAGGTCATCTTCGGGAAAT
This sequence comes from Muribaculaceae bacterium, assembly GCA_017620715.1. Lineage (GTDB taxonomy): Bacteria > Bacteroidota > Bacteroidia > Bacteroidales > Muribaculaceae > Paramuribaculum. The sequence goes on along the minus strand of JAGAUN010000056.1, from coordinate 14,306 downwards.
ATGGTGGGATTGTCGGTCACGGAGTTGACCTCTGTTTCTATCACCGAAGATACGAACTGCAAGGCATCTTTCATGGCTCCGTGCACCTGGGGCATGCAGCGGAAGGAGTACGGATCCTGCACGTGCTTCTTGGGTGCGGCCATCATAGGGCTGCCCTCGAGATAATGCCGCACGGCTCTAGCTGTGGCAAGCTGGCCGGGATGCGGGCGAGCCATGTTGACCTCATCGCCGAAAGGCTCTATGCGGCCGTCGAACACGTCGAGGCTCAGGGCACCGATTTTGTCGGCCAGTGCGCTCAATTGGCGCAGTTGTATTATGGCCCAAACGGCGTGGGCCGACATAAACTGGGTGCCGTTGAGCAAAGCCAGTCCCTCTTTCGATACCAGACGCACGGGTTGCCACCCTTTGGCTGCGAGGGCTTCGGCGGCTATCATGCGTTTGCCGTGCCATATCACTTCGCCGAGGCAGAGCAGGGGTAGCGACATATTGGCCAAAGGTGCAAGGTCGCCCGACGCTCCCAGTGACCCGAGCTGATATACCACAGGTATCATATCGTCGTTGAACATCTCTACCAGACGTGTCACCGTTGACAGCTGTACGCCCGACTTGCCCAATGCCAGCGATTTTATTTTGTTGAGCATCATTATCTTTACAATCTCGGGCTCGACTGTATCGCCGCAGCCGCAGCTGTGGCTTTTCACAAGGTTTTCCTGAAGAGTGGAGAGGTCGTCGGCGCCGATAGAGATGTCGCACAGCGAACCGAAGCCGGTGGTGATGCCGTATAAGGGGCGTCCGGCACGCTCTATGGCTTTGTCGAGGTATGTACGGCACTCGGTTATGAGCCGTTCGCTTTCGGGGCTCAGCGCTATGGTGCGGTGATGGTGTATGATATCGGCAATGTCGGTTATCGACATTGTCTCGGGTGTGATAAGGTATGGCGTATTCATGATATGGTGTTGTTGATAAGTGTGTCGTCGGCTATGTTGGGTAGGGTGACTTTGAGATTGGGCGTGGCGGCCATCTGGCGCTTTATTGTGTTGATGGAGCCGGTGTTGCGCGCCCAGCTGCGGCGTGCTATGCCGTTGTTCACATCCCAGAAAAGCATGTTGTCGATGCGGCGTGCCGAATCGTCGGAGCCGTCTATCACCATGCCGAAGCCGCCGTTTATCACTTCGCCCCATCCCACTCCGCCGCCGTTGTGCAGCGATACCCAGGTGGCGCCTCTGAAGCTGTCGCCTATCACGTTGTGCACAGCCATGTCGGCTGTGAACTGTGAGCCGTCGTAAATATTTGAGGTCTCACGATATGGCGAGTCGGTGCCGGACACATCGTGATGGTCGCGGCCGAGCACCACGGGGCCGTGCAGACGGCCGTCGGCAATTGCCTGATTGAAGGCGAGGGCTATGCGGCGTCGGCCCTCGCAGTCGGCGTATAGTATGCGCGCCTGAGAGCCTACTACGAGCCGGTTGTGGTTGGCTTTGCGTATCCAGTGCAGATTGTCTTCGAGCTGGCCGTGTATCTCCGAGGGCGCTTCGGTGAGCATCTGTTCGAGTACTTCGGCGGCGAGACGGTCGGAGAGCAGAAGGTCGTCCTCGCGGCCCGAGGCGCATACCCATCTAAAGGGGCCGAATCCGTAATCGAAGAAGAGCGGCCCCATGATATCCTGTACATATGAAGGGTAGCGGAATTGGCCGTCGGCGTTGACAACATCAGCGCCTGCGCGTGATGCTTCGAGCAGAAAGGCGTTGCCGTAGTCGAAGAAATACATGCCGCGGGCGGCCACGCGGTTTATGGCGTTGACCTGGCGAATGAGCGACTGCTCCACACGCCGGTGAAACTCTTCTGGATTGTGGGCCATCATCTGCTGTGACTCCTCGAGGGTGAGTCCGGCGGGATAGTAACCTCCGGCCCATGGATTGTGGAGCGAGGTCTGGTCGGAACCGAGGTCGACATCTATATTATGGTCGGCAATATATTCCCAAAGGTCAACCACATTGCCCTGATAAGCAATCGAAAGGGCTATGCCCTGCTCACGGGCCTGAGCTACACGCGCGGCGAGTTGGTCAAGCGAGGTGTATACCTCGTCGACCCACCCCTGCTCAAGGCGTTTGGTCACTGCCTTGGGGTTGATTTCGGCCACCACGCTCACTACACCGGCTATATTGCCTGCTTTGGGCTGGGCTCCCGACATGCCGCCGAGACCCGATGATACGAACAGCATTCCGGCCAGCGATTTCTTGCCTTCTTTCAGCCGCTTGCGTCCGGCGTTCAATACCGTTATGGTGGTACCGTGCACAATGCCCTGCGGACCGATATACATATATGACCCGGCCGTCATCTGGCCGTACTGGCTCACACCTAAAGCGTTGAACCGCTCCCAGTCGTCGGCCGACGAGTGGTTGGGTATCACCATGCCGTTGGTCACCACTACCCTCGGTGCATCTTTGTGAGAGGGGAAGAGGCCCAGCGGATGGCCCGAATACATCACGAGAGTCTGCTCATCGGTCATCTCGCTCAGGTATTGCATGGTGAGGCGGTATTGTGCCCAATTCTGAAACACGGCACCGTTGCCGCCATAAGTGATAAGCTCGTGGGGGTGCTGTGCCACGCGAGGGTCGAGGTTGTTCTGTATCATCATCATTATGGCAGCGGCCTGACGAGAGCGTGCCGGATAGCTGTCGATGCTGCGGGCATACATGGGATAGTCGGGGCGGAACCGATACATGTAGATGCGGCCGTAACGCTCCAGCTCGTCGGCAAATTCGGGTGCTAGGGCGGCGTGCATCTCGGCGGGAAAGTATCGAAGGGCGTTGCGGAGCGCCAGTTTTTTCTCCTCAACGGTGAGTATCTGTTTGCGTACAGGCGCATGGTTTATATCGGGGTCGTATGGCTTGGCCTGAGGCAGCGCGGAGGGTATTCCTTCGCTTACCAAGCGGCGAAACTGAGAGTCGGTCATATCTTGGAATTTACAATTTGCATGATTTCGTCAATCTCCCCGATGTGCTTCATGGCATCCTGCAGGGAGCGGAGTATGGAGGCCGACGCTTCAGGGTCGTCGACCGATGAGAGGTTGATGCGTACGTTGATAGCGGCACCTTCCATGGCCGTGCGTATGGCCAGGGCGCCTACTCCGGCATCGGTTACGGAGGCCTGATTACCTTTCAGAGCCATTTGCCTGAGTAGCGGGAGAGCCCTTGCCGCGGTTTCGACAGTAGCGAGCGGCACGCGGGCGGCATGGATATTGGCGCTGGTCATGGCATGCTGCCGGGCGGCACGCTCCTCGTCGGTGCCCTTGGGCATTCTCACAGCTTCGAGCACGCCATTGAATGCGCGGGTATCTTCGTCGACTAATGCAAGCAGTTCATCGGCAATCTTTTGCCCTTCCGATGCCACATCCGAGAACTCTTTCCAACGGTCGTCCCATCCCGGCTTGTGGGCCGAAAGGTTGGCTACCATGGTGGCGAGTGCGGCGCCCAAAGCACCGATGTAGGCCGATACAGAGCCGCCGCCGGGTGCGGGCGATTCGGAGGCCGTGGTGTAAACCAGCCCTCGGGCCGTGAGGCCGGTGAGACTCTTGTCTTGCGAGGGTGAGAGCATGTATTCTATCACCTTGTGCTCCGGTTCGAATGGCGCTAGCTCTGCGAGACCCATGCTTTTCACGGCCATGTCGACTATCTGATGTTCGGGAAGTCCGCACGAGCGCTGTTGCTTGGCAAGGAAATATTTGCCGGCATCAATAAGCACGGAGCGTGGTACAAGCCCCACGATTTCGGTGCCGGTGACACGTATGCCTCTTGCGGCGGCGGCACGGCATACTTCGTCGAACGCCACATGGAGCGGTGTACGTGTGATATCGGTAATGTTCATCGACACCTGCGCTATGCCGTATTCCTCTATATACCAGCCAATAGCCTTTGTGGCCGGAAGGGTACCGGGCTGCATGAGCGGATTGCCCTGTTCATCTTTGAGCGGCTTTCCGGCCGGGCTCCCACCTTCGCGGAGCACGCGGCCTTTCTCGCGCACATCGAACGCAATGGCGTTGGCGCGGCGTGTGGAGGTAGTGTTGAGGTTGAAATTGACGGCAATGAGGAAATTGCGCGCGCCCACGGCGGTGGCACCGGTGCGAGCTATGGCGTCGTCGAAGGGGCGGTCGCCGAAATCGGCCGGATCATCGCCTCCCAATCGTGCGGCGAGCCCTTCGTATTCGCCCTGACGGCATACGGCCAGATTCTTGCGGCCGGCCTTCAGTGCCGATGCCTCGTAAGCATAGACGGGTATGGCAAGTTCGCGGGCTATGCGGCGTCCGAGCTCGCGGGCCATTTCGGCGCACTCCTCAAGAGTGACGCCCTGCACCGGCACGAGCGGCAGCACATCGGTGGCGCCCATGCGCGGATGGGCCCCGTGGTGCTTGCGCATATCTATAAGCCGCGACGCCTCTCGCACGGCGCGAAAGGCGGCTTCCATTACCGGCTGCGGTTCGCCGGCAAATGTCATTACGGTACGGTTGGTGGCTTCGCCGGGGTCTACGTCGAGCAGGCGTACGCCGGCTACAGAGCGTATAGCGTCGGCTATGGCATTGATTACGGCAGAGTCGCGCCCCTCACTGAAGTTGGGCACGCACTCTATAATCTTCTTTTGCATGGTGTTCGTTTTAAGGTTGCGTTGAGGTGTGATGCAAATATAGCAACTTTGCATCGCATTTGCAACCGTCCGAACTACCGTGTGTCAGGATTCGCCGGTATGGCGGCTGTATGCTTCGGCTATCTCCTCGGGCGTGATGCCGAGCACTCGCATACGGTGGAATATGTCGGGGAGCACTTCGTTGAAAAACTCCTGCCTCTTGGCTTCGAGTACGCGCCGCGGAGCATCGTCGGTGAGGAAGAATCCAAGGCCGCGCCGTGGTTCCACCACTCCCATATCGCGAAGAAACTCTATAGCCTTCAGTACGGTATGGGTGTTGACGCTCAGTCCTACGGCCAGCTCGCGCACCGATGGCATACGCTCGCCGGGGCTCCAGCGGTGTGTCATGATGCAGGTAAAGCAGTAGTCGGCAACCTGCAGGTATATGGGTCGTGATTCTGAAAACTCCATTATTAGATTTGTACGGTTTTAAACCTGCGTATCGAAAGGGCGAAGAAGAGGAGTGATAACACACCCATAGCGATTGCTACATAAAGGGTTACGTCGGTTATAAACGAGAAGGGAGGATTGTCGTCGTTTACGAAATTGCGGCATTCGGCATGCTCGGCGGCGTAGCGGAATACTACTATTCCCATCACAATGCCGAGTATTATGGTCTCGCTTATCAGGGCAGCTGTGCTGAGCAATATGGCTTTGAGTGTGCGGCTCTTGCGTGAGCGAAGCACGGCATAAAGCGCCACGCTGAAGGGCAGAAGTCCCATTAAGATGCTTATGAGGGCCTGGTATAGGGGTGAGTCAAAATCGCCGAGTTCTGCGCTGAACTCGCTGAATCCAATCTCTATGCTGTCGGGGTAAAGATTCTGGCCGATGTGTGTGAGCAGGCTGCTGGGGCCGAGGATAAGCAGCGGAAGTCCGAGTATGGCGAAGAGCATCACTACGGTAGCGCGTTCCGACCACCGGCAGGGCAGACTCATGGTAATCTGGCTCGACTCCACGCGGTTGAATATAATCGGGCTCCAGTAATAAAGGACTGAGAGCAGGGTGCCGAGAGTGCCGGCGATAAATGAAGGCAGGTCGTAGTAGTAGGTAAAGAAGCTGGCCAGACCTACCACGAGCGATATTATGGGAAACAATATGAGGGCGCGACGGAGCGGCTGCGAGTAGTAGCGGGCTATCATGCCCACGCGATGCCACGAGAAACGGTCGGTAGAGTCGGTGCGGTTTGTGTCGGTTGTCATGATTTGAGTATTTCGAGCAGAGCCTGGCGTGAGGGCGACTGCAATGCGTTAAACAATAGTGAATAATCGATTTGCGAGGGATGGCCGGCCATTTCTACAGGCACTATGGCTTCGATGCGTCCGAGCGAGGGGCGTGTGTATATTGCTCCGGGTATCGGTTCGGCCGAAGCCACAAAGGCCACACGTTGCTCTATGTCGTATATCGACGTGGACAGCAGCAGTTGGCTTCCGGAAAGCATTATCACGCTTTCAAAGAGATTGCGCAGATCCATTACCGTGTGGGTGGATACAATCACGGTCTGTTCGGGGCCGCAAAACTGCGCCATGAGTTCGAGAATGGTCTGACGCGAGGGTATGTCGAGGCCGTTGGTAGGCTCGTCGAGAAGCAGCACGTCGGTGTGGAGCGAGAGCGCGTAGGCAAGCATGGCTTTCTTGCGATTGCCGAGGCTGTAAGTGTCGATAGGCTGTGCCGGGCTGATGCCGAACGCCTTCATGCAGGCATCGAGGGTGTCGATTGAGAAGTTGGGGAAAAACGGAGCGTGATACTTCACCATGCTGTTGATGGTAGGCATGGGAAACTGAGTGTCGTCGGTGAGCATGAATGTCTCGCCGGTTATTGAGGGTTCGCGCTTGGCGGTGGGTATGCCGTCAATCTCAACGGCCGTGGCCGGTTTTGCCTTAAGCCATCCGGCTATGAGTCGCAGTAGAGTGGTTTTGCCGGCTCCGTTGGCGCCGAGCAGCAGGTGTATGCCGGGGCCTATAGACACGGTCACATTATCGAGCGCTTTGCGCCGCGACGAATTGTAGCAATAGGTTAGATGATTGATTTCTATCATAATGCGGTGGGTTGAATAGGTGTTACATTATATCCGTTGTTGCGCAGAAGCGATATCAGGCCGCGGTCGCCGCCGAGGTGCCCCGCTCCTACAACAATGAACACGGAGGTAGTGGGTATGAGGCCGAGCAGAAAGCTGATCCAGGCTGCATTGCGTCCGACAATGAGTCGGCTGTGCTCTTCTTCGCTCATGTCGGCAGAGGCGTAGCTGTACATGCCCTCGATGTCGCCTGAGGTATATAAGTCATACAGATGATGGTTGGTCTCGCTCCACTGAGTATGTTTTGCGAGCATGGCTTTAAAGTCCTCGGCCTGCCGGGCTATGGGATTTCCAAAGAGAGCTTCGGCCTGAAAGGCAGCGGTTTCCAGACCTGCAACAGGTATGCCTGCGTCTACAGCTTTGGCGAGCAGTATTTCGTCGATGCCACCTGACATGGCCAACTCCGGTATATCTTTCAGCAGCGACAGAAGGGCGAGCTGGGTCTGCACTGCGGCGGGTTTGAACATCTCGAAGATGGCGGCGCCGCTGCCCAGACCATAGCTCTGAGCTATTGAATCGAGAAGAGCATAGGTGGAGGCATCGAGTACTTTCGAGAGGGTAGAGTCGGCTGGTGCAATCAGCCATGAACTTATCGAACCTGATTGGGCTGCGGCGAGTTCTTCAGGCGAAATTTCGCCCACCACGAGTTGACTCGACGCTATGAGTGAGTCAATCGAGGGGTAAGCAGCGAGGATGTCGGGCGATGCAAAATGGTGTGAGCCGAAGATGTACGAGGCCTTATCTGACCCGGGAGCGCTTATTTTCCACAGAAGGGAAGCATGCGCTATTGCAACTGAAAGGAGGAAGAGGAGAATGAAAGAAGACCGTTTCATTATATATACATATATTAATGTGTGACTCTTGGTGATTTGGTGTTGTACTTACCTACAACACCACAAAGGTACAACAAATAATATATGCTCCAAATTTTTTGCAAAAAAATTTTTAAATCAGTTGAAAATATTCAGGGAATGGTGTCGGCAAGGAAACGTCTTAGCTCTTTCCACGGCGCTATAAAAGGCAGATTACCAATCGATACCGGGCGCTCGTTGACTAAGGTGAGCACATAGAGATGCCCCGAGCCGGAACGTAAAAGCAACATTTGCAGATTGGCGGCCATAGGCACTATTGAGTAGTTGTGCCAGTTGGCCGGTACCGCGGCGGTTGGGCCGGTAAATACCGTTCCCGGTATCTGCATGAGAGCGAGCAGTGGCATGAGCGTTTCGGCATGGCCGAAGCGGAGCACTATCTGCGGGGAATCGCAGCCGGTGGCTATAAAGTTGTCGAAAGACCCTATGATGTCAAGCAAGAGCGGTGTGGAAATGGCTGTCGGGATAGTGCTTTGTGCCGATGCACTGTGCATGAGGTGCTGACGCGTATCGTTTACCGCCCACATCGCTTCCATTTGTGCGGGTGTGACGAATTGCCGCCATAGGTCGGGGTTGCCCCCCGCGGCTTCCTGTATTGAAAGGGTTGAGTAGAGTGCAAGCAGAAATCTCAGGCGTTCCCGTGGTGTGAAACGCTCGGCATTGTCGACAAAGTTTGCCAACGTGCTCTGAGCAACCTCGAATTGCGGCAGGGATATGAGTATGCTGTCGCGGTTGAGCGTGTCGGCCCACTGCAGGTATAAAGGATTGATACTGAAAAATCGCATCTCGGGTGAGAACTGCGGCCCCGACGCCGCTGTAACAGATGCTTTCGGGTGCTCACGCGATATGCGGTGCAGAAATGTATACATGCTTGTTACGCAGCGTGGTACGTAAGAACTTATAGCTTGAACGCGCACCGAATCGGAAAACAATTCGGGCGTACGCTCCATCATGCGTGCTGCGATGCCCGATTGTTCAGCCATACCCAGCGAGTCGAGCGCGCCCCACCGGTGGGCTGTGACACGGTCAACGCTGTCGGCAACCGCAAGCAACCGCTCCCCTTGCGGAGTGAGTGCGGTACGCAGCAATGTAGAGCGTATCGCAGCAGTGTGCGACGGCCCCGAAGGGTAGCGCGCGCCGTGGCGCCCCACATGGTTTACCATCACGGCAGTGAGGGAGTCGGGAATCACAACCTCTTCCGTAAGAGCAGGGTAGGGCATCGACGAGCCGAATAGTGACGACTGTGCATAAGCCGTGAACCATAAGGCAACGGCTGTCAGCGACAAAACAAATCGCCATTTGGGCATGCGAAACTTATTTGCTACATTTGGCATCGCTATGGGAATAGAAGATATAAAACTACTCATTAAGAAGAACAAACTCCCCGAGGCTTTGGTTGCCCTCGATGATATACTCGGCGGTAAGCCGGACGAAGCCGAGGCGTATTTCGAACGTGGCAAAGTATATTGGCGCATGGGCAACCGGGCGGCTGCCATAAGCGATTATTGCCGAGCTGTGGCAATTGACCCGCATTCGCCGGCGGCTATTGCCCTTGAGCAGGCCCGCAGCATAGAAGACTTTTTCAATCCCGACCTTTTAAATCCCTGATTACGCGAGCCGGATTGCCTACGGCCAGCGAATAGTCGGGGATATCGCGGCTCACTACCGAGCCTGCTCCTATCACAACTCCGTTGCCAATGGTGACGCCCGGCAGTATCACAGTGTTGCCTCCAATCCACACATCGTTGCCAATGGTGACAGGTTCGGCCCATTCCACCCATTTGCGGCGCGTTTCAGCGTCGAGCGGATGGCAGGCGGTGTAGATGCTCACGTTGGGGCCGATAAACACATTGTCGCCGATGGTCACTCGGGCCTCGTCGAGTATGGTGAGATTGAAGTTGGCAAGGAAATTCTCGCCAATGTGTATGTTTTCGCCGTAATCGCAGCGGAATGGCTGGTTTATGTGGTATATCTTGCCGTGCGAACCGAGCAGACTGTCCATTATGGTCTGTCGCCGCTCGGTATCGGAGGGGCGCAGATTATTGTATTCCCAGATTATATCGCGTGTTCTGGCCAGTTGTTCGGCAAAATATGGGTGGGCGGCGTCGTAGGGCTCGCCGCTCATCATCTGCTGCCATATTTCGGGATGTTTCATGCGGATGTACAGACTATTGTTGTAAGGGTGTGCGGTCAAATACGTAGCTCACCCAGGGTTTCCCCTTGGGCATTAAGGTGATTACGGCATCTTCATCGTCGATAGTCACAATCACTATTTTGAAGCTGTTGTCGGGGGCGATGTAAAAGCAGCCGGGTGTTTCGCTGTCGGTAGCGGCGTTCCATTGGTCGGCGTCGACGGTATAGGTAACCGGTTGGTCATTACCGCCCTGCGGCTCAATGAGAAGAGTCATGGCAGAGGCCCCTTCGGCCCGGTAATAGCAAAGCAGGGCGGTGTATTCCTCAAAGTCGGTACGGTTCATCTGCCGGCCATATATGGAGTATATCTGTTCGGGTTGTATTACGGAGACAGTCTCGGCGAATGCGCCGAGTGAGCAGAGCGAAGCCAGGAGTATTATAAGTTTGATGCGCATAATTCGTTTCAGTGACATATCCGGGTGATTTTAATGATGTACGGGCGGCGGAATAGTGGGATTGCTGTGGCGTGAATCGTAGATGATGTTATAGAGCATACCGCCTATATCGGCTCCGATGCTCACATTTTTATTGACTTTGTAAAATGGCTCTACGATAGGCTGAAAGCGCCAGCGGTTGTCGAAATCGCTGCGCACGGTCTGCCCTCCGACCTTTACGCCCCAATGGTCGGAAAAGAGGTAAGTGAGATAGCCGCCGGCGCGCGAGGAGTTGGCAAATCCAGCCATGGCCGGCGAGAGTTCGTGGAGCAGGGTGTAGTAAGAGCCGAAAACGGTGAGACTTAGTCGGTCGGTTAAGTCGAATGTGGCGCTGATTCCGTAGCCGAACTGCCTTTGATAGCCTCTGAAATATGCTATCTGTGAAGCGTCGCCCCAGATATTCAGCCCGAAGGCGCCCGAGTTGAAGTTGAGAAAGAGAGTCGCCGACCGGGTATTCATAAGCCCGGGGTAAGATTCGGCGGAAGAGAACCCACCGAGAGGCCCGAACAGGTCGGTGCGATAGGCGTAGCGACGGAGAGCCAGGTCGCTGCTCGTGTAACCGTATATGGGCGAAAAGCCCGTCGATTCATAGATAGGCGTGGGCGTGGGAGCGTCGCCTGCATCGGGCCGGGGAATCATATACGACGGGGTGGGTGCGGGCACAGTTCCCCCATCAACCGTAAGTGTGTCGATATCCTGAGCCGACAGGCGAACTATGGCCATGAGGCATAAACCGGTAAGGAGCAGCCGTGTGTTCATTGATATTTACAAAGATAGGGATTGCGATGTTTAATTCAAAGCATAAGCTGTAAAAAAACATCGTCGTGCCAGCGCCCGAACTTATATCCCGACTGGGCCACGCATCCCACGCGCTCGAATCCTAACCGTATGAGCATGTTGATGCACGGTTCGTTGGTGGCGGTGACGCAGCTTATCAGGGAGTGTGCTCCCCCCTGACGGCATTGAGAGATTACGGCGCTGAGCAGGGCAGTGCCCACGCCGCGGCCGCAACATCGGTTGTCGAGATATTCGGTAAGCTCCCATGTGAACCGATACACCGGGTCGGGCTGCCATAGGTGCGCATAGCAGTATCCGATTACCTCGCCGTCGTCGCCCTCAGCTACCATAAAGGGAAATTTCCCGGCAATAGGAGCGAGTCGCGCCGCCATATCGCCAGCCGACAGGTGTGTGTCGGAAAAAATCACATCGCTCGTAGCCACGTAATGGTTGAATATGCGCGCCATGGCGGCGGCATCGCCGATAGTGCCCCGGCGTATGGTATAAGGGGAGGCGGGTGAATTCATATCGCGAAGTTACAAATCTTTTTTCGTACCTTTGCAATGCTTATGAAAAAGTATATCGTAACACTTTGGGCCGTAGCGCTCATGCTGTTGACAGCGGCGTGCGGCGGCAGCGGCTCCCGCTCCGCAAAGCGATTGGCCGTAAGTATCGAACCGCAGCGGTATCTGCTTGAGCATATAGCGGGCGATCGCTGGGAGGTTGTGACCCTTCTTGAAAAGGGGAGTGACCCCGAGAATTTCGACCCCACTGTGTCGTTGCTGCGCTCGGTGTCAGAAGCCGATGCCTATTTTATTGTCGGTACAATGGATTTTGAAAAATCGGTGGCCGGACGTCTATCTTCGGGCAACCCCGACATAAAAATCGTAGACACCTCCAAAGGGATAGAGTTGCTTACCGGAACCCACTCGCACCGTGGTTCCGACGGAAGCGTGCACACGCATACGGTGGCCGACCCCCATACATGGAGTTCGCTTCCCAATGCCATTGTGATGGCCACAAATATGTGCGACGCACTCGTTGAGATTGATCCCGACAATGCCGGCATATACCGCGCCAACTGCGACACGCTGGTTGCGCAACTCGAGGCCGTGCACCGCGATATTACCGCAGAGCTTGTGCAATCGCCCCATCGCCGGTTTCTTATCTGGCATCCGTCGCTGAGCTATTTTGCCCGCGATTACTCGCTTGAGCAGATTTCGCTCGGCGATACCAACCGTGAACTCAGTCCGCTTACCTTTAAGAATAATATCGACATTGCCTCCAATGCCGATTCGATAGTGATGTTTACGCAGACCGATTACGACTACAACCGCTCGGATGCCGTGGCCCGACAGGCCCGTGCCCGTACGGTAGAGATAAATCAGCTCGATTACGACTTTGTAAGCGGTCTGCAGACCATAGCCAAGGAGATAGCGCGATGAACACCGGCACGATAATACAACTCGACAATGTGGGCATGCGTCTCGATGACCGCACCATACTCACATCGGTGTCGCTCGACATCAACGCCGGCGATTTTATAGCCGTGACCGGGCCGAACGGCGGCGGCAAAACTACGCTGTTGCGTATTATACTTCGGCTGCTGCGCCCCACCTCGGGCAAAGTGGTATACGGCAAGCAGGCCTCATCAGCCAATTTCCGTATCGGGTATCTGCCGCAGAAAAACAAAATAGACTCGCGCTTTCCCATCACCGTGGGCTCAACCATAGAGCTGGGGTTGCTGAGCACTCCGGGCCTCGACAAGGAGCGGAAGCGCCTGAAAGTGGAGGAGATGCTCCGCCGTATAGGTCTTGAGGAGTATGCCGACACACCTATAGGACGCCTTTCGGGGGGACAGCTGCAGCGCACACTCTTAGGTCGCGCCATAATTTCCGAACCTCAGTTTCTGGTGCTCGACGAACCGCTGAGTTACCTCGACAAGTATTTTGAGGAGCGCGTTTATGAGATAATAAGCGAGATGGCTCCCTCGACCACCATATTGCTTGTGAGCCACGATGTATCGGCAATAGCTCAGATGGCCAACCGCCATATCATAGTTGACCGCCACATCGAATACTGCCACTCGGCCAATCACTTCCTCCACTACAATTGCTGTGACCATGAGGAATGTTCGGCCGAAATTCGTAACTTTGCACACGCCGATGCGAAACACCGGCATCAGTGACACACCAACGATTATTCTAACAACACCATATTAAAACCAAACCAATCAATATGAAAGCATTTGTATTTCCCGGACAAGGTGCCCAGTTCGTAGGAATGGGAAAAGACCTATACGACAACAATGCAGAGGCGCACGAGCTCTTTGAGCGCGCCAACGAGATTCTCGGATTCCGTATCACTGACATCATGTTTGCCGGTACCGACGAGGAGCTCAAACAGACCCGCGTGACACAGCCCGCCATATTCCTTCACTCAGTGATTTTAGCCAAGACCATGGGCGCAGAGTTTTGCCCCGACATGGTAGCCGGTCACTCTTTGGGAGAGTTCTCGGCACTCGTAGCTGCGGGAGCTCTGAGCTTCGACGACGGCTTGCGTCTGGTAAGCGCACGTGCGCAGGCAATGCAGAAAGCATGTGAGTTCAAACCCTCTACCATGGCTGCCGTGCTTGCCCTTCCGGATGAGAAAGTTGAGGAAGTTTGCGCCGAGGTACCCGGTGTAGTGGTTTGCGCCAACTACAACTGCCCGGGCCAGATTGTAATTTCGGGCGAAGTCGAGGCTATCGACGCTGCCTGCGAGAAACTCCTTGCCGCAGGTGCCAAGCGCGCACTCAAACTCAAGGTAGGCGGTGCCTTCCACTCGCCCTGCATGGAGCCGGCCCGCGCCGAGCTCGCCGAAGCCATTGAGCGCACCACAGTGAATCGTCCCGTCTGCCCCGTATACCAGAATGTCGATGCGCTGCCTCACACCGATCCCGAGGAAATCAAAGCCAATCTGGTGGCTCAGCTCACTGCTCCGGTGCGTTGGACTCAGACTATCAAGAATATGATTGCCGATGGTGCTACCGAGTTTGTAGAGTTAGGCCCCGGCAAAGTGCTCCAGGGTCTGATTGCCAAAATAGACCGTGCCGTAGCTACTTCAGGCCGTCAGTAATAGCTCTGCATGTCAGTAATAGAAATTACCGACGCTGCCCATCCGGCTCTTGATATATATACCCGGCTTACCGACCGTCAGCTTCGCAGCGAGGCATCCGGTAAGCCGGGTATAATTATAGTTGAGAGCCCCAAGGTGATAGCCACTGCGCTCAATGCCGGG
>JAGAUN010000009.1 GCA_017620715.1 Muribaculaceae bacterium | reverse complement strand
TGAGCGACGGCCTCTCGTCGGAATTGCTGCATATCTGCAAGGCCTCGGATGTGGGTTGCCGTATTTACGAAGACCGTATTCCTATCGATTACCAGACAGCCGTTATGGCCGAGACTGTGAACATGAATCTTGTGACGGCTGCGCTAAACGGAGGCGAGGACTATGAGTTGCTTTTTACGGTGCCGCTATCGTGTCACGACAAGGTGTCGGCGATGCCCGGGGTTACTGTAATAGGTTATGTAACGCCGGCCGACAAAGGTGCCGCACTCATAACCCGCGATGGTGCGGAGCTGCCTCTCAAGGCACAGGGCTTCAACCATATGGCGTAGACTAATCTGATAAAAGAAGAGAGCGGAGGCGCGACCATGGGTCGATTGCCTCCGCTCTCTATATGAGAGGGGAACTATGGCGAATTAGATTACGCCCTGACAGAGCATGGCGTCGGCCACTTTCATGAAGCCGGCAATGTTAGCGCCCTTCATGTAGTTGAGGTATCCGTCGGGCTCGGTGCCGTATTTCACGCACTGCTCGTGTATGCTTGCCATGATGTAGTGGAGTTTCTGATCAACCTCTTCGGCGCTCCACTGCAGGTGCATGGCGTCCTGAGTCATTTCGAGGCCCGAAGTAGCCACGCCGCCTGCGTTGACTGCTTTGCCGGGGGCGTAGGTGACACGTGCGTTGATGAATGTATCGATGGCCTGGGGGGTACAGCCCATGTTGGATACTTCGGCTACGAGTGTCACGCCGTTGGCAACGAGCGATTTTGCATCTTCTTCGCCAAGCTCGTTCTGAGTGGCACAGGGGAGTGCGATGTCAACTTTCTGTTCCCAGGGTTTGCGGCCGGCAAAGAAAGTTGATTCGGGGAACTTCTCGGCATACGGAGCAACGATATCGTCGCCGGTAGCGCGGAGATAGAGCATGTATTGTATCTTGTCGTCGTTGAGGCCGGCGGGATCGTATATGTATCCGTCGGGGCCAGAGATGGTCACAACCTTGGCTCCGAGCTCGGTAGCCTTGAGGGCGGCGCCCCAAGCCACGTTGCCGAAACCGGATATGGCCACTGTCTTACCCTTGATATCCATGCCTTTGAGTTTGAGCATGCTCTGCACGAAGTAGAGTGCGCCGAAACCGGTTGCCTCGGGGCGTATGCGTGAGCCGCCGAACGAGAGGGCTTTGCCGGTGAGCGAGCCGTCGCACTCGTTGCGGAGCTTCTTGTACATACCATAGAGATAGCCGACTTCGCGACCGCCTACACCGATATCGCCTGCGGGTACGTCGCGGTCAATGCCGATGTTTTTCCAGAGTTCAAGCATGAATGCCTGGCAGAAGCGCATGATCTCGGCATCGCTCTTGCCGCGGGGCGAGAAGTCGCTGCCGCCTTTGGCACCGCCCATAGGCAGGGTGGTGAGGGCATTTTTGAATGTCTGCTCGAAGCCGAGGAATTTGAGAATTGAAAGGTTGACAGATGCGTGGAAGCGAATGCCGCCTTTGTACGGGCCGATAGCGTTGTTGAACTGTACGCGATAGCCGAGGTTGGTCTGCACCTGGCCGGCGTCGTCGGTCCATGTCACGCGGAATGTGATGATGCGGTCGGGTTCCACCATCCGCTCTATGATTTTAGCTTTTTCGTATTCGGGATGCTCGTTGTATACATCCTCAACACACATAAGCACTTCTTTAACTGCCTGAAGGTACTCTTTTTCGCCGGGGTGCTTCATTTCGAGCTCCGACATAAGTCTGTTGATGTCCATAATTCAAAGATTGATTAATGGTAGGGTAGATTTATTGTTTGGTTAACGTTATTGTGTGACAAAGATAATTAATATACCATGCCGACGGTTGCCGATAATGTCTTAAATTAAGTTAAATTTAGCCTGTTTGGTGGCAAATTGTCAGAAGCGCGGTTATACAAGGTTTTTTCACTATCTTTGCGCGAGCTAAAATGTGAAATTACATAAAATAGAACAGTTTGTAAATATTATGGACTTTATAGAAGAACTCACCTGGCGCGGCATGATACATCAGATGATGCCTGGTACCGACGAGCAACTCAAAAAGGAAATGACTACGGCTTATCTGGGTATCGATCCCACGGCCGACAGTCTGCACATAGGCCACCTTGTGGGTGTGATGATACTTAAACACTTTCAGCGTTGCGGCCACAAGCCGCTTGCCCTGATTGGGGGCGCTACAGGTATGATTGGCGACCCGTCGATGAAGAGCCAGGAGCGTAAGCTGCTCGACGAAGCTACGCTGCGTCACAATCAGGAGGCAATTAAGAAGCAGTTGGCCAAGTTCCTCGATTTCGACAGCGATGCTCCCAATGCAGCGGAGATGGTCAACAACTATGACTGGATGAAGAATTTTTCGTTTCTCGACTTCATACGCGATGTGGGCAAGCATATCACCGTCAATTATATGATGGCTAAAGACTCGGTGAAGAAACGTCTGAGCGGCGAGAGTCAGCAGGGCATGTCGTTTACGGAGTTTTCGTATCAGCTTGTGCAGGGCTATGATTTCCTGAATCTTTACAAGGAAAAGAATTGCAAGTTGCAGCTGGGCGGTTCCGACCAGTGGGGCAATATCACTACAGGTACGGAGCTGATACGCCGAACAATGGGCGGCGAGGCATACGCTCTCACCTGTCCGCTCATCACCAAGGCCGACGGAGGCAAGTTCGGCAAGACAGAGAGTGGTAATGTGTGGCTCGATGCCCGCTACACCTCGCCCTATAAGTTCTATCAGTTCTGGCTTAACGTCTCCGATGCCGATGCCGAGAAATATATCAAGATATTCACCGAGCTTACGAAAGAGGAGATTGAGGCACTCGTGGCCGAGCAGAATGAGAATCCCGGAGCGCGTCCGCTTCAAAAACGTCTGGCCAAGGAGATTACCACTATGGTGCACTCGGCTGAGGATTATGAGGCTGCCGTTGATGCGTCGCAGATACTTTTCAGCAACAAGGCCGGCGAGATACTGCACCGTATCGACGAGCCTACGCTGCTTGCCGTAATGGAGGGTGTGCCGACCTTTGAAATATCGCTCGAACAGCTTAAGCAGGGTATCAAACTTGCCGACCTTCTCACTGACCACGCCGCAGTGTTCCCCTCCAAAGGCGAGATGCGTAAGATGGTGCAGGGAGGTGGCGTAAGTATCAATAGGGAGAAAATAACCGATGCATACGCTGAAGCGAATGCCGATCTGCTGCTCAATGGAAAATACATGCTTGTGCAACGCGGTAAAAAGAATTACTTCCTGCTCATAGCAAAGTAAAGATATAGTGTAATAATAGCGTCTCACGCCGATGTGCCATAAAAGTGCATCGGCGTGAGTGTGTTATGTGGGGTGTTGGGGCAGAAACAAAAAAAATTACTCGTCATCACGACGAATAATCTTCTTACCTTAAATCTAATACCATGAAAAACTGTTGCAAAGATAAGCTGCGAATTTATGTTGTACAACATATTTTGCTTAAAAATGCGTGCTCTTAACACTATTTAACCAAAAAACGTATCTTGATAAAAAATAATACCCTTGCCGGAAGTATCATTTGGCAAGGGTATTGATTCAGATTTATAATAGGATTACAGAGAGGTCATCGATTGATTTTCCCACAGCATTATATAATCGCGTTCCGTCAAGTACGGTAAGACCGTCGATAAAGTTGTTGCAACCCTCCAACGATGAATTTGTAATAAATATAATGGTGTAAGAATAAAGTCCGTTATTGAATCCATTCATACCTAAGTAGAAACCATTGCCCGAGGCTGACGTATTAGTCCACGCACCTGCAACAACGGAAGAAAAGTCACTTTCCATATCATTGACTACCGCCTTTACTTTATAATAATTAGTGCCGTTGCTGAAAATCTGGAGCACCTTGTCGGGCGATGCCATCGCAATAAATGAAATACAGCAAATCAAAAGGGCCGCGATTGGTTTTATTTTAGTCATAACTATTTATTGTACTATATCTGTTTGTAGTAATCAATTCGTACGGTCGTGCCATTGTAAACCCATGATGCCTTATATCCCCCTCCTGTTGTTATAGCGGTAGGTACCGATGAGTTGTCGAACCAGGACTTTACTCTAAACAGCCCGTTTTCTCCGGGATTGTCATAGCATAAGAATCCTACTAACTCGGTGCAGTGCGAAATATCGAGTTGGCTCAGTTGGTTTTTGTAGCAGTCAAGGTATTTAAGTTTAGAGTTCTTTGAAATATCGAGCTGAGTCAGTTGGTTGTCGGAGCAGTAAAGGCGTGTAAGTTGAGAGTTGTTTGACAGATCGAGTTGAGTGAGTTGGTTGTTGGAGCAAATAAGTTCGGAGAGTTTAGAGTTGTTTGACAGATCGAGTTGAGTCAGTTGGCTGTCGGAACACTCAAGGTCTGTAAGTTTAGAGTTCTTTGATACATCGAGCTGAGTCAGTTGGTTGTTGGAGCAGGAAAGGCGTGTAAGTTTAGAGTTCTTTGACAGATCGAGCTGAGTCAGTTGGTCGCCGCCGCATACGAGCCATGTAAGTTGAGAGTTGTTTGATACATCGAGCTGAGTCAGTTGGTTGTTGGAGCAGGCAAGGTATGTAAGTAGAGCGTTGTTTGACAGATCGAGCTGAGTCAGTTGGTTGTTGTAGCATTCAAGGCGTGTAAGTAGAGCGTTGTTTGACAAATCGAGCTGAGTCAGTTGGTTGTGGTGGCAAATGAGGACCTCTAATTTGGAGAAATATTCAATGCCTTTTAGTGATGAAAGAAAATTATTATCGATGTCAAGCCGTACAATATCAGCTACATCAGAGGGGGTTACATTTTCAGCAGATGTGATGTACCCTTTTGTCTCCAATATATGTGCGAAATCGGCATCGATCCATCCTTCTTCTGATGGTTGGGATGGGTTTTGCGGCTCGTCATTGGCGGAACACGATGAGAAAGTTGCTCCAGAGATACATAAAAGTGCGGATAGTAAGAAGTGGT
>JAGAUN010000008.1 GCA_017620715.1 Muribaculaceae bacterium | reverse complement strand
CCATATCCCCCGCCCCATATTGTCTGATGCGCAGGGCGGTATTGGAGGGTTTTATGGTAATAATGTCATGGTGCTCTTGACAGGCGGGGTGGGTTCGTGGAACCTCGGGGGCGGTGCCTGACTACCGCATGGTCGCGACGGGGTTGTGATGTATGCTCAGCCAGTAGCGGTGATACTGGAAGATGTAGCAGGCTGACGGCGGGAGGTGATCGGGGTCGCCGTCGTAGTCGTCAAGGTCTTCGGGGTCGTAGCTCTGCGCTTCGGCTGAGTGCGGGGGTATGGGCGGGTGTGTGACTTTGCGTGGCGGCGGCGAGGGGGGAGGGTCGAGCGAGTGGATGAGCTGTACCATCGTGGCGAGGTTGGTCTCGAGCAGGTCGGTGATGGGGGTGGTGCGGTCGATGTGGATATGCACGATGTAGAAGCCTCGCTCGGCGGTGGCCGGGTGCAGCGCGGGATAGTAGCGCGGGAAGCGGTTGGGGTCGCGCCGAAGGGGGTTGGCATAGGGGCGGTACTCCTGGGTGTCGAGCAGCATGACCATCTGATGGGTGAGTCCGCGGAAGCTGTCGGGATGGATGGTGGAGGGGCGGATGGTGAGACGGGGGTGGCGCAGAAAGGGGCGACGGTAGGGCTCGTCGGAGATGACCAGGGCCTGCATCTGCGATATGTGCAGCCGGTAGCGCATGTACTGCTCGAGATAGGGGCGCACTTCCTGGTCGCCCTGCTCTACGATGAGCAGGGGGCGTGCGCCGCCGCGCTGACGCCACGCTTCGAGTGTGGAGAAGAGGGTGTGGAGATGGGGTGGAATGTTGTGGCCAAGGAACTGGCGGAAATGGTAGGTGTGCATGATGTGTTTGTGATAAAGGTTTAAAATAAAGGTTGATGCGGGAACGGCAGGTGCTCTTCGCGATGGCAAAGGTAAGACGGGTTTTGAGTGAGGTTGTATGATTTATACATGTTAACATTTTTTAATGGTTGGAAAAGCGATTGATACGGGGGAAGGCGCAATGTGCGCCATATCCCCCGCCCCATAGTTCAATGCAAAATGTACGAATGTATTGGAATCGGACGATTCTGAAGGGTAGGACTCTGGGTGAGAGGCATATTGTACATAGTACATACTGTATAAAAGCTTTTATTCACAAATAGGAAAGTTGGTGTGTTACTTCATAAATTAAATAAACTGCTCCAGAATTTTGTGGATGTTCCACAAGATTCTGGAGCCATATATACGATGATAACAGTTTCTATTTCAAATGAGCGTCAAGCCATTGGTAAGCTTGCTGTTTAAGAAGCGGGGGAAAACAGTGTCGACCTCCGTTTTCCTCAAACAAGACTGTTTCAATATCATATCCGCCGTTTTGTAAATAACATTCTTTGAAGAAAGCCAAGTCGTCAGCGAATTTTTTATCCGACGGATCCGGCTTACCGTCGCCCCATTGATGTGCGCCCTCGGATATAAAAAGAGCGCGTGGAGCAATGGAAGCAATATAATTATGGGTATCGACGCCATATTTCACACTGCCAGGAAGCGCCATTGATGAAGGAATTGTACCTGGTCGATTATATACATAATAACTATTTACTTCCGATGTTCCACAGTTGGCAACGGCAGCCTTTACGCGCGGCTCATAATATAGACAATATGGAAGAATGTTTGCGCCAGCTGAGTGTCCTATTGCTCCTATTTTTTCCACATCGACCTCCGGTAAAGATGCAAGCACATCTACTGCACGTGAAAAATCATAAGCTTCTTTACCCCATGAATTGCGACCTTCTGCAAAAAGCGCCCCAATTCTTTTTTGCGCAGTAAAGAAATCTCTCTCGTAATCTTCGGTAGAAATATCTCCCCAATCCTGACATGTTTTGCGACGATCCGCGTGATAGAATCTGTCAGGGCAAATCACGACATAGCCACGTTCAAATAAATCTTTTCCATAGCACATCGTACTGTCACCCATCAATCCGGCGGGTTCTGATTTGCCGATATGGTAATAAATATCGTCTTGGTGCATCGCTACAATAGCCGGAGCTTTCTTCCCAACTGCCAAGTCAGGAATGAAAAGGTAGGCATATCCCCAATCATCGGGAGTGCCGAGAGTGGTATTACCGGCTTCAATAAAATAGCGTATTTTATAACGCATTCCACCGTTAAGCGGCGTTTGTTCCAACGTGTCTGTCTGAAGGGACAATCTTTCCGGCATTTCTCCCAAAAGAGATGTAAGCACGTCATCAGTAGGATTAGCCGCGTAGCTAATGCCGGGGAATAATATTCCTAAAAGCATTACTATATTTGCAACTATTCTTTTCATTTCGTTTACAATTTTGATTGTACAAAGTTAGCAAAAATCTGTGAGATACGCTCAAGTGCGCGTAAATGTGGGGTTAGGTGCAAAGCAACCGCTTCCAGCGGTTTACTTGTGCTATAGGATTGGGCATCGGTCTATATGGGACGAGGGTTACAGCTCCCCCGGAGCGCGTACTCTCGTGTGGCAGCCTCGTGTGGTGTTCGGGGGAAGGTGCTGGCGCACCGTACCCCCCGCCCCATAATATCTGATGCTCGATGCACAGGTGATGTGATTGACTCGGGGGAAGGCGCTGTATCCCGGGCCCATACTGTGAGGGTGAATTACGGGGGAAGGTGATGGCGCACCGTATCCCCCGCCCCAAAATTTTATGATGGCAGGTTGTGGGTATGATGGAAAAGATTAAGCTCGACGGGGAGGTCGAGCTTAAACGGGGGTTGTTGCGGAGTGAGGGAGATTCGAACTCCCGAACCGCTTTTGACGGTTACTGACTTTCCAGGTCAGCCTCTTCAGCCACTCGAGCACCACTCCAGGTTATGCCTATTAGGCTGTGGCCTAAAAACGTTGTGCAAAATTATGCATTTTATTTTATTCCGGCAAATTTTCTTGTTGCGACGCTATGATTTTTGCAATTAATTGCGAAATTTGTCGCATGCAAAAAATCACTTTTTCCGATATTGAAAATCTACTGAAGGCTGACCGCTCTGTACGCAGATTTGATGCTTCGCGCCACATAAGCCTCGACGCTCTGGAACGGATTGTCGGTCTGACGCGCTATTGTGCTTCGGCCCGCAATCTACAGCCTCTCCGCTATATGGCGATTTCTGAGACGGAGGATTGCGATGCTCTGTTTCCGCTATTATCCTGGGCCGGATACTACGAGTGGTGGCCCGGGCCGGATATTGACCAACGCCCTACGGGATATATTATACAATGCCTCGATACGAGCCTTACGGCAAACCCTATGTGCGACGACGGACTGCACCTGCAGGCTATGACTATGGGCGCGACAGCATGGGGAATGGGTTGTTGTATAATCAAGGCTTTCAACGCCACCAAACTGAAAGAGCTATTTAAGTTGCCTGACTACATAGAGCCACGCTATGTATTGGCCGTGGGTTACCCGGCTGAAAAAACTGCGATTGTGGAGATGGGTGCTGACGGCAATTACAAGTATTACCGCGATAAGGATGACACGCAATGCGTGCCTAAACGTTCACTCGAAGAAATATTATTGAAATGACGGCCTGGTTGGTTTCACATCATCTTTTTGGCGTATTATTGGGCCTTGTAACTTTCCTTATTATAGGGTTATTTCATCCGTTGGTTATCAAGGCCGAGTATTATTGGGGCGTGAGAAGCTGGTGGCTGTTTCTATGCGGAGGCATAGTTGCTTTGGCGGGGTGCCTGATGGTGAGGGATCCGTTTCTTACCAGCGTGTCGGGTGTTGTGGCATTCTCCTCGTTCTGGTCGATTCGCGAGGTATTTGAGCAACGTGAACGAGTGAACAAGGGATGGTTTCCGAGAAATCCCAAGCGCAAGCAGGATGCGTAATAGGTATTCGATTGCTTGCATTTTAAAATATAATTGCTACCTTTGCAACGATTAAAGCCAACAATGCGCCTTATCACATTGTTAAGCAATATGCTCAGTGGTCATACCCACACGAACCTTCCACTCTATATTTTCATCCATTAATTTTTTCTATCTCTTATTAATTTCGTTGGTCGAGATTTATATGCAGGTTTTGAAATGCTCGTCATATAGGCTGTAAAGCCATATTACGGTTTCATGATTGCCCCACATAACCCATACGTTACAGCCTCAGTATCAGCCCAATGATACAACCCGGCGCTCCGGCAATCTTCCTCACGAATCCCCAAGTATTCATATCAATATATAATATGTATAAATACGCCGAACTATCGTCGATGAACGATGGTGAACTAAAACAGATAGCCGAATCACTCGGTTTGGCAAAAGTCGATACCTCAGATAAAGAAAGTGTAATCTACAGCATTCTTGATCAGCAGGCTATAAATGCCTCGACTTCGGTTGCCGAAAAGAAGGCCCGACAGTCAAAGCAGCAGAATGCGACAAAGAATAACGAACCCAAACAGCGCAAGACCCGTAAAAAAGCCACATCTGATACGGCTGAAAATGCGCAAGATACGGAGGCAAAATCAGCCGCACCTGAAGCGGAGAAATCAGAACCGGCTGAAGCACCTGCCGTAGAGGCGACTGCTGAGCAGAAGCCCAAGAAAAGAGGACGTAAGCCCAAAAACGCGACTGCGGAAAGTACTCCAAAAGAGGTGGTAGCAACGCAACCCGAGGGAGAAACCGTTGCGACAGCTGCTGAAGATACTGCCGAGGCCACCCCGGCAGAAGACCCCACAGTAAAACGCTCGCGACGTGGCCGTAAACGCAAAACAGCCGACACCGAGCAGACTACAGCCGACTCCACCGCTACGGAGTCTGAACAGCCGATTGATACCGAAGCTGCAGCGCCCATAGACCAAGCTAAGGAAAAGGCAGAAGCAAATATAGAGCCGCAGGCAGAAGCGCCCAAAGCAAAAGAGGAGGACCCGGCTCAGACAACAGAAAAAACTGACAATCAGCGCGAAGTAAGACAGCATAAGGACACTTCATTCGGTGCATTCTTTCCTCGCGGCGAGGGCCGGAAATTTGTGCCCCGCTCCCAGCGAGAAAAAGAGGAAGCAGCTGCAGCGGCCGCTGTTGCGCCGATAACATTAGGTGAACCGTGGCAAAACCAACGTCAACAGAATCAAAAGAACCGCAACAAGAAGAATCGCAATAACAATATAGCCAATAACCCTCAGGCACAAGAGCCTGCCTATAGTTTCGACAACCGTCTGCGCGCCTGCGGAGTGCTTGAGATTGTGCCTGAAGGACACGGATTCCTTCGCTCAAGCGATTACAACTATATGCCGTCGCCCGACGATATTTACATATCTCAGCAGCAAATCAAGAACTTCGCTTTGAAAGGAGGCGACGTGGTTGAGGCGACAATTCGTCCGCCGCGCGAAAACGATAAATACTACGTATTGGTCGACATTGTGAATATCAACGGCCGGTCACCCCAATACATTCGCGACCGTATACCGTTTGAACATCTCACTCCCCTATTCCCCGACGAGAAATTCGACCTTACCACGGGCCGCTCAGCCAATATATCGACACGTGTGGTAGACATGTTCTCTCCCATAGGCAAAGGTCAGCGCGGACTGATAGTGGCTCCGCCCAAAACAGGTAAGACAATACTGCTAAAAGATATAGCCAACGCTATTGCGGCCAATCATCCTGAAACCTACATAATGATTCTGCTCATTGACGAGCGCCCTGAGGAGGTAACCGACATGAGCCGCAGCGTGAATGCCGAAGTAATTGCATCGACCTTCGACGAGCCCGCCGAACGCCATGTAAGAATATCGAGCATAGTGCTTGAAAAAGCGAAACGCCTGGTGGAATGCGGTCACGATGTAGTGATACTTCTCGACTCGATAACCCGACTTGCCCGCGCCTACAACACGTGTGCGCCGGCTTCGGGCAAAATCTTATCGGGCGGCGTGGATGCGAATGCACTGCAAAAGCCCAAACGATTTTTCGGCGCTGCCCGAAATATTGAAAACGGCGGTTCGCTCACTATCATAGCCACGGCTCTGACCGAGACAAGTTCGAAGATGGATGAGGTGATTTTCGAGGAGTTCAAAGGCACCGGCAACATGGAACTCCAGCTCGACCGCAAACTCTCCAACAAGCGCATCTTCCCCGCTGTTGACATCATGGCATCGAGCACACGCCGCGATGACCTGCTGCTACGCGAGGAAACGCTCAACCGCATGTGGATTATGCGTCGCTTCCTCTCCGACCGCAACTCTATAGAAGCAATGGAATTTATCAAAGACCGCATGGAGCGCACAACATCGAACGACGAACTTCTGCGCACTATGGGCGAATAATCCGCCCCGGCAACACCAATTACAAGGCGGACGATATACAATCAGATAAGTCTAAAAGCATCGAGGCCATGCAGCGGGATGTACCCGGCATGGCCTCGATGTATATATGGATTGGAGTTTTAAGCGAATGCCTTTAAGGCTAAGTCGGTAATCCATATCCACAGCGGGCAGAAGCCTACAAAGAGTATTACCGAAAGGGTAAGCGAGGAGGTGCCGGTGGCAACGTAGGTATCGTATTCGTCGGATATTATGATTCCGGAGAAGGCGGGCGGCAATGCGCAGGCCACCACAAGCATCTTAAGATTCTCGGGCGACATTCCGGCTACCAAGCCCAATATCAATGCTACGCCGGGCATAAGTATCAGTTTGAGAATGGAGCCCAGAATGGCCTGCCAATTGAGTTTGAACTGCACTGCAGAGAGGGTGATACCGGCTGAGAATACAGCCATGGAGGCATTGGCTTTTGCCATGAGGTTGAACGACGGACTTAATTCCTTGGGCCACGGTATGCCGCACAATACCCAAATCACAGCAAGGATTGGCGCCCATGCCACAGGTTGTTTCAGCGCATTTAAGACGGGCTTCCACCACGGCTGAGACTTTCCTTTGTTGGCACCCTGTTTTTCAAGGGAAGCGTTGAGCAGCGACAAGCCTACCGGAATACCGATGGCGTTGACAACGATACCGACAATAGCTACAACCAGTGCTACGTAGGCATTTGTGCCGAAAATAGGCTCAAGCACGGCAAAGCCCAAAAAGCCAATAGTGGGTGAACCGTTGATTAAAGCGGCTATGGCACCTTCGGCGCCGGTATTGCCTTTGAAGCATTTGGCGAAGATAAAGTATACGAGCATGAAACAGCCCATGATGACTACGGTGGAAACCCATGCCAAGGTAAGGTCGGCATAAAGCATCTCGCGCGATGACTGGACGATGGAAACAAACAAAGCGGCGGGCAATGCAAAATCGAGCACGACCTTATTGAATTTCTTTGAGTCCTCACCTGTAAATGCGCCCCTCTTTCCGGCGATAAATCCGGCGAGCATTATTACCACAATGGGCACAATGGCGTAAATGATGATATGCGATATTCCCATAACTAATAGTATTTTGAGGATTTAATTCTTAATATCCGAATATCGGTTGATTTGATAAAAGTTGCCGCCGCAGCCGCCCGTGACGAGCGGATACTGCGGCAACATAGTGATACGTTGGCATTAAACTGTAAATTGATACAGTGAGGCGGGATTGAGATAACCTATATGACCGCTCTCCTTACCTGAATCGGCTGCCAACTGCACATCTATAAGGCATGGGAGCTTCGAGGCGATGGCCTCGGTCAATGCCGTCTGCAAGTCGGCAGGTGTGGTCACGTAATAGGTCTTGGCACCGAAAGCTTCACCGAGTTTGTCGTAACGAGCCTTCACATCGAGCGTGGTCGGGGCAGGGTCGGTACCGCCGCTCGGATTTACTCCGATACCATTGTAAATACCGCCGTTATTGAAAATAACTACCGTGACGGGCAGTTTGAATCGACATATTGTGCTGAAATCCATTCCTGAGAATCCAAAGGCGCTGTCGCCTTCGACGGCTACTACGCTTTTACCTGTGGCGACGGCTGCGCCTATAGCGGAGCCCATGCCCATGCCCATGATGGCCCATGTGGCACAGTCGATGCGGTGACGCGGCAATGACATATCGACAGCATCACGGGTGTCGTCGAGCGTATTTGCGCCCTCATTGACCAAGATCACATCGGGATTAGACTCGAGCACTTTCTTAACCGGGCCCAGAGCGCTCCAGTGCGTCATGGGAACGGTATCGACCTGAAGTCTTTGCAAGAATTTGGCGTTTTTGACTTTAGACTCAGCCTGGATGCCCGGTACCCACGCGGAATCCATTGAAAGAGTTACCCCCTTCAAGGCATTGAGCAATGCTGTGACAGAACTCTTGAGGTCGCCTACAACGGGTGCGGCAATCGGGCGGTTGCAATCGATTTCCTGAGGATCAATGTCGAGCTGGATAAACTTGCCTTGCGGATTCCACTTGCCCTGCCCACGAGAAAGAAGCCAATTGAGACGTGCTCCAACAAGCACAACAACATCGGCCTGCTCCATGATGGTGCTTCGTGCAGAAATGGCGCTGAGCGGGTGACTGTCGGGCAACAAACCTTTGGCCATTGACATGGGATAGAAGGGTATTCCGGTTGTCTCTACCAACTGTTTTATCTCATCGTCAATGCGGGCGAAAGCGGCTCCTTTACCGAGCACAAATGCGGGGCGTTTGGCCGAGGCGAGCAGCTGAACAGCACGCTTTACAGAATCGGCGGAAGGTACCATGGGGGGCTGCGGATCGACAGGCGTAAAAAAGAGTTTTGCTGCTTCATCCTTATCCATAGTAGCACCGAGGCACGGGGTGGTAACATCGAGATAAACTCCGCCGGGGCGCCCGGAAATGGCAGCGCGGTAAGCCCGTGCTACAGCAACAGGTATATCCTGAGGCTGATTGACACGGTAAGCTGCCTTTACGAGGCCCTTGGCTACGTTAAGTTGGTCGAGGCCTTCGTAAGTGCCCTGATCGAGGTCGATAGGCTCGCGCACACTTGAGCCCGAAATCTGTATCATGGGGTAGCAATTGACCGTAGCGTTGGTAGTTGCCGTAAGGCCATTCATGAATCCGAGCGACGAGACCGTGAGCAGTACGCCCGGCTTGCCTGTGAGATAACCATGTGTGGCAGCTGCCATACCGGCTTGTTGCTCATGACGGAATCCGACAAACTTAATTCCTTGCATCTGACACAGGTAGGCAAATTCGGTGACGGGGATGCCAACGAGACCGTACATTGTGTCGATGCCTATATTTTTGAGAGCTCGGGGAAGAATATACATACCGGTAACTTGGCCGGGATTAGTAGATTGCAAAGGGGTGAAACCCGTGGCCGGAGCGGTTGTTGTGTTCAACATACTTATTAAGAATTATCTTAAGGATTAATAGATATTGTGTGTGAGGAAAAGGAAAAAGCGTGGCCTGCGGCCGGCGGTTGATAACGGGCCTCTGCGCCACGCTTATTTCCGGAAGTATATAAAGGGATACTATGCTCACATTTTACCGTCGGCAAGTGGTGCCGTGGTGCCGTTTTTGGCAAATGCAGCTATCTCGTCGGGTGTATATCCGAGGGAAGCGAGCACCTCTTCGGTATTGCCGCCTAATGCGGGGCACGGGCCGTAGTTCGGGGTATAGTTGGAGATAGTGAAGGGGCAACCTACGGTTACAAATTCGCCTATCTTACCGCCCTGATTTATCTTAACGAGTGTATTGCCATCGTAGAGGCTCTGGTCGTTCATAAGTTCTTTGGTGGAGATAACGGGGCCTACAGGCACGCCGGCAGCCGAAAGGAGTTCGGTGACTTCATACTTGTCTTTGGTGATAGTATAACCTTCGATACGTTTGTATATGGCCTGCTTGTTGCGGTCGCGGGCGTCGGCGGTATTGAAATCGGGGTTTGTAAGCCAATCTTCGAATCCCAATGCCTTACATGCCTTTTCGAAGCTCTTTGCATCGCGCTGGAGGATGACGTAGACGTAATCGTTGGGGTCGGTGGCCCAGTTTTTACATTTGTAAGTCCAGCCGAGCACGCCACTGCCCTCCTGATTTCCCGAACGGGGTACGAAGTCGCCGAATTTTTCGTTGGGATACTGCGGGAATTGGGTAAGGTAACCAATGCGGTCGAGTGTAAGCTGATCGCGAGTCTTGATGCGGCACAGATTAAGTGAAGCGTTGTGCATAGACTGGTATACAAAGGAGCCGACACCGGTCTTTTCACGCTGCATAAGTGCTGCAAGAAGGCCAATGAGCAGGTGCATGCCTGAGTTGGAATCGCCAAGGGCCGCACCGCTCTGGGTGGGGATATTGTCGGGGCCTGTCCACCATCCGGTGGTAGAGGCGGCTCCCGAGGTAACCTGGGCTATAGGTTCGTATGCCTTGAGGTCTTTGAATTTCGACGAAACAGGGAATCCCTTGATGGTGCCATAGATGCAACGCGGATTGAGTTGGTGAACCACTTCCCAGCTGAAACCGAGTTTATCCATGGCTCCCGGATGCAGATTTTCAACGAAAATGTCGGCTTCCTTGATGAGTTTTGTAAGTATGGCTTTGCCGTCGGGTGTAGCGGCGTCGAGGGTTAGCGACTTCTTGTCGGAGTTGAGCTGAAGGAAATAGTAACTTGGTTCGTCGGGCAAGAATTGCAGTTCGTTACGGGTGGCGTCGCCACTGCCGGGACGTTCGATTTTTATTACTTCGGCACCGAGCCACGCCAACATCTGTGTACATGAGGGGCCGGACTGAACGGCGGTAAAATCAACTACTTTAATGCCTTGAAGAGGAGCTGTATTCATAATATTATAGGTTTTAGAATTTGTAAAGTATACCTTTTTGAGCGTGATTTTCACTTTGATAAGTAAAATCACCAATAATAACAATCGGCTCTCGAGGATGGTTTTTTTACGATAAAAGAAAAAAATGCTAACTTTGCCTTATTATGGCAAGGATTGACCGACAGACTGTAGAGCGGATACTCGAGGCAGCCGATATTGTAGATATTGTAAGCGATTTCGTGAGTCTTAAGCGACGCGGAGCCAATTACATAGGTTTATGCCCGTTTCACAACGAGCGTACGCCCTCTTTTTCTGTATCGCGTACCAAGGGTATTTGCAAATGTTTCAGCTGCGGCAAAGGGGGCAGTCCTATCAATTTCCTCATGGAGCTCGAGCAGTTTTCGTATAATGAGGCTCTGAGATATATTGCACGAAAATACAATATCGAGATTAAGGAGCACGAGCTGACCGAGGAGGAAAGGCAGGCGGAGAATGACCGAGAAAGCATGTTTGCCATCAATGAGTTTGCACTGAAGCACTTCATGCACAATCTAAAGGATACGGATGCCGGCAACGATATAGCACTCCCCTATCTGCGCCAAAGGGGCATCTCTCAGGCCATGATTGACAAGTTCAAGCTCGGCTACTCGATAGATAAACGCGATGACCTCTCGCGCACAGCCATATCGAAAGGCTTTAGTGAGAGATTTCTCACCGACACGGGCCTTTGCTACCGAGGTGATCACGATACGCTGATAGACCGTTTTCGCTCCCGTATAATATATCCGGTGCTTTCGGTATCGGGCAAGGTGATAGCTTTTGGAGGCCGTACGATGCGCACCTCGAAGGAGGTGGCAAAGTATGTAAATTCGCCGGAGTCGGTAATATACAGCAAAAGCCGTGAGCTATATGGTCTTTTTCAGGCCAAGCACGCGATAGCCAAAGCCGACCGCTGCATACTTGTGGAGGGATACATGGATGTGATATCAATGCACCAAAGCGGCGTTGAGAATGTGGTGGCCAGTTCGGGCACTTCGCTCACCGAGGGGCAGATACGTTTGATACACCGGTTTACCGACAACATTACGGTGATATACGACAGTGACCCGGCCGGTATCAAGGCCTCGCTCCGCGGCATAGACCTGATTCTTGCGGAAGGTATGAATGTAAAGGTGGTGCTATTTCCCGAGGGCGAGGACCCGGACTCGTATGCACGCACACATTCATCGTCAGAGCTACAGAAGTATCTTGAGGAGAATGAGGTAGACTTCATACAGTTTAAAACAGATATACTGCTTAAAGGCACCGACTCTGACCCGATACTCAAATCGAAGGCGATACAGAGTATTGTGCGCACTATATCGGTGATACCGGACCAGATTACGCGCAACGTGTACGTGACCGAGTGCTCACGAAGGCTGTCGATTTCGGAACAGATTCTTGCTCTGCAGGTCAAGAAATACAGAGCCGATTTTCTTGAAAAGGAGACGGCGCGCAAACAACGCAAAGAGGGCTACGAGCAAATAGAGGAGATTGCCGATACTGCATTATCTTCGTCTGAAATTAATGCTGAGACGGCTCACAACGGGGCTGATGATTCCGCGCTATATCCAGCCGACTACCTGCGCCCGTTTGAGCTGGAGTTAATGAGGTATATAGTGAAGTACGGCCTTGCCAATCTTTGTACGGGGGCTGATGCAGAGGGAATTTATGACGACCAGCTGACGATAATCAGTTATATAAGCCGCGAGCTTGCCGACGACGAGATCTCAATATCCAATAAAGATTTAAGTATGCTGTATTCAGCGGCATTGGCGGTATCGCAGGGCGACAACATCGCTCCGCGAATAGAAGCTGAGCGCAATCGACTTAAAGAGATTATTGACGAAAAATTAAACGCCGACCTGGCATTACTCCGCAATCAGGCCACAGATATAGAGGCTGCGGAGCGTAGTGAAAAGCTGCTTCATGAAGATGCCGAAATGCAGCTCAACAATGGTATCGATGAATTCAGGGCTTCTTTTATAGGCCACGCTTTGATGTCAGATTCGGATGATACGATACGTTCGCTGTCTACCGACCTTATTACCACGCGATACCAGTTGAGCAAGATACATACAAAATACGCGCAACTCCCAACTGAGCGAGAGCGGCTTGCCGACTTGGTTCCATTGGCCGTGTATAATCTGAAGAACGCTATTGTGGAGCTGAATATCCACCAGCTGAAAGAAAAGCTCAACGGTGTATGGAAGTCGGACGACCACACTCCGGTAGATCAGATAATTTCCGATATGCAGAAGCTCAGCCAAATAAAATGTGAACTTGGCCGATATTTAGGTGAAAGGATTCTTACGCGGCCGCAAAGCAGGTAACTCTGAAAAAATACACAAAAAATAATTGGCAGAATCGAATAAAACCATTACCTTTGCAAACACAAAACCACAAGGAGAGGTGGGTGAGTGGCTGAAACCACCAGTTTGCTAAACTGACGTAGGAGCAATCCTACCACGAGTTCGAATCTCGTCCTCTCCGCCAAACCACCAACCGAGACCGCTGTAAGGCAACAACTTGCGGCGGTCTTGATTTTACATACATACAAAAATACATACAAATTGACGGACAATCCAAGCCCCATACAAATGGGTCAGTATCGGACTAATTGCAAAAAAGTAGGCTGAGAATGTATTTTGTAAAAAGCGGAAAGCCTCTAATTGCAAAAAAGTAGGCTGCGGCATTATGAGATAATTATTACGTTAAAGTCATTAATAATGCCGCGCGATATATTCCTCCAACAGCTTCATTCTGCGTTGGCTCGATATTCCGCTATGATTCCTTAAAAGCGTCTTTAAGCGCTGG
>JAGAUN010000007.1 GCA_017620715.1 Muribaculaceae bacterium | reverse complement strand
GTGCTCGAAGCACAGATGCTAATGCTGGGCGCGCACAACATCCTTAATCCCGCCAACGGCGCACCTATCACCGTGCCTTCGCAGGACATGGTGCTCGGTCTGTACTACATAACCAAGCTCCGCAAGGGTGACAAGGGCGAGGGCCTCAAATTCTACGGCCCCGAAGAAGCCGAGATAGCCTACAACGAAGGTCGTGTGACACTCCACGCACCCGTTTCGATTGTGGTAGACGATGTTGACGAAGAGGGCAATCCCGTGCGTCATCTCGTTGAAAACACCTCGGTAGGACGCGTGCTCGTAAACCAGTACGTGCCCAAAGAGATTGGATACGTCAACGAAATCCTCTCTAAAAAATCGTTGCGCACCATCATCTCCAAGGTTATCAAGAAATGCGGTATACCCCGTTCGGCACAGTTCCTCGACGACATCAAGAACCTCGGATACTACATGGCATTCCGTGGCGGCCTTTCGTTCAACCTCGGCGACGTAATCATCCCCGCCGAAAAAGAGCAGTATGTAAAAGAGGGCTACGAGCAGGTACAGGAAGTGATGAACAACTATGCAATGGGCTTCATCACCAACAACGAGCGCTACAACCAGATTATCGATATCTGGACACACGTCAACGCCCGTCTCGCCGACACCCTCATGAAGCAGATTTCTGCCGACCAGCAGGGCTTCAACCCCGTATATATGATGCTTGACTCCGGCGCCCGTGGTTCTAAAGACCAGATTCGTCAGCTCTCAGGTATGCGCGGCCTTATGGCCAAACCGCAGAAGAGTGGTGCCGAGGGCGGCCAGATTATCGAGAACCCGATTCTTGCCAACTTCAAGGAAGGCCTCTCGGTGCTCGAATACTTCATCTCTACCCACGGTGCCCGTAAGGGTCTTGCCGATACCGCTCTTAAGACAGCCGACGCCGGTTATCTTACCCGCCGTCTGGTCGATGTGGCTCACGACGTCATCATCAACGAGGAGGACTGCGGCACACTCCGCGGCCTCGTATGTCGCGAAATCAAAAACAACGACGAAGTTGTGGCATCGCTCGGCGAGCGCATCCTCGGCCGTGTTTCCGTTCACGATATCGTAGACCCCATCACCGGTGAAGTGATTGTGGCCGCAGGTGAAGAAATCAACGACGCTGCTGCCGACCGCATCAACGCCTCACCTATCGAATCTGTCGAGATTCGCTCGGTGCTCACCTGCGAAAGCAAGAAGGGCGTTTGCGCCAAATGCTACGGCCGCAACCTGGCCAACAACCGCCTTGTGCAGAAGGGCGAGGCTGTGGGTGTAATCGCCGCCCAGAGTATCGGCGAGCCCGGTACACAGCTTACCCTCCGAACATTCCACGTCGGTGGTGTTGCTTCCAATATAGCAGCCGTATCGTCGGTAACATCGCGCTACGAAGGTGTGCTTGAAATCGACGAGCTCCGCACCGTCACCACCGACGAAGTGGATGCCCGTGGCCGCAAGGTAGAGGTAGTGATAGGCCGTATGGCCGAGATGCGCATCATCGACCCCAACACCAAGATGATGCTCACCACCGCCAATATACCCTACGGTTCGAAGCTCTTCTTCTCCAACGGCGACACCGTAAGCAAGGGCGACGTGATTTGCGAATGGGATCCTTTCAACGCCGTTATTGTCAGCGAAGCCAGTGGTAGCGTACAGTACTCCAATATGATTGAAAATGTCACCTACCGTGTCGACTCCGACGAGCAGACCGGTCTGCGTGAGAAAGTAATCATCGAGTCGCGCGACCGCAGCAAGGTTCCCGAAGCCAACATCCTCGACGCCAATGGCCAGATTGTTAAGACCTACGCTCTCCCTGTGGGCGCTCACCTCATGGTTGACGAGAACGCAAGCCTCAAGCCCGGCGAAATCTTTGTGAAGATACCCCGCGCTTCCGGTTCGGCAGGCGACATCACCGGTGGTCTGCCCCGTGTTACCGAACTCTTCGAGGCACGCAACCCGTCGAACCCCGCTATCGTAGCCGAAATCGACGGCGAAGTAAACTTCGGCAAGGTAAAACGCGGTAACCGCGAAATCACCGTCACCTCGCGTATCGGCGAAGTCAAGAAATACCTCGTGCCCCTGTCGAAACAGATTCTCGTTCAGGAAAATGACTACGTTCGTGCCGGTACACCCCTCTCCGACGGTGCCATCACTCCCGCCGACATCCTCAATATCATGGGCCCGACCGCCGTGCAGGAATACATTGTCAACGAAGTTCAGGATGTATACCGTATGCAGGGCGTGAAAATCAACGACAAGCACTTTGAAGTAATCGTGCGTCAGATGATGCGCAAGGTCAACATCCTCGACCCGGGCGACACATGCTTCCTTGAGCAGCAGGTGGTTGACAAACGCGCCTTCATGGACGAGAACGACCGCATCTGGGGCAAGAAAGTGGTAACCGACGCTGGCGACAGCGAAAACGTGAAGCCCGGTCAGATTATCACCGCCCGCAAGCTGCGCGACGAGAACTCCGCGCTCAAGCGCCGCGACCTCCGCGTAGTGCAAGTGCGCGACGCAGTGCCCGCCACATCGGAGCAGATACTTCAGGGTATCACCCGTGCCGCATTGCAGACAAGCAGCTTCATGTCGGCCGCATCGTTCCAGGAAACAACCAAGGTGCTCAACGAGGCCGCCATCAATGGCAAGACCGATCCCCTCGAAGGCATGAAGGAGAACGTGATTTGTGGTCACCTCATCCCCGCCGGTACCGGTCTGCGCGAGTACGAGCGTCTCATCGTAACTTCGAAAGATGATGTGTGCGACGTAATCGATGCCGACTATGACCCCGTGGAATCCGAATACCACGAAGTTGACGACATAAATATCGGCTCTGAGGAATAACCCTCCCTGCCCCGTACCATACTAAAATCAAGAAACCATTTTCGGAACACTCCGAAAATGGTTTCTTGGTTTAGAGCCGGTTCGACAATAAGTATCAATTGCAGTGCGGTCAGGGCACGAAGCGGAGGCGGAGGTCTTCGTCGAACGACTCGCGGTTGATGGCACGCGAGCGCGAGCGGTTGCGGTAAGTGTAGATGGTGTTGGGCGACAATCCCAGCAGCGTGGATATCACCGAGGCGTTTTCGATGCCGAGAACCGTAAACGCAATGACACGCAGCTCGGCCGGCAACGATTTCTCATCGGCAACCTCAAGTTTGCGGAGCGGATGCAGAAGTTCGTTTATGCGGTCTACGAAATCGGGCCACAGACGCAGCACAATACGGTCGAACACTTTGCTGAAATCACTTACGCGGTCAGATACGAGCGAGTGCGAGCGCAGTTGCTCCATCACCTCGGTGGTGCGCCCCTGGTCGAGTTTGCGTTTGAGCAACGAGAGCGACCGCTCAAAGCCGCTTATCACGCTGTGATGGTACTGAAGAAGGTCGGTAGCCAATACCTGTACGTCGGTCGATGACTTTGAAAGGGTTGTGGCTGTCTGATGCCCTTTCGATACACTTTTAGAAGAATCCCTGTAAGCCATAAATATTGAGTAAGATTGAGAGAGTGAGAATACAAACGTTACAACACAAGCTTAATGCCTTAATTTGCGAATATAGGCAATTTTACCCGTTGTTTGCAAATATTCTGCCAAAAAAATCTATATTTCTCCAATTTGGCAACAATACAAGCCCCGTTGTATACTACTGATATACAAAATATTGTGTGCCCATGCTTCCGTACTCCATTTATTTACAATCTAAATGCTATATAAGAATGAGTTTGAGTGCATATATTTGCAATTCGATTATTAGAGAAAGAAGTACAATCTCTTATTGTAAGTTTCATTCATCAATAAGATAAATAATATATTATTATTACCCCAAAATAAGAGATCAAATAGGGTAAAGAATACAATAAAATATAATACGGCAATTCCTGATTAATATTTAAAGGACGAAAAAACTATTTTAAAGTCATCATATGTTGAAAATTGGCACAGACAATGGCATGGGATTAGTGCGTTACATTCTTTCCATAGCTGTTCTTATCGCTCATTTTAATTATATAACCGGAGCAGATTACTTTTTCCCGGTATCGAGTTATCACGCTGTTGGTGGATTCTTTGCCCTGAGCGGTTTTCTGGTTTACCAGAGCTATGAAAAATCGGGCAAATTCTCTTATTTTATTAAGAGAAGAGCTCTTAAAATAATGCCCCCCTATCTTTTTATTGTACTTACCTGCGCTTTCTTGCTGGGATTTACTATCCATCCACATGATTGGGAATCGTATTTTTCAGTCGATTGGTTAAAATATGTAGGAGCTAATATCACTTTCTTGAATTTCCTACACCCATCACTCAAGGACGTTTTTGATGGCCAAGCCATAAACGGCTCTCTCTGGACTATAAAAATAGAGTGGCTGCTTTATATTTCCGTACCTATTGTTGTATGGATAATCAATAAATTCTCTATCAAAAAGGAATATGTTTTTTTTATCATCCTTTATGTTTGCTCGGCATTATATCGGATAGTTTTTCTTTGGCTTTATGATTTAAGGGGCCTGGAAATATATTCTATATTATCACGTCAAATTTTTGGACAACTCTGTTATTTCTATACCGGAGTTATGATTTTCAAATACTATGAATACTTTCGTAGAAAAATAATACCGGTAATAATAATTGCAGTTTTTATGATTGCAATATCACAGATTAACAATTGGATGGGAATTTTTTGCGAGCCATTGGGAGTATCTGTCCTGACCATAGGGGTTTCTATGTCTCTGCGAGGTTGGCTCTCCATTTTCAACAAAAATAATGCAAGTTATGAAATATATCTTTTTCACATGCCCGTCATTCAACTCATTTGGTCTTATCGGGAGAAATTTCATTTAGATATTAACTATGCTTTCGTTTTATCAATTACACTAACAATAGCGATTGCATTCATTTGTTGGTTCTGTTTAGATAAACCTATATTAAACCATAAAAAAAGATAAGGCAAATCAAGAATCCGGATTTTCTGTACTTTTAGAGATTGTCTAAAAATATGAGCGGAAAAATGTCATAGTGCATAACGAACCCTCACTCAGGTTGCGGAAGGAGAAAAAGATAATATTATGCACAAAAAATCTATATTTCTCCAATTTGGCAACAATACAAGCCCCGTTGTATACTACTGATATACAAAATATTGTACGACCTGGCTTCCGTACTCCATTCATTTACAATCTAAATGCTATTTTAAAATGAGTATTGAGTGCATATATTTGCAATTCGATTATTAGAGAAAGAAGGACAATCTAATAGTAATTGTTTCTTATTAATGTTAGGTTTTTCTTCTGTCCCCGGCCCAAAAAGATTGGGGCGAAGAAAGAAAGCAGGGATTTTCAGTGATGAAATGTCCCTGCTTTCCAACGCTTTGCCCGGCTGGGATGGGAGTTACGCCGCATTAACATATATTAACCCGCGCATTCAATAAACCTTTAGAAGTCATCCACGTCTAATAAGAGTATATTTTTTTGATTTTTATTAACCAAAATAGGATGAAAATTTCAGCGTTACTTGTCACGCTCCCAATATTTTGTTTAAGTGTTGCCACAGCATCGGCAGCGGTAGTGAAAGGATTCATAGCCGACCCCGACGGCGAAACCCTTCCGGGTGCCCGGGTCACTCTGCGGCAGGCAGCCGATACGGCCAAGATAGTATCTGACGGTGTTACCAATCTCGATGGCGCGTTCACCCTTCGCAATGTGTCGGCCGGCTCATATCAGCTCATGGTTTCCTTTATGGGTTATGCAACGCTGTCGAAGGATATTAAGGTGTCGGGCCGCACAGTTTCTCTCGATACGTTGCGGCTCGACCAATCGGCCATCATGCTTGGCGATGTCACCGTGAGGGGAGTGGCTACCCCCATCAAGGTAAAGGAGGATACCATAGAATTCAATGCCGACTCATACCGCACACAGCCTAATGCCGTGGTAGAGGATTTGCTCAAGCGCCTTCCCGGCGTTGAGGTAGGCTCCGACGGCTCCATTACCGCCAACGGCCAGACTGTGACAAAGATACTCATAGACGGTAAGGAATTCTTCTCCGACGACCCCAAGGTAGCCTCTAAAAACCTTCCGGTGGAGATGGTAGACCGTCTGCAGGTGGTAAACCGCAAGAGCGACCTGGCACGTATGACCGGAGTTGACGACGGCGAGGAGGAAACCGTAATCAATCTCACCGTGAAACCCGGTATGAAAAACGGCTACTTCGGCAACATAGAAGGGGGCTACGGCACACAGGGCCGATATATGGGCTCGTTTAACGTCAACAAGTTCTGGAACGACAATCAGATAACCCTCCTGGGCAACTTCAACAATATAAATCAGGAGGGATTTACCGACTCCAACGGTCAGCGATTCCGTCGCTTCGGAGGCTCCAACGGTATCACCACATCTAATGCATTGGGCCTTAACTTCAATGTGGGCAACAAGGAGATATTTCGTGTGGGTGGCAACGTAATGTTCAGCCGCACCGACCGCGAGTCAATAACCCGTCAGGAACGCCAGTATCTCTTTACCGACTCCACATCATACGCCTCGACAGGCAAATATGCCCGCGACCGCGGCTACAATATCCGCGCCGACTTCCGTATACTCTGGAAGCCCGACTCGCTCAATACTCTCGAGATTCGCCCCAACATATCGTACAACCACAACCGCTCGCTGTCGACCGACTCGACTCTCAACTTTGCCGGCGACGCGCTCCGCTCGTTGGTGAGCCGCTCGTTCAACGACATCTCCTCGCGCGGCCACGCACTCGAGTTCGGTACCAATATCATATTCAATCACAACTTCGCATCTCGTCCCGGTCGCTCATTCTCCATACAGGCCCGCTACCAGTACAGCAATACCCGTGAGAGCGAAGAGAGTTACGCCCTCAACCGCTTTTTCAACTTCGGCGACTCGCTCGATCTGTACGACCAGTACACCGGCTCCCATACCTGGAGCAACCTTGCCCAGGGACGTGTGACCTGGACCGAGCCCCTCGGCGACCCCGCCAACGGCCATTTCCTCACGCTGGCCTACCGCGCCCAGTATCGATGGAACAACGCCGATAAGATGGTATACGACCATCCGCTGCTTCCCGAGGTCGATGCCGACGGCATACCCGTGGTCGACTACTCGCAGCTTATACTCAACGACACCCTGAGCAACCGCTTCCGCAATGATTTCTTCTCGCAGGATATCCGTCTGGGCTATCGCTATGTATCGCGCATGCACAACCTCGAGGCGGGCGTGTCGTTCGTGCCCTCATCGTCGAAAAGCGTCAATCTCACTGATGCCGAACGTTCGGTGCCTATACGCCATGTGCTCAATGTGGCACCGTTTCTGCGCTACCGTGTGAAATTCTCCAAGAGCCGCTCGCTCAACATGCACTATCGCGGTCGCTCCTCGCAACCCTCCATGACTCAGTTGCAGCCTGTGGCCGATTATTCCGATCCTATGCGCGTTGTGATAGGCAATCCCTCGCTCGACCCCTCGTTTACCCACTATTTCCGCGTCCGCTTCCAGGACTTCAACGCCGAAGCCCAGCGCTCAATCATGGCTATGGCCGACTTCGATCTGACACAGAATTCAATAGTTTCCTATACCGAGTTCGACCCCACTACCGGCGCACAGACCATACGTTACCGCAACGTCAACGGTGTGTGGTCGGGCCGAATGATGGGTATGGTTTCGATGCCGCTGCGCAACAAGGCATGGACTTTCTCAACCCACACCTTCATGATGTATAACCAGCGTGTGGGCTTCAACAACAATCAGCGCAACCGTTCCGGCTCGTTCATGTGGCACCTGCGCCCCTCGCTGGCCTTCCGCCCCGACAACCTTGAGTTTGAACTGCGCCCGATGTATGGCCTCCAATATACCACCAACACCCTCGGAGGCACTTCAACCACCGTGCACAATTACGGAGGCACATTCTCCGCCTACTACCGCACACCGATAGGCGTGATACTGTCGTCAGACATCACATACACAGCCACCAATGGCTACTCGGCCGGATATGATAAGAACGAGTGGATGTGGAACGCACAGATTGCCTACGAACTGTTGTCGTCGCGTTCGCTCACACTCGCCTTCAAGGCTTACGACCTGCTGCAACAGCGCTCCAACGTGTCGCGTACCGTGACGGCCAATTATATCGACGATATCTCGTACAACGACCTTACACGCTACTTCATGTTTACCGTGACGTGGAAGTTCAATACTTTCGGCAAAGGCAATGAGCCGGCCGACCGCAATGCTTGGGGCCCGGGTAGAGGACACGGAGGGCCGCCTCCCGGCCATCGCCCTTAGAGCCGGCTCTCAGATTCCCGTGTAGTTCCAGGGGGTGATTGCTCTCAGTTCGGTCTTTACGGCATCCGATACCTCGAGTGTATCTATAAACCGTGCTATCGACTCGCCTGTCACAGCCTCGTTGGTGCGCGTTAGCTGCTTGAGTGTCTCGTAGGGGTTGGCATAACCCTCGCGGCGGAGTATAGTCTGGATAGCCTCGGCCACTACAGGCCACGACTGATGCAGGTCGGCCTCGATGGCGTCGGCGTTAAGTATTAGTTTCGACAATCCTTTGAGAGTGCTGCGTATGGCTATAACGCTGTGAGCCAAAGGTACGCCTACATTTCTGAGCACGGTGGAATCGGTGAGGTCGCGCTGCAGACGCGAGATGGGCAGCTTTGATGCCAGGTGTGCATAGACGGCGTTGGCGATGCCGAGATTACCCTCAGAGTTTTCAAAATCGATGGGATTTACTTTGTGGGGCATGGCCGACGAACCAACCTCGCCCGCTTTGATGCGCTGCTTGAAATAGCTCATCGAGATATACTGCCAGATGTCGCGGTCGAGGTCAATCATAATGGTATTGATTCGGGCCAGAGCGTCGAACAGTGCGGCCAGATTGTCGTAGTTCGAAATCTGTGTGGTGTATTGCTCGCGCACAATGTGCAGCTTGTCGCTGAGAAATTTGTTGGCGAAACCGCGCCAGTCAATATCGGGGAACGCCACATTATGGGCATTGAGATTGTCGGTGGCTCCGCCAAACTTGCCCGACACGGGCACGTTGCGCAGACTGTCGAGCTGGCACTCGAGGCGGTATACATATACCATAATCTCCTTGCCAAGACGGGTGGGCGATGCCGGCTGGCCGTGCGTGCGTGCAAGCATGGGCACATTCTCCCACTCGCGGGCCAGATTGCCAAGCGTGCCTATGAGTTCTTCGAGGAGCGGATAGTACACATCGGCAAGAGCGTCGTGAATCGACATCGGCACCGATGTATTGTTGATATCCTGCGAAGTGAGGCCGAAATGCACATATTCCTTGAAGCGGCTCAGCCCCATTGCATCCATCTGCTCCTTTATAAAGTATTCCACAGCCTTGACATCGTGGTTGGTCACAGATTCGATATCCTTTACACGACGTGCGTCGGCTTCCGAAAAATCGCCGTATATTGCTCTCATGGTCGCGATTTTGTCGGAAGGGAAATCGGCAAGCGCCGGAAGCGGCAGCTCGCAGAGAGCTACGAAGTATTCCACTTCTACCTTCACGCGGTAGCGAATCAGAGCATATTCCGAAAAATAGTCGGCCAGTTCGGCGGTCTTGGAATGATAACGGCCGTCGACGGGCGATACGGCGGTGAGAGATGAAAGTTGCATCTGGAGAATATAAATTTTGAGGGTTGGGGTTAACGGCTGCAAAGTTAGCAATAAAAATGCAAAGCGCCGCACCCTCGGAGCGAAGGCGCGGCGCTTGGTGTGAGCTGTTATAGATTAAAAGTTGTAATAGAAGCCGAGGGTAAGGTCGTTGCCGTCGAGGCTGAAACCGCCGCGGGAGCTGTAGGCGGGTTTGGCGGCATCGTTAACGCCACGATAGCCGAGCATGCCTATGTGGGCCACCACAGAGAAATGTTCGGAGAGGTTGAGGGCCACGCCCGGTTTGAGAGCTACCTCCCATACCACAGCGGTATCGGTGTCGTTGTCGTCATACGAAGTCCAGCCAAGGCCGAGACCTACGGTACCGTCGCAGAAGATGTTAACGAGGTTGTTTGAAGAGCGGTAGAAGGTGTAGCGTGCATAGGGGTTGAAGCGGAACAGATTGGTCGATGTCTCCTTGCCGCAGAAGTGAGTGTACTGCCAGCCTACTACTGTACCAACGGCCCAGTTGTCGTTGAGAGTAAAGCCGATTTCGGGGAGTATCGAGAGTTGGTTGGTGTGGTCATCGCCTTCGTGCATGAACCCTACCTGGCCGCCTACATAGGGAGTAGCGGCCGAAGCTCCGAGCGCAGCCAGAGCTACAAGCGCAGTTGCTAAAAACTTTTTCATAATTCTGTTGAAAATTGAATGGTTAGAGAATGAAGTTAATAGTAAATAGTTGAATGATGAAAGTATTTATGCTGTTGTGTCTGAGCGTTTTAAGAGCCGAATTGTAGTCCTGTGCCAAACGGGACGTCGTCCGGTGGTCTGCAAATTTATTCACTCTCATATTGGATTACAAAATTTTTAGATCGAAAATCATCTTTTTGACCAACATTTGGATAAAAGTGCCTGTTTTTATATTTGCACTCAACAAAACTTTATGGTCAGCTATTGTATTATTGTTGGATTAATGTATTAACTTTGCAAAAACTTACTTATCATAACCCTATAGAACACAGCAACACTTAACTCATCATCTGGAGCACTGCCGTGAGGCATGCTCAGCGTAACTCCTAATTTTTTTAAGTCAACATCTCAATTTCAATCTCCCCACATCATGGAATCAAACGAAAAACGAGCAAAACGCCCGCGAATCGGCCAGCAGCCCACCGCCGATGCCAACCCGGAAACAACTAATGCCTATTCTTCGTCAGAAGCACCACAGCGTCAGGACTATCAGCCCCGTCAGCGCCGCGAATACGGACAGCCCTATCAGCAGCGCCACGACTACAACTCACGATACAACAACTCAAACTACTCACGTCGCTACAACAACGGCGACGACTCCAACCCCCGCGACAATTACCGTCGCCCCCGTCACTACGACAATGCTGCCGGACCCGACGAAGCCACCGGCGAACAGCGTCCGTATCAGCAGCATCGTCCTTACCGTCAGGGCGGTTATGGCAACGGCCCCCGTCAGGGTGGTTACAACAGCGGCCCTCGTCAGGGCGGCTACAACAACGGCGGCAATCGCCAGGGCGGCTATAACAATGGTCCCCGTCAGGGCGGATACAGCAACGGCCCGCGCCAGGGTGGCTACAACAACGGCGGCAACCGTCAGGGCGGCTATAACAACGGCGGGAATCGTCCCCAGCGTCCGCAGCGCAACGAATTCGGCATGCCCCGTGGCGGCAAGAGCTTCGTTCCGCGCCCCAAACGCGTAGAATACGAGCAGTCGGTTCCCGATCCCAACGAGCAGATACGTCTCAACAAATTCATGGCCAACGCCGGAATCTGCTCACGTCGCGAAGCCGACGAATATATACAGCAGGGTCTCGTGAAGGTCAACGGCAATACAGTTACCGAGCTCGGTGTGAAGATTTCGCACTCTGATGTTGTAGAATACAACGGCAAAGTAGTGACCCTCGAGAGCAAATGCTACATTCTGCTCAACAAGCCCAAAGACTGTGTCACCACATCCGATGATCCCAACGGGCGCCTTACGGTGATGGATATTGTGAAAAACGCCTGCCCCGAGCGCATCTATCCCGTAGGCCGTCTCGACCGCAATACCACCGGTGTGCTTCTGCTTACCAACGACGGCGACCTTGCCTCGAAGCTTACACACCCCAAATACGTGAAGAAGAAAATTTACCACGTATGGACTGACAAGGATATCTCGGAGGAAGATATGCAGCGCATAGCCGACGGCATAGAGCTTGAAGACGGCCCCATACATGCCGATGCCATCTCATATGCCACCGAAACCGACCGTAATCAGGCCGGCATAGAGATACATTCGGGCCGCAACCGCATCGTGCGCCGCATATTCGAAAGCCTCGGCTATCATGTCACCAAACTCGACCGCGTATATTTTGCCGGTCTCACCAAGAAAAATCTCCCGCGCGGACGTTGGCGTTACCTCACTCAGGAAGAGGTCAACTTCCTCAAAATGGGATCGTTTGAATAAACCACTTACGGAAAAATAATTGTCACATAGCATGAAACGAACCAAA
Organism: Muribaculaceae bacterium; assembly: GCA_017620715.1. GTDB lineage: Bacteria > Bacteroidota > Bacteroidia > Bacteroidales > Muribaculaceae > Paramuribaculum. The sequence continues at coordinate 7,866 of JAGAUN010000007.1, read as the reverse complement.
ATAATAGACCTCTACAAGCCCGAGCTTATCGGCTCCACAGTAGATGTGATGGGATGGGTGCGCACCCGTCGCGGCAACAAGCATGTGCAGTTTGTGGCCCTCAACGATGGCAGCACCATCAAAAACATCCAGATTGTGTTTGACATGGGGCACTTCACCGACGATGAACTGCGCCCCATTACCACCGGCGCGGCAATTCATGTCACCGGCCGTCTGGTAGAATCGATGGGCAAAGGTCAGACCGTTGAGGTACAGGCCGAAAAACTCGAGATATTCGGCACAGCCGACCCTGAGTCGTACCCCTTGCAGAAAAAAGGCCATACCCTCGAATTTCTCCGCGAAAAAGCGCATCTGCGCCCGCGTACCAATACCTTCGGTGCCATACTGCGCGTACGCTCCACCCTTGCTTACGCCATACACCGTTTCTTCCAGGAGCGCGGCTTCTTCTACCTTAACACGCCGCTTATCACCGCATCCGACTGCGAAGGTGCCGGTGCCATGTTTCAGGTCACCACTCTCGACCTCAACAACCTGCCCCGCACCGAGGAAGGCAAGGTAGATTTCTCGGCCGATTTCTTCGGCAAGCCCACCGCACTCACCGTGAGCGGTCAGCTCGAAGGTGAGCTCGGAGCCACAGCCCTTGGCGCAATCTATACCTTCGGCCCCACATTCCGCGCCGAAAACTCCAACACTCCGCGTCATCTCTCGGAGTTTTGGATGATCGAGCCCGAAATGGCCTTCTATGATATCACCGATAATATGGATCTGGCCGAAGACTTCATCAAGTATTGCGTAAACTACGCCTTGACCCATTGCGCCGACGATATTGAGTTCCTCTCCCAGATGTACGACAAAGATCTCGTTGACCGGCTGAAGTTTGTGGTGGAGCACGACTTTGTGCGGCTCACTTACACCGAGGGTGTGGAGATACTGCGCAACTCGGGCCGCAAGTTCGAATTCCCCGTCGACTGGGGTACCGACCTGCAGAGCGAGCATGAGCGCTACCTTGTGGAGGAACACTTCAAACGCCCTGTCATACTCACCGACTATCCTAAGGAAATCAAAGCCTTCTACATGAAGCAGAACGACGACGGCCGCACAGTTCGCGCCATGGACGTGCTCTTCCCGCAGATAGGCGAGATAATAGGCGGTTCGGAGCGCGAAGCCGACTACGACAAGCTTCTCGCACGCATCAACGAGCTCAACATCCCCATGAAGGATATGTGGTGGTATCTCGATACCCGCCGTTACGGCACAGTGCCTCACGCCGGCTTCGGTCTCGGTTTCGAGCGCCTCGTGCTCTTCGTGACCGGTATGACCAACATACGCGACGTCATCCCCTTCCCCCGCACCCCCAACAACGCCGAATTCTAATCATCAATCTCATACATGAGCCGCGAAGTGCCACACGCTTCGCGGCTCTCTTAAATAGTTATGTTGCCCAAATCACTTATCACACTTCTTGTCGGCCTGCTCTCTGTGGCATCGGCAAGCGCACAGCAATCGTGCTATTTCCTCACCATCGACCAGGTACCCAATTCAACTCTTCTGCTGCCTCCGCCTCCGGCCGATTCGTCGGCTCACTTCGCTTACGATTTGGAGCAGTACCTCTGGGGTAAATCGCTGCGCGATACCCCGCGCGGTCAGCTTGCCGCCGACGATGCCCAACTCGACGACGCCGGCCTTACCGCAGCCTTCTCCGAGGCATTCGGCATAGATATCAATCCCACCGATACCCCCGAGATATACCGCCTCATAACCGGCATGCGTGAAGATGCCGGCGACCTCTCTACCCGTCACGCCAAAAACCACTACATGCGCAAACGTCCCTATATATACTTTGATGAAAACACCTGCGTGCCCGACGCGCAGGCCGGTCTCGCCGGCAACGGCTCTTATCCCTCAGGCCATACAGCCAAGGCATGGGCCACCGCACTCGTTCTCGCCGAACTCAACCCCGACCGTCAGGATCAGATTCTGTTGCGCGGCTATGAGATGGGCCAGAGCCGTGTGATATGCGGATACCATTTTCAAAGCGATGTCGACGCAGGCCGTATAGTAGGTGCGGCCGTAGTGGCGCGTCTGCACGCCGACAAAGCCTTCTCGCACCAGCTTTCCAAAGCCAAGCGAGAAGTAAAGCGTCTGCGCAAAAAAGGCCTCCTCAAGTAAGGGCCGTTTCAGTAAAAAACGCTAACTTCGCAGTGATTTTCAAAACATTCCCATTATTATGCCCACAGCATTGACCAACACCAACTACAACTTCCCCGGCCAGACCGACGTATACCATGGCAAAGTGCGCGACGTGTACACCATCGCCCCCGACACTCTTGTAATGATAGCCACCGACCGCATCTCTGCATTCGATGTGGTTCTCCCCAAGGGTATTCCGTACAAAGGTCAGGTACTCAATGAAATCGCAGGTTATTTCCTCGATGCCACAGCCGACATTGTTCCCAACTGGAAACTCGCGTCGCCCGATCCGATGGCTACCGTCGGACTGCAGTGCACCGGTTTCCGCGTGGAGATGATAATACGAGGCTACCTCGCCGGCAGCGCATGGCGCGACTATCAGGCAGGCTGCCGTGAAATATGCGGTGTGAAACTCCCTGAAGGCATGTGCGAGAACCAGGCCTTCCCCGAGCCCATCATCACCCCCACCACCAAAGCCGATGCCGGGCATGACGAAAATATATCGGCTGAAGAGATAGTAAGCCGCGGTCTGGTTTCGGCCGAAGATTACGCCGTAATAGAGCGCTATACCCGCCTGCTTTTTGAACGCGGACAGAAAATGGCTGCCGAAAAAGGGCTGATACTCGTAGACACCAAATACGAATTCGGAAAGCACAACGGGAAAATCTACCTCATAGATGAGATTCACACCCCCGACTCGTCGCGCTATTTCTACGCCGACGGCTACCGCGAGCGCCTTGAGAAAGGGCTGCCGCAGCGCCAGCTCTCAAAAGAGTTTGTGCGCCAGTGGCTCATTGACCGCGGCTTTATGGGCCGTGAGGGTCAGCAGGTACCTGAGATGACCGACGAATTTGTAGCTTCTGTGACCGATCGCTACATCGAGCTTTACGAGCAGCTCACCGGCCGCTCCTTTGTGCGCGCCGACCAGTCGGATCTGGAGAACCGCATAGCCGTGAACGTGCTCGATTGTCTGCAGAATATCAACCGCTGAGATGGACTGCGAAGAGATTCGGCCATACACCCACGACACAGAAAGCAAGTCGGAACAGGTGCGACGCATGTTCAATGCCATAGCGCCTGCCTACGACCTCATGAACCGGCTCATGACCTTCGGCCTTGACCGTTTATGGGCTCGTCGCGCTGTACGTGCGGCTGCCGAATCAGCTCCGCATACAATTCTCGACGTGGCTACCGGTACGGCTGATATCGCACTTCGTCTTGCTTCGGCCGTCCCCGAGGCATCCATTACCGGCATCGACCTCTCCGAAGGGATGCTTGAGGTGGGACGCAACAAGGTAAATGCCGCCGGGCTTGCCGGACGCATCGACCTGCGCCGGGCCGACTGCCTCGACATGCCGTTCGAGTCCGACACTTTCCAGGCCGTGACAGTGGCTTACGGGGTGCGCAACTTCAGCAATCTCCGGCAGGGGTATGAGTCGATGTACCGCGTGCTCGTTCCCGGCGGCCGTATCACCGTGCTTGAACTTACCACCCCCGCTTCGCCCTTAGTCCGCCCGCTTTACAATCTGTATACCCGCTATATCATTCCGTTTGTGGGGCGTTTGCTCTCGCACGATTTGCGGGCATATTCCTATCTTCCGGAAAGCATACGCGCCGTGCCGCAGCGCTCGCAGATGGCAGAGTTCATGAGCAACGCCGGATTCACCGATTGCCGCTGGCGCACCTTCTTTCCCGGCGTATGCTGCTTATACACAGCCGTAAAACCATCATAACACATATACTCAATTATGAATATTACTAAATTAGCACTCTCCATGACTTTTACAGCCGCTCTCAGTCTGTCGGCTGCCGCGCAATCGGCCGCCCCGCAGTCTGCTCAGCACATGCACAGTCTCAACCCCACTCAATTTGACCCCTCCATAGCCCCCGGCTCCGATTTCTACGGTTATGTCAACCGCAAGTGGCAGCAGGCCAATCCGCTTACCGGCGAACACTCTCGTTACGGCAAATTCGATATCCTCTCCGATACCAATGAGGTTCGTATCAAAGATATAGTGCTCGGTCTCGCTTCCACCAATCCCCAGCCCGGTACAGTGGCCTACAAGGTGTCGACCATCTACGAGCAGGCTATGGATTCGGTGCGCCGCAATACCCTCGGCGCCGCTCCCATCAAGGCCGACCTCAAGCATATCGAGGACGCCAAGCCCGAAGAGATGACTGACCTGTTCTATTGGATTCACGCCAATTATGCAAGCCCCTTCTTTGCTTCGGCACCCCAGGAAGACCTCAACAACTCCACCCGCTATGCAATGTATGTGTCGGGCGGCGGCCTCACTCTCGGCGACCGCGACTACTACCTCTCTGCCGACCCTGAAAACGTGAAGGTGCGCAAAGCCCTCGAGCAGCTCATTGTAAAGCAGATGATCAATGCCGGCTACTCGAAACGCGATGCACGCCGTATCATGAAAAATGTGATGAAGATTGAAACAGCCATAGCCGAGGAGACATGGACCCGCGAAGAGAGCCGCAATCTCCCGGCCATGAACAATCCGCGCACTATCGAAGAACTCGGCGAGATGTATCCCAACATCAACTGGCCCAAATTCTTCTCAGAGACCATGGGCATCGACTCTGTACCCAATGTAATCGTCACCGAAATCAACACCGTGAAGCGTGCCAACGACCTCATGGGCACCCTCACCGACCGCGAAATCAAAGATTACTATCTCTGGAAATATGTCAACCAGGCGTCGTCGGCACTCAGCGATGACTTTACCGATGCCAATTTTGCATTCGCTCAGGTAATGAGCGGTGTTAAAGAGCAGCGTCCCCGCTGGAAACGTGCCCTTGCCGCCACTCAGGGAGCGCTTGGCGAGGCCATTGGTCAGCTCTATGTTGAGAAATACTTCCCCGCTTCCTCTAAAGCCTACATGCTCGAGCTCGTGGAAAATCTCCGTACCGCTCTGGGCAAACACATCATCAACCTCAAATGGATGAGCGACGACACCAAGCTCAACGCGCTTAAGAAGCTCGCCGCATTCACTGTGAAAATCGGTTATCCCGACAAGTGGAAAGATTACTCAACAATGGAGATTGATCCCGCCCTCTCATACTACGAGAATATGCATAACGTTGGTATGTGGCATCAGCGCGAATATCTCGCAAAATGGGGCAAGCCGGTTGACCGTACCGAATGGGGCATGACTCCTCAGACCGTCAACGCCTATTACAACCCCATGGCCAACGAGATAGTATTTCCCGCTGCCATTCTTCAGGCTCCCTTCTTCGACCCGCAGGCCAGCGATGCCGAAAACTATGGCGGCATAGGTGTGGTGATAGGTCACGAGATGACCCACGGCTTCGACGACCAGGGCCGCAACTTCGACGCCGAAGGTAATATGGTAAACTGGTGGACTCCCGAAGATGCCGAAGCATTCGCAGCTCTTACACAGGGTCTCGTAGGCCAGTTCGACCAGGTTGAGGTGCTCCCCGGTCTTAACGCCAATGGTACCTATACACTTGGTGAGAATATTGCCGATCAGGGTGGCCTTCGTGTGGCAATGACCGCATTCCTTGATTCGCAGCGCAAGAAAGGTGTCGATATCACAACCGAACTCATCGATGGTTTCACACCCGTGCAGACATTCTACCTTAACTACGCTAACCTCTGGGGTCAGAATATCCGCGACGAGGCCAAGCGCTCGCTCACTCTCGGCGACGTTCACTCGCTCGGTGAGAATCGCGTGAATGTGACACTCCGCAACCTCGACCCCTTCTTCACAGCATTCGGTATCACCGAAGGTATGCCAATGTATCGTCCTGAATCTGAGCGCGTGGTTATCTGGTAATACCTCTCCGCGTCATAGTTGATAATATAAAGGCGGGATGCACTATCCGATGGGGGTGCATCCCGCTGCTGTATATATACGATAATGATTAATCGAGTGTCAGGTATGCAGCCGCAAGCATCTTGCAACATCCGCGGCCTATTCCGTCGCCTCCGCCCCTTACCACGGCCACTTTGCCGGTGAGATTGAAAAGTTTGTCGATTTCCATAATTGAATATAATTCGTGTATCATGTATATAACAAATTGCTGCTCAATATGGGTGTACCGCCCATCCCTGAAGTGTATAAAAACAAAAAAGAGATGTTTCACAACATCTCTTTCCCTTTAAACCTTTATCTTAATCTAATACTATGAAAAACACACGCGCAAATGTAAGCACTATTTTACAATTGTCAACAACATTCTGTGATTTTAACCTACATTAACTAAATATTTGCTTGTCGAAAATTGCCCTCCGCGAGTATAGCATTTTATTATCACCTAATAAAATAATTTGCGTATATTTGCGAAATAAAATCTACTATTTACTACATAATCCAAAATATCAGTCAAAATGGTAAATTACAAAGACCTTGGTTTGGTTAACACCCGCGAGATGTTTGCCAAAGCTATCAAAGGCGGTTATGCAATCCCCGCCTTCAATTTCAACAATATGGAGCAGCTCCAGGCTATCATCAAGGCCGCTGCCGACGAAAAATCGCCTGTAATCCTTCAGGTTTCAAAAGGCGCCCGCAACTATGCCAACCCCACCCTTCTCCGCTACATGGCCCAGGGTGCTGTGGCTTATGCCAAAGAACTTGGCTGGGAGCATCCCCAGATTGTGCTTCATCTTGACCACGGCGACAGCTTCGAGCTTTGCAAAGACTGCATCGACAACGGCTTCTCGTCTGTGATGATTGACGGTTCGCATCTTCCCTACGAGGAAAACGTAGCCCTCACAAAGAAAGTGGTTGACTACGCACACCAGTACGACGTAACTGTAGAAGGCGAGCTCGGCGTACTTGCAGGTGTTGAGGACGAAGTTTCGGCCGAGCACCACACCTACACCGATCCCGAAGAGGTTATCGATTTCGCTACCCGTACAGGCTGCGACTCGCTGGCTATCTCTATCGGCACATCGCACGGCGCATACAAGTTCACTCCCGAGCAGTGCACCCGCGACCCGAAGACCGGCAAACTCGTTCCCCCGCCCTTGGCATTCGACGTACTCGACGCTGTTATGAAGAAACTCCCCGGTTTCCCCATCGTGCTCCACGGCTCAAGCTCCGTACCCCAGGAGTATGTTGACGAAATCAACGAGTACGGCGGCAAATTGCCCGATGCCATCGGTATACCCGAAGAGTGGCTCCGCAAAGCAGCCGAAAGTGCCGTTTGCAAAATCAATATCGACTCCGACAGCCGTCTGGCCATGACTGCTACCGTTCGCAAGATTTTCGCTACCAAACCCGGCGAATTCGACCCCCGCAAATACCTCGGCCCGGCTCGCGACGAAATGGAAAAACTCTACAAGCACAAAATTGTCAACGTGCTCGGTAGCGATGGCAAAGCCCAGTAATATTCCGCAAAAGCAATAGAGGCCCAGCGTCTATTGATACTCATACCGGCCCTCTGCATCAGGCGATGCAGAGGGCCGGCTTGCGTGTCTGCCCGCGCCGAAGCGCACCATAGCCGCATAATAAACCGCTACAATCAGCGCCAATTACCATAAAAAATGTATCTTTGCGGTGTGAAGTTACGAAAAGAGTGTAATTTATTGGAAATGAGCGTAGGTTAATTGCTCTTGATAGTAATAGGTTACGATTTAGTTAGTTATCTACTGCATTATCCTTCTGCGCGTTGCGTAACCTTCAAAGAACTCTTCGTATG
>JAGAUN010000055.1 GCA_017620715.1 Muribaculaceae bacterium | reverse complement strand
CTCAACCTGTATCTGTCGGGGCGTGGCCGCGAGCTGCGTCTGCAGGGCCGCATAGTAGGATTCTCGTCGCGCCTCAACACTTTCGCGGTGCCCGAGAGTTTTATGGAGTGGGCCAATGGCGCGCTTGCCGACGAGCCTCAGGCTGAGCCGTCGCGCCTCATACTCGAGGTAAAGACTCCCGGCGATCCCGCCATACAGCGCTATCTCGAGGAGCATTCCTACGAAAGCGCAGGCGACAAGGCCGATACCGGCCGCGCGGCATATTTCCTGTCTATTGCCACCGGCGCTGTGATGAGCGTTGGTGTGATTATATCGCTCCTTGCTTTCTTCATACTGCTGCTGAGCATCTATCTGCTCATACAGAAAAACCGCGCCAAGCTGCACTCACTCATGATGCTCGGCTACAGTCCCGCCGAGGTGTCGCGCCACTATTACATGATAGTGTCGGCGCTCAACGGCGCCGTGCTCGGGGGAGCCCTCGCCGCTGTGGCCATAGTCCGCAGCCTGTGGGCGTCGGCCTTGGGTGAGATAGGCGCGCAGAGTGCCTCCATATGGCCCACCGTGGCTACGGGTGTAGCTATAATGGTGCTTGTCACCGCAGGCAATATGTGGGCCATAAGGCGTAAAATCAACGCAACTTTTCCACGGCCCCGGCGTTAGAGAATCAACGGAGCGGCATCGGCCCCCAAAAACAATGCTAATCACCACCAGCAAACTGTTATGAAAGATATGATTATAGATAAGGAGTCGTCGGAACGGGCTGTGCTCGTGGCTCTGGTGACTCCTACACAATCGGTCGCGAAGGCCGAGGAGTATCTCGACGAACTCGAATTTCTGGCCCACACGGCCGGCGCCGTTACCGAGAAGCGTTTTCTGCAGAAGATGGCCGGCGCCGACTCGCGTACATATGTGGGCAAAGGCAAGCTCGAGGAGATTCGCGGCTATGTGGAGGCCAATGATATAGGCATGGCTATTTTTGACGACGATCTCTCGGCGAAGCAGGTGGCCAATATAGAGCGTGAGCTCAAGATAAAGATACTCGACCGCACGAGCCTGATACTCGACATCTTCGCCCGCCGCGCCCAGACGGCCAATGCCAAGACGCAGGTAGAGCTGGCTCAGTACCAGTATCTGCTGCCGCGACTTACCCGTATGTGGACTCACCTCGAGCGCCAGCGCGGCGGTATAGGCATGCGTGGCCCGGGCGAGACACAGATTGAGACCGACCGCCGTATAATTCTCGACAAGATAGCGCACCTGAAGGCTGAGCTGCGCGATATCGACAAGCAGAAGGCTGTGCAGCGCAAAAACCGCGGTAAGCTCACCCGCGTGGCACTGGTGGGATATACCAATGTGGGCAAGTCGACTCTGATGAACCTGCTGAGCAAGAGCGATGTTTTTGCCGAAAACAAGCTCTTCGCCACCCTCGATACCACGGTGCGCAAAATAGTGATTGACAATCTGCCTATGCTTCTCACCGATACTGTGGGCTTCATACGCAAGCTGCCCACGCATCTGGTGGAATCGTTTAAGTCGACTCTCGACGAGGTGCGCGAGGCTGATGTGCTGGTGCATGTGGTGGATATCTCGCACCCCAACTTCGAAGAACAGATTGAGGTGGTGAACCGCACTCTGGCCGATGTGTGCGACGGTGCCGACAAGCCTATGATAATGGTATTCAACAAGGTGGATGCCTTTACATACACTCCCAAGGATGCCGACGACCTCACTCCGGTGACGCGCGAGAACATACCCCTTGAGGAGCTCGAACGCACCTGGATGAGCCGCCTCGGCGACGATGCGGTGTTTATCTCGGCCAAAAAGGGCATCAATATCGACGCTCTCAAAGAGAAAATCTACGCCAAGGCCAAGGAGATACATACGCGCCGTTTCCCCTACAACGATTTTCTCTTCGAGCGCTACGACGACCTGCAATAAGAGCTCCCGGCGGTAGGAAAACATTCGCGCCCGTGCGGATGTTATACCTACACTATGGCTCAGACTTACTCAATACTATCAGATTTGCGCGCCAACGCAGGCGCGCCTATGCAACGTGTGCTCCCTCAGCCCGGAGGGCCGCTGGCTGTTACTACCCTTACAATGTGCGATGTGCCTATGTCGTTCGGCTCGGGCTGCATAGGCCGCGCCGCTGTCAATATTGTGGCCAACCGTCTGCTGGCCATGGGTGCCACGCCGCGCTACGTGAGCGTGGGTGCGGTGGTAGACTGCGATATAAACGCGCAGCTGCTCGAGGTGGTAGACCGCTCGATGGCCGACGCCGCCGTGCAGGCTGAAATGGAGTTTGCTTCGGGGCAGTCGGTTCAGGGTTTGAGTGAGCCTCATACCGGCCTTGACCTGACTCTCACGGCAATGGGCGTGATGCCGCCCGATATGGAGATGGGTATGGAGCATATTGACCGCGGCGATGTGATAATAGCTTTGGCCGAAGTGGGCACCTACGGAACGGCCGTGGCTGCGAGCCGCCGCAATATGCTCACGGTGATAGAGGGTGCCGACGGCAATGCTTTGTGTGACGGTGTGCATGCGCTGATGCGCGATGTGACGCCGGTGAAATGTCTGATATTTCCGGAGCACGGCGTCAACGAGGCGCTTCATGCTATTGCGGCCGAGCATCCGTCGCTTCAGACAGACTATCACGCCATACCGGTCAACGAGGCTGTGCGCGCCGCGGCCGATATACTCGGTGTTGATGCCGACGATATGCCGTGCGCCGGCACTATGCTGGCTGTGGTGAGGGGGAGCGATGCCGCCCGTGCGCTGAAGGCTCTGCACTCGGCGCCCTACTGTGGGTCAGCCGCAGTTATCGCACATCTCTGACGCTGTGAGGTGGAGCACGGGGTGCCTCCACCCGGGGCGCAGCTCGGCCAGGGGCCGCACCACAAAGTCGCGCAGATGCATGCGCGGATGCGGCAGCCGCAGGCGCGGGTGCTCGAAAATGATTTCGTCGATGGCTATGATGTCGATGTCGATAAGACGGTCGATGTAGCCGCCGGCGGCGTTGCGGTGCGGGAGCGGCGATATGGCGCGCTCTATGCGCTGCAGTGCCTCGAGCAGTGCTATGGGCCGGGTATCGTCGGGCAGATGCGCCACAACAGCCACATTGACAAACTGATTGGACGATGCGAAGCCCCACGGCTGCGAGCGGTAGGGGGCCGACCGCTCTACAGGGCAGTGCAAGGTGCTCTGAATGAGTGCGACCGCACGGTCAATGTTGGCCATGCGGTCGCCCAGATTTGATCCTAAATTTATGTGAGCTTCCAAGTGGTGGATGCTTAGAGCGACTTCTTCACTTCTACCTCTTCGAAGCACTCTATCACGTCGCCCTCGCGTATGTCGTTGCAGCCGTTGATGTTAAGACCGCAATCGTAGCCCGATACCACCTCTTTGGCATCGTCTTTGAAACGTTTGAGCGAGCCGAGCTCTCCGGTGAAGCGTACAATACCGTCGCGTATGAGGCGCACGCGTGCCGAGCGGCGTATGCGGCCTTCGCGTACCATACAGCCGGCCACCATGCCCACTTTCGATATTTTGTATACCTGGAGCACTTCGGCGGTGCCTATCACCTCTTCTTTCAGTTCGGGGGCAAGCATACCCTCCATAGCGTCTTTTACATCCTCTATGGCCTGATAGATAACAGAATAGAGACGTATCTGCACGCCTTCGTGCTCGGCTGCACGGCGTGCGGCCTGCGAGGGACGTACCTGGAAGCCGATGATGATGGCGTCGGATGCTGCGGCGAGTGTGACGTCGCTTTCCGAAATCTCGCCCACGGCTTTGTGGAGCACGTTGATCTGTATCTCTTCGGTTGAGAGCTTGATAAGCGAGTCGGAGAGGGCTTCGATTGAGCCGTCGACGTCGCCCTTTACTATGATGTTGAGTTCCTGGAAGTTGCCTATGGCGCGGCGACGGCCGATATCTTCGAGGGTGAGTATCTTCTTGGTGCGCATGCCCTGCTCGCGCTGCAGCTGCTCGCGCTTGTTGGCTATCTCTTTGGCCTCCTGCTCCGATTCGAGCACGTTGAAGGTATCGCCGGCGGTGGGTGCGCCGTTGAGGCCGAGGATGAGGGCCGGAGTGGCGGGGCCGGCTTCTTTGATGCGCTGGTTGCGCTCGTTGAACATGGCCTTTACCTTGCCGTAATGTTTGCCGGCGAGAATGAAGTCGCCTACGCGCAGGGTGCCGTTCTGCACCAGCACGGTGGCTACATAGCCGCGGCCCTTGTCGAGCGACGATTCGATGATGGAGCCGGTGGCGAGGCGGTTGGGGTTGGCTTTGAGGTCGAGCAGTTCGGCTTCGAGAAGCACTTTCTCCATGAGTTCCTCCACGCCTATGCCTTTCTTGGCCGAGATGTCCTGGCTCTGATATTTGCCGCCCCAGTCTTCAACGAGGTAGTTCATGCCGGCGAGTTCCTCCTTGATTTTGTCGGGGTTGGCTGCGGGCTTGTCGATCTTGTTGATTGCAAATACCATAGGTACGCCGGCTGCCGAAGCGTGATTGATGGCTTCAACGGTCTGGGGCATGACGTTGTCGTCGGCGGCTACTATGATGATACACAGGTCGGTAACCTTGGCGCCGCGGGCACGCATGGCGGTAAATGCCTCGTGGCCGGGGGTGTCGAGGAAGGTGATGCGGCGTCCGTCGGCGAGCTTCACGTTGTAGGCGCCTATGTGCTGTGTGATGCCTCCGGCCTCGCCGGCTATCACGTTGGCGTTGCGTATATAGTCGAGGAGCGATGTCTTGCCGTGGTCTACGTGGCCCATGACGGTGACGATGGGCGGACGCGGCAGCAGGTCTTCTTCGCTGTCGGCTTCGTGAGTGATGGCCTCAACGACTTCGGCCGACACATATTCGGTCTTGAAGCCGAACTCTTCGGCTACGATATTGATGGTCTCGGCGTCGAGACGTTGGTTGATCGATACCATTACACCGAGGCTCATGCAGGTGCCTATTACCTGATTGATGGGCACGTTCATCATTGAGGCGAGGTCGTTGGCGGTAACGAACTCTGTTAGCTTGAGCACGCGGCTCTCGGCTGCTTCGAGTGCGTGTGCCTGGGCTTCGCGCTCGCGTGTGGCCTCGCGTTTTTCTTTACGCCATTTGGCACCTTTTTTCAGACCTTTGTCTTTGGCGGTGAGGCGGGCGAGTGTCTCTTTGATCTGCTTCTGTACATCCTCTTCGTTGACCTCGGTGTGGAGGGGACGTGCGGACTGCTGACGCTGATCGTTGCGGCCACGGGGGTTGCGCTGTCCCTGAGAGGAAGAGGCGCTTTGGGCGGCTGCCGGATTGTCGATGTCGATTTTCTGATTTCCGCGTATGCGGCGACGCTTCTTACGGTCGGCCGAGTCGGCCGATGCTGCGGCACCGGCGGTCGGAGCGGCGCCCTGAGCGCGGTGCTGACGGTCGGAGCGTTTCTCTTCTTTCGATTTCTTTTTGGGGCGAGTAGACTGGTTGATGGCCGAGAGGTCGATTTTACCTACCACATTAAGTGAGAGAGCGGGTTTGGCGGGAGCTGAAGTGGGTATGAAGTTGTCGGGCTCAGCGGCCTCGGCGGGCTTGGCGGGTTTCTCCTCGGCCGGTTCGGTCTTGGAGGGTTCGGCTTTGGGTGTTTCGGCTACAGGGGCCGGCGTTGTCTCGGCGGGAGCAGCGGGTTTCTCCTCGACGGGCTCGGCCTTGGGGGCCTCGGCTACCGGCTTGTCAACGACGGGCGCAGGCGCAGGTGCGGGTGCCGGCTCGGCGGGAGCAGCGGGTTTCTCTTCGGCGGGCTCGGACTTTGGGGTTTCAGCCACAGGTTCGGGTGCGGGAGCAGCGGCGTGGGCGGTGGGTGCGTCGAGGTCGATTTTGCCCACCACTTTGAATCCGGGCCGTGTGGCCGGCTCGATCTTTATCTCCTCGGGTTCGGCGGGCTTGACGGCCTCGCGTACCTTCTGGCGGTTGACCGACACTTCGTCGGATCGGGTTTTGAGTTCGCGGTCGGGTTTGTATTCCTTGACCAAAAGATTGTAGGCTTCCTCGTCGATACGGGTATTGGGGTTATCGTCGATTGTGATGCCTTTTTTCTGCAAAAATTCCACAACGGTCGATATTGATACGTTGAAGTCTTTTGCGGCTTTGCTTATTTTTGTTCTCGCCATATATTAATGTGTGGTTGCTTTCTCTCTCTTATGTGTGGTGGGGATGGGTAGGTGTATTTAGTCTTCTTCAAACTCGGCGCGGAGCACTTCGATAACGTGGTCGACGGTATCTTCCTCGAGGTCGGCCTTGTCGATAAGGTCGGCGCGGGGAGTGGCGAGCACGTTTTTGGCGGTGACGCAGCCTATGTTTTTGAGGGCGTCGATAACCCAGGTGTCGATTTCGTCTTTAAATTCGTCGAGGTAGATATCTTCCTCGGCTGTTTCGTCGGTGTCGCGGTATACGTCGATTATGTAGCCGGTGAGCATCGATGCGAGCTTGATGTTGAGGCCGCCTTTGCCGATGGCGAGCGAAACTTCGTCGGGGCGCAGGAATACTTCGGCTTTCTTCTCCTCGGGGTCGAGGCGTATCGATGATACTTTGGCGGGGCTGAGGGCGCGCTGTATGAAGAGCGAGGGGTTGGAGGTGTAGTTGATTACGTCGATGTTTTCGTTGCGCAGCTCGCGCACGATGCCGTGTATGCGTGAGCCCTTGACGCCTACGCAGGCGCCTACGGGGTCGATGCGGTCGTCGTAGCTCTCAACGGCAATCTTGGCGCGTTCGCCGGGTATGCGTGCCACGGCGCGGATGTTGATGAGGCCGTCGTGTATCTCGGGCACTTCGAGCTCGAAGAGCCGGCGCAGGAAGTTTTCGTTGGTACGCGATACGGTGATTTTGGGGTTGTTGTTCTTATTGTCGACGTTGGCCACTACGGCGCGCACGGTCTCGCCCTTGCGGAAGAAGTCGCCGGGTATCGACTCGCTTTTGGGCAGCAGCAGCTCGTTTTTGTCGTCGTCGAGCAGAAGTGTCTCGCGGCTCCAGGTCTGGTATACCTCGCCTGATACGAGCTCGCCCTCGAGGTCTTTGAATTTGTTGTAGACGGCCTCTTTCTGGAGGTCGAGTATTTTTGACTGGAGGGTCTGGCGCAGGTTGAGAATGGCGCGGCGGCCGAAGTCGCCGAAGAATATCTCTTTGGTGTGCTCTTCGCCTATCTCTACGTCGGGATCCTGGTCGGCGCGGGCGTCGGTGAGGCCGATTTCGCGGTTGGGATCGGTGACTTCGCCGTCGGGCACTACGGTGAGATTCTGGAAAATCTGTACGTCGCCCTTGTCGGGGTTCATGATTACGTCGAGATTCTCGTCGGTGCCGAACATTTTGGCCAGCACGTTGCGGAACGATTCTTCGAGCACACTTATCATTGTGGCTTTGTCGATATTTTTCAGTTCTTTAAACTCGGCAAAGCGCTCTACCATATCGGGAGCTTCCTCTTTTTTCTTAGCCATCTGTAGTAAGAGATTGAGTGGGGAGTGGTGGGTATTTATTTGAAATTTATTTTATATCTGATGTATTTTGTGGCGGCCACGTCGAGCACTTCGGGCTGCTGCACCACGGTGGGGCGTTTTTTGCCGGGCTCCTTCACCTTGCGCTCTATGAGCAGGGTGACCTGAGCGCCGTCGGGGCTTACCTGCGAGAGGGTGCCGGAGAGCTTGCGGCCGTCGGTGGTAAGCACCTCCACCTCGTTGCCCACGTTTTTGAGCAGCTGGCGGGTGACCTTCAGGGGCGATGTGAGGCCGGCCGAGCCTACTTCGAGGCTGTAATCGTCGGGCTCGCGGGGTATCTTCTGCTCGATGGCACGTGTGATTCGGGCACAAGTGTCTACGTCGATCGACGAATCGGAGTCGATTTCCACCACTATATCGTTGGCGGATGAGATGGAAATGTCGACCAAGAAGCAGTCGGTACCCTCAAGCATAGGGTTGATTATGTCGATTATTTGTTGCTTATCGATCATAGGTCGGGGTGATTGTAAATAAAATGGAGGAAGCACCGGGCCCCCTCCGTGACTACGAATTGATGCAAAATTACTCATTTAATTTGATATACGCAATTGCCGGGCACTGCAGCCACGCACGGGTGTCTTTCTAACAACAATATTTAACAATATGTTGCGCTGCTTTTAGTGATTTTTAACCAGGCGCTGCGTGTTTCAACGTCAGTCTTGTGCGTCAGGCGAATCGGACGTAGTTGGTGGGTGCGGTTTGTGTCCTGTAGCGGTTTCGGTTGTCGGGTTATGCCCAGCCGAGTGTGCGTATTATCTCTTCAATGCGTGAAACGTAATATTGCTCGCTGCATTGGGTGGATACATAGTGATGGAATGTTTCGGCCTTTTTCAGGGCTTTTTCGTAGTCTGCCATAATTTCACTGATGGCGGCAGACCATTTTTCAGGCTCGGATGACTTGAGCAGATATCCATGCTCAGGGGTGAGATATTCCGACGATGTAACAGTATAAGAGGCTACGATTGGCTTGCGGTAACCTGCGGCCTGAAACATGGTGATGAGTCCTGCGGGAGCGTCGGTAGTGAGGGGCATACATATTACAGAGGAGCAGTTGATCCATTCCATGAATTGGTCGTATGGAATCTCTCCGGCCGCCTCTACATTTGAGGGCATGGAATCCTTGAGCGCATGATAGGAGTCAAGTGGCATTGCAAATCGGAATTTAACTTCCGGTAAACGCTTTGCTACCTCAATCATAAGTGGCCAGTCGCGTGAATTACGGCCGCCGCAAAATACAGACCCGTCGCCCTTGGATGGCGTCGTTGCGGGCTCGTAAGTAAGATAATAGACGTCGCGCAAAAGCGGGAAATCTATTTTGGTGCCCAACTTCCGGTTAATCCATGCCGAATAGGCGCCCGAAGTAACGGTGGTGGCGAATCGGGGTGAGTGTATTGCTCGACGATATAACCAGGTGGCCACTTTGTTGCGCATGGTATCTTTATCTTTTAGCAGAAGATTTATGCTCAATACGTTGCGACGACGCATGGTGAGCACACCGAATATCCAGCAGAGTATGCCCTGAAAGTCGTATACGGCCAATATTGTATCGCCTTTCTTGGATTGGCGCGATGCCTGCCATGCACCGGCAATCCACGTGTGATATTTGCTCTTTTTCTGTGGCGATAATATTTTGCGGCATGGCATGGTTAGCCTCTGTTCAATAAAGGGGTACCCCTCTACAGTGTCGAGCAAAATCCATATCATGGCGATACTCAGCGAGCTATTATGGTGTAGACTTTGGCTGCGGTCTGGCCGCTGAGCAGTGCTTTTACTTTCTTGCGCAATATCTTGCCCTCGGTGAGTGAGAGCAGTAATGCAGCCTGCGGAGCATCAACGAGTGTTTCGATGCGCGGTAACTGGTCGGGTTCGGGCACGTTGACCATTGCATAGTCGGCTCCGGCTTCAAGGGCGGCTGCAATGCGGTTTTGCACGTCGGGGGTGAGCAAATCGTCGTTCGACTCCGCACCTTCTATTACCTCTACTTTCTTGCCAATCGAAAGCAATGACTGTACAAGGTTGGCCGCAGGTAAATTGGTGCCGGTGAGGTCGGCCGAATAGAGCACGTGGGTATCGGGAGCGAGAAGCAGCTTGTTGCGCAGCGACACCATACCCTGCTCGTTGTCGGTCACGGCATTGTCAGCGCAGTGTATGAAGGCAAGGTCGACGGGGCTTTTCACTTTGCGCGAGCACCACATAAAGAGCAGACCCAGGCACAAGGCGCCCATTATACCAACTACGGTCAAGGCAGCCGGCCAGAGGAGTTTTCGGAGTATTCCGGGTTTCTTTTCTACGAATGCGGGCTGGAATACAAAGCCTATGTTGGTGTTGGAGTAAAGTTGAAGCACCGAGTTCTCGCGCTGGCTTACGAGATACTGGTAAAGCGAATTAGTATATTCCTTGTCGCGCATCAGGTTGGCGTATTCGAGCTGATAGGTGGGATATTTGTCAAGGCGTGTTTCGGCAGTACCGAGTTTCGATTCGATGAATGCAAGGTCGGAACGCATCTTTGCCAGCCGTTTCTCGGAGTTTTCAATAATGAGGTCTCGCATGCCTTCAATCTTTTCATCAAGGAGCTGCAGAGCCTCATTGTCGTCGGTAGCGGATCGGCGTAGTTCGCGTCGCTGCATTATGTATGTGTTAAAGGTAGATATGTTGGGATCTTCGAGACTCTCCATCTGCGGTATTATCACGTCGGTGTTAAGACGGTTGCGCAGAGTGCGGAGCACCATCTCATAGTACATTATATTGTGGCTCATTTCCACAATTTGCTGCTTAGACGAGTTGGCTGTGCCAACAAGCAGTTCGGTTTCGGAGTCGATACCCATCAGGGAGTTTGTGCGTTGGTACTCGGCAAGGGCATTTTCTCGTTTCTGCAGTTCGGGGAATGTCTCGGCTATACGGTTGTCGTAATACTTAATCGTAGCCACCGATGCTTCGTGCAGACGGTCAAGACGCTTGGCATTGTATTCCGACATGAGACCATCGACCACCGCTTTGCCCAACTCAACATTAGGACAATCGTAACGTACATCAATTACGTCAGAAAGTTTCGACTGCACCTCAATCTCAATCTGTTTCAAAAGCATACTGGCGGCAGCGTCTGTACCACAAACATTAACGGTGACTGTGCGGAAGGGTGTCGAAGCCATGAGGCTGTCAACCGGCATTATGTTGACGGCGCCGAAGTGTGTCTCGATAAGATGCGGCAATTTAACATCGGAGGCTTCGAAATATGTGCGCCCCAACATACCACTTTGCACTTTTATATCGGCTTTGCCTTCGCCCAACAGCTTGATTTTAACAGAATAGGGTGTTGAGAGGGTGTCGAAATACTCTTTTGGAGCCTCCACGCGCAGCGGGGTATCTTTGTATAGCTGGTATTTCTTGCCCTCTTTATCCTTACCGAAGTAGGATCGGTTGAGGTTAAGGCGCTCTACGGTGCGGAGCATCACATCATAGCTGCCGGCTATAATCACCTCATTGTCGACTGTCGATGCGCCGAAGCCGCCCACAGAGAATGTCTTCATAATCTGAGCCATACCGCCGGCGCGGTTTTCAGTATCATAGCCTATCTCTCCGATAAGCATGCTGCCGAGTATGGTGTACTTGGGCAGCGACCTTACGCTCAAAAATACGCCGAGGGCAAAAAATATTACAATAACCGGAATCAATATCCATCGTGTGCGCTTGAGTGCAGATAAGTATCGTCTGAGGTCGAGTGTGTTGGTTCGCTGTGACATAATATGTGATGTGTTTTGTTTCTTATTTGCTTGAAAATCAGATTTTATACAATTGCTTTGGGGTGGTACTCTGCGGTTGAAGCTCTTTTGACTCCTCAATAGTATGCCTATTTTTGAGGGTGCGGCCCGTAGCACAGATTATACCTAAAAGGCTGAGACATTCGAGGCCCACAGTGTGTACTATTGTTGTTGCTGCAGTAGATTCAAGGAGCAGAAATATTATTATACACGAGCCTATTATGAACTGAGGTCGATATTGCTTTATATAATATCTGGCCATAGGCCTGAGAAATGAGTATGCCCAAACCCAAAAAACGATGAAAAGAATCAGGCCGACTACGCCGAACTGCGCTAATTCAGGAAAGAAAGCATCGCAGATGAAACTTTCTTCGGAATTTGGATTGATACCATGTACCTTGTCGATGCCGTATTCATAATATACATTCGAATAATTAAAGCCCGGTTGCGAAGCAGCGGTACCAAACGAAGCCAGACCGGTGCCGAACGGGAAATGGTCGACGAGAATCAGACCCCCGGTCATGAACATTACCGGACGGGCATATGAGTATATTGCTTCAGGATCAAAAGACTCGGCTTCGCCTTGTATATAGTAGTAATTGATTTTATTCCATGACACCGCAAGCACACCGGAGCATATAATGAGTATGGTGAATAGATGCACCGGCGAAAAGTTACGCATTACACCCGGTTTGTAAAGAAATATGAAATATGCCACTAAAACCATCATACCAAAATATTTGGCTTTTAGGCATAGGCAACCTACAACAAGAGCCATGACCACGTTACGTATTACTTTGCGTGGCACACGGCCTTCCTCATCAATCGATACATACACGTAAAAACATGCGCTCGTAAAAATAATGGTACCCGCATAAGCCGGGTGAAACACAAGTAGCATGGTAACATCCCAACCGCAACAGAGTGCTGCGCAGAGCACTATCATATTGAATGCGCAGATATTTTTTATCCAGTGTTTATCGCGCTCGGTAAACTGTGGGTTGATAGCGAAGAGAATGAAGAAGCAGGCAAACGATTTAATCTGTATTAGCCAGTCTACAAGTATATACTCCGGTTTGTTGTAAGGAAGATAAAGCGAATAAATTCCGTATGCTGTAAGTATGGCAACAAGCCAGAGAAATCCTTTGTATTTGCGGAAATTTCCGTTTGAAATCATGTCAATACCGGCAAGTGCTATCAGCATACAAGCGGTGAGCTCGTCGGTTTTGTCAAACATGTAAACGCTCGGAATCAAAAATATGAGTCCGAACATTACAATATATATGCTGAGGCGGTCGACTCTGAGCATGATAGATTAGCGCGGTGAGCTTATTAACGACAGCCCCTTTACTTAAGTGTGGCGATAAGCACAGAAGCTATTACAGAGCAAATACCGAGTATCGACGATAGCACTGAAAGACGATATGTATTGTTTTGGTTTACTTTTGAGTTGTCCTGCTTTATGGAGTTTGGTTCCACCACCACTATATCATTGTTTTTAAGCCAGAAGTATGGTGATGTGGTAATATTGCTCGAAGATAGGTTGAGACGCCCGTATTCAATCTGATTGTCGGCAGTGCGGCGCATCACCAATATGTTGTCGCGACGGGCATATTCCGTAAGGTCACCGCACTGGGCGAGGGCGTCAAGTATGCTGAAGCGATCTGCACGTGTATAGATGGCACGCGGCGAACCTACTTCGCCTATCACAGACACCTGATAACCCTGAAGGCTTACGGTGACTACGGGGTCTTTGAGGTATTGTTTGAGGCGTTCGGTGAGATAGTCTTTGAGTTGATATATGGTCATCCCGGCTACATGAAGCTGCCCGAGTACGGGGAAATCGATATTTCCCTTGTCGTCAACCATATAAGTCTGTATCTTGGGGGCGGTTTGGGTATCGGTGCTTCCATCAGGTGCTATATTGGTATATGGGAGATTGAATTGCGCGGCTGCGGCAGGTACCTCTGATTTTACTAAAATCACCAGTTCCGATTCCGGCTCTATTGTGTTGGTATAAGGCAGAGTTGCAAGAGTGCCCTGCGTCTTTTGATCGAGATCGGTAAAAAGAGCCAAATCGTGTTTGGGTTTACATCCCGAGAACAGTATGATTATGGCGGCTGTGATGAAGATGGTTTTTATATTCATTGCTATGTTGGTTTGTCAAATATTTAACGTGGATATATGATTCTTATTGTTTTTTCAGTAAAGAGCATATGAAAAAATCGTCTCTCAAGCTCTCTGATATGGTGTTCACAGTTATACATGGCTGATTTTGCCGAGGCAATGCCAGTCATGTTACAATCACTGTTAGTGCTTTGGGGAAGTCAGGATTTGAATTTTACTACACCGCTAATGTATCGGGGTGAGTGGAAGGAATAGTCGCGCAGTGTGCCTTCATTGCGATAGGTCACAGACATGATGAGGTGCTTTTCCTCGGAGTAATAACCGCATGCACGCTCATACTTATCCCACAGATGGGCGACCACTTCATCAATACGGTTTGAATCCGTTTGGTTCCCGATGCTTTTCGCCACCTTCTGCTCAAATTCAGATTTTTTCAAACCTGTAGACAACACGGCTATGACTTTGCGGGCTTTGAAACCATTGGCCGGAATTGGCAGTCCGGGGTGTTCGGCGGCATAACGCTCTGTATGATATCTGAGTATGATAAAGCGCCCGGGGAGGAGATGAAGATCTTCGGCGTTGGCGCTCAGCGGGAGTGTGTAGACCATGGTGCCGTTGTCGAGTCCCTCCGGCCGGAGCGAGTGGCCACGGATGAGGTAACGCCCATAGCCTGACAGATTAATGACTTTATCACCTAAGGTATATACCGGAGGATTCGACGTCGCCGGCACTTCAACTACCGAGGCATTCCCCTCGTTAGCTCCGGCATCTGCCACAGGAATCACAACGGTGCGCCGCCTGAGAATCATCCAGATTACGGCGAAACCTATTATGATGGATAAAATAAATATGGCTATTTTCATGACTGATGCCTGCGGTTATATAAAAGAGTTCAGGCCTTTTGGAGGCGTACGCGTGGCGCCACTACACAAAGTGATGCCGCTTTAAGACCTATGATGCTAATAAACAAAATTATAAGGCTTATGGTTCGCCATACTGACGTATGATAAAAGAGAGAGATAAGGCTTACTATGAATATTATCTCTATCAGGACGTATGTAATTTCGGTCCATTTCTGATGGATAAACTGGCGTTCAGAGTCCATGGTGTGAATGGTGTAGATGTAATCGCCGAAAAAAGCTATTATCCATATACATACAGGAGCGTACGCCCGAGTGGCATCTGATGACCGGTCAAAGAAATCAAAGTTGCCCTCCAGAATTCCGGAGAAGGATGATACAAACGATATGATACCCCAGAATAGAATATAGACCCAGTTGACAGTGCTTATGCTCTTAAGGATGCTCATGAGTGGCGTGAGAGTGCTTACGGCTATAGTGATACCGTAAGGAATAATGACGATTGGTTTAGTTTGCGATTGCAGTTGGACAGTGCAAATATCGCACTTTTTTTATATTATTTGTTAATATATCAGAATTTAATTGCTCCTATAGGGCTTTTTCGGCTTGTTCTTTTTGCCAAGGTGATTTTTTAGGATGCGCAGGGTTTGCCGCAGAGCCTCTGAACGGGTGACAATGGCACCGAGCAGAAAGAATACCACTGTGAGCACTCCGCACAGCAGGGTGGGCATATGAAGTAGATAGCGGCAGCCGAAACCTGCGGCCATGCCTATTATGGCAAGCGCGCTAATGGGAAGCAAGATCTTCCACTGAATCCAAACGGATAGGCCTATATGGCGTTGCACCTGAAGAGCATTCACTATATATATATTATAGTTGCCTATGGTGATAGCCCACATTATGCCATAAATGCCGAATTCCATGCCCACAATAAGAGCCACAAACAAAAATATCCATTTGTATATGCTCCACACAAACAACTGGCGGCTGCAACCTACAGCTGCAACAGCATGGAATGTCACAATCTGCAGGCATGTTACGAACCCTCCCACGCAGAGTATCTGCAGAAATGTACCGCTGGCAAGCCACTTTTCGCCGAAAAGCAGAGTCACAACCGAGTCGGCCGACACTACCAATGCTCCCATGATAGGAAAGGTGATAAAGGCTATGAGTTGGGTGGAGAGAATGAGCATCTGACGCAAACGCGGAAGGTCGGTCTGCACCGATGAGAATACCGGGAACAACACCTGATTTATGACCTGAGGCAATGACCTGCTCGTGACCATATCCAAACGGTTGGCCTGGGTATAGTAGCCCATTTGAGTGGCCGAAAACCGCCGGCCTATCAATATGCCCTGCAGATTATACGCAATTTCTTGCAATATGGTAGAAATAAGCATATAACCGCCGAACCCAAATAACTGTTTCCATGACTGTACGGAAAAGGACAGCGATGGCATCCAGTGCGTAATTATAAGGTATAACACAGTGGTAACCACTCCGTATGAAATCTGCTGAATGATGAGCGACCAGACTCCCAGCCCATGATATGCGAGAAAAATGGCCAGTGCCCCAGAGCCAACTATCGCAGAAAGATTTGCTATAGCTATAGTCTTAAGCTGTAGTTTTTTGCGTAACCGGGCTGTTTGTACCACATTAATCGAATACACAATCAACCAAAGTCCTAGTACGCGCAGCACATCGGTGAGAAGCGGCATGCGGTAAAACCCTGCAATCAGTGGCGCCGTGACGAAGAGCAATAGATACAGTAAAGAAGAAACCGCAATGTTTGAGAAAAAGATTGTGGAGAAGTCGGTCTGCGTAGGCTCTTTTTTCTGAATCAGGGCCGACACAAACCCTCCCTCAATCACTACTTGACTCACCCCTAAAAATATCCATATCATACCAATAATGCCGAAATCGGCGGGCATGAGAAGACGGGCCAAAACAAGGTTTACACCGAATTGAATGAAAATTGTAGAAAACCTGTCGACCGCAGCCCATACAAGGCCGTGCATCGCATTCTTCTGCAGTGTATCAGTTTCAGACATAATTAAACCCAATTGGCCTCTACACTTATTATGATATTATCATACATAAGGTTACAATCAGCGATGAATTGGCCATTGTGTATAACGGACCGACACGCCCGTTTATTGCATCTTCCACAACCGTGTGTGGAACTTATGCGCGTCATAACTACGACTATTTATTTTTGGCCGGAGCAGATGCTCCAAAGAGTAACTGTGTGGTAACAAAGCGACTGAAGATACATCTATACAGCAGTATCGGAAAAATAACGCCTGTCAAAATTATCACCGTAGCTGCGACGGCAAACGGCCCCACACTCCACGTAATATCAAAATGACGGTATAGGATTGCAAAAGCAGTTTTGCCGAATCCCTCAAATGTGGTGTGGAACAGATAGATGCCAAATGAGTACAACGATACAAACAGCAGGGTATGCTTAAGTCGGGGAATACGCCCTGTGCGTTCTATGGCAAACGAGAGGCTTAGCATGGCAGTGATTCCCAAGTAAGGCAGTATGTAGACTAATGTAGGAACTTCCCATACATATATTATTTCAGCAAGTAAAAACAGCGACAATACAAGCCAGATGTTTACTGAAATCAATCTCTTAAGCAATCCGGAATAATCATGTATTACTACACCAAGCACAAAGTATACGAGCATTTTCTGCGTTTGGCAAAGGCATAATGCCTCCGGAGCGTGCCACGGCAATACCGACAGCGATGCGGCTATGATAAGCAGTACCAATCGGCTACTCTTGGTTCTGAATAACGGAATTAACACAAAACACCACCAAAGCGCCATGAGAAACCACAGAAAATATCCTGCTTCGGGATACCAAAGTATCCTGACTATATCAATGATCTGCACAGGATTTTCTATAGCAACAATACGTTCGGTAAAGATCTTAATGCCAAATATAAGCACCGACGCAGAGAGATAGGGAACTATGAGTCTTTTGAATTTTTTGATAAGGAATAGACTATAACGCTGCGGTTTACGTGTGTATGCGTATAAAAAGCCGCTTGCGGCCATAAATACCGGCATGTGAAATGAGTAGATGATTTTATTGATTGCTACCCATATCTTAGGCGAACTTGCGGGGCAATAATGGCCAATCACAACCAAAATTATGGCTATGGCCTTCATATAGTCAAAAGCCAATATGCGTGTAGATTGTGTAGGAATGTGATTGTCCGGTTGCATTGTGCAAAGATAAACATTTTATCAAATAACATATAATTACAGAAGTGCACTAATCATGAGGCGGAACTTCCGTAATGATATCATCATTACAAACTATTCCAATCTTGCAAACATTGGAATAGTTTGTACTAGTTAGTGCCGGTTGATGCTATTTTGCTTCAACGCACAATATAGGCAAAACGGCCGCGTTTTATTAACAGATTCATCACCCCTGCTACATAACGCAATGCGTATTGCACTCATCACACGCGACATCTCACCCGTCCGGGGCTCGGAAGCCTCGGTGAGTTGGAACTTCGTCAAGGAGATGAGCCGTCATGTGCACATTGATGTATTTTACGCTTATCATCCCGTCGAAATAGAGCAATACGAGGGCGAACATGGGCCGCTCACCAATGTCGTTTGGCATGCCATACCCATAGAGTCATGCGACCATATTGCGCCCGGGTTAAAACTCGATTATTACTACTCCCTGTACTATCATCGCTGGCACAAACGAGTCTATCAGGCTATCCTCAATGAAGTCGAGGCTGGCCAAATAGACCTTATCCATTACCTCAGCCCCATCGGGTTCAAGGAACCAGGATTCTGCTGGAAAATAAAGGAAGTGCCTTACGTATGGGGGCCGGTGATGGCTGTTGAGAATCGGCCCTTCTCCCTATACCGAACATATATATTTCGCGCCAAAGTTTCGGCTTTTGCACGTCGTATAGTACACAATGGCCTCTTTCGCTACATGCCGCGTGTGCGAAAAGCGTTCCGCCGGGCAGACGCCATATTTGCCGCCACGCCGAATGCTGTACGTCTGTTAAAAAAACACCATGGCAAAGAGGCCATATATCTACCTGAAAATGGCGTGACCGCCATGGAACGCACCACGCCCATTTCTCTTTTTCCTGGTCAAGACATACAACTGATATGGGTAGGACGAGTCAATGACGAAAACAAAGCGATTGGTATACTCATAAACGCCTTGACCAAAGTGAAATCCAATCGTTGGCACCTTCATGTGGTAGGCCCTGGTGAATTGCGCCCCGACCTTGCTCACAAGGCCGTAGCGTTTGCAGAGCATATCACTTTTCATGGCAAACTATCGCGAAGTGAAGTGCAAAACTTGTACTCCTCGGCGCACCTGCACATAATATCATCGATGGGCGAAGCCACAACAACAGTGCTTTTTGAGGCCATGGCGCAGGCAGTACCGACTCTTACGCTCGACCATTGCGGCATGTCGGGCGTGGTGTGTGACCGTTGCGGCATAAAGATTCCCATAGAGAGCTACGACAAAGTCACCTCGCGCATCGCTGCCGAGATAGACCGCCTCATAGCAGAGCCCGAGCGCGTAGAGCACCTTTCGGCCGGCGTCATAGAATGCACCG
This sequence comes from Muribaculaceae bacterium, assembly GCA_017620715.1. Taxonomy (GTDB): domain Bacteria; phylum Bacteroidota; class Bacteroidia; order Bacteroidales; family Muribaculaceae; genus Paramuribaculum. The sequence goes on along the minus strand of JAGAUN010000055.1, from coordinate 155 downwards.
ACCGCTTCCTCTGGCGTCGTCGCATCCCCCTCTTCTTAGATACTTACCGCCGTCTCATTCTACACTGACCCAACTTCCGAATCATACTATGTGGCGGAGGTTTCGGGAACGTCAGCGACTTACCTCCGTATCTGCGAATGCGTGCAAGGTGATTT